>CAMNSU010000181.1 GCA_946555455.1 uncultured Clostridia bacterium | reverse complement strand
AACAACAGCAATTACCAAGCCCAGAACGACATACAAAACGGCAACTTTCCAGCCTAAAATGATCATCAAATGTACAAGACTTCCGAGGTCAACCATTGGCGATTAAATCAAGAAAGAAAATGTAACGCCAAGCGGCAAACCTGCGCTTGTAAATCCAATAAACAACGGAATAGAGGAACACGAACAGAACGGCGTTACCGTACCTAGTAATGCGGCGATGATATTTGCCCATATTCCTTGAAATCTTCCAAGTATTTTTTTTGTTCGTTCAGGTGGAAAATAGCTTTGAATATAGGAAATAATCAAAATCAACACGCCAAGCAGTACCATAATTTTTATGGTATCGTAAATAAAGAACTGAATGGTGCCGCCTACTCTGCTTGTAGTATCTAAACCGCAGGTATTCAATACAGTTGATATGAGCCTACTCAGCCAACCCATACCAAGGACTTCATTTTGGAAAAAGTCCCAACCAATTTTTAATGCTTCCATAAAAAGCTCCTTTCACATAGTTACATTGAAATATGTCTATATATTGGCGGTTTTATAAGTCGCGCGGAAAAGTAATCTATAAACTTCCTCACTTTTCACAGCACGACTTGTTTTTGTATTCAACATCAAGTGTTGTCAACTGCTCCAAACATTCCTTTGCCTGCTTTACGCCTTTTTCTGAAATGGAATAGTGCGTCCATTTTCCTTCTTTACGCCCGATAACAATTTCAGCGTCACAAAGAATTTTCATATGGTGGGAAAGTGTAGGCTGTGTTACATTGATTTCTTCTAACAGCTTGCAGGCACATTTTTCCCCCGAACGCAGCAGCTTTATAACCCTAATGCGGTTTTCATCACAAAATGCTTTGAAGATTGCCGCAGTTCTTCTTTCGTCCATCTTCCAAAACCACCTCTCATAGATAAATATCCATATGTTATCATATGCAACACATAGAAAAATGTCAATAGGTTTTATAAAAAACTGCGTGGACAGTTAGAAATCCCAGTTTATCGTAGGCAATATAAAATTCATGTATCATGAATCTGCCAGCTTTACTTTACATCGTTTCATATAACACGCAATCCCATATTTCAAGATTTTATCCACTCCGTTTCCCCGAAGTTCCTCGTCATACTTCCTTTCCTCTACCTGTTTTAACGCCCTTTCACAAGCCTGATCAAGAGTTTCATCATTGGCATATTTCACTTCTATCAAAATCGCCATTTCACTATTTTCCGTTTCTATCAGGATATCGCTGTATCCTTCGCCGGTTTCCTGATTGGAAAATACACCCCAGCCTTCTTTCACGCCTAAGATTCCAAGCAGTATCCCATGATAAAAGTTCTCTTTCCTCGCCTTCCTCACAAACGTATCCCGGAGACTGATGGTTTTTTTCAGGTAGCTTTCAAAAATATCCTCTACCTTCTTTTCTTCTCCGTTTTTCAACGCATCACAGAATCCACTTAACGTATCTCCGTCTTTTTTTACACTCTCTTTAAAGTATTCCATAATCTGCGTTTCAAAAATATCCCGAATTTCCAGATTTGGTATTGCAAGTTTATACCGTTTTGCATCAACCCTTCCACGCTGCGTTAAATATCCTGTCATAAATAAAAGACTCCAGACGTTCTCTAACGACTGATACATTTCCGGATAGATAAGTTCCTGATGAATTTCTTTGGTAATTTCCTCACCGGAAAGCAGATTTTCAATCTCCCGTTTGGTTGTAACATTGTCAGACATTTGAATAAATTTCTTAACAGCGTCATTACTGCTGGTATTGATCCAATAGTTTTCCGGAAACACATTTGCATGGTCTTTGATTTTATCACAATGGTTCAATACATCCCAAGGGCAATATACTTCCGTACTGCCAAAACGATACCCATCGTACCAGTTTTTGATGTCTTCATAATAATCTTCAATTTCGTAATACTTCAGCATTTCTTTTACTTCCGCATCTGTAAAACCAAAATATTCATCATAACGTTCATCTGTAATTGATAATACTTTCAGGTTATTCAGCCCCGTAAAGATACTCTCTTTTGAAATGCGCATACACCCAGTCATCACTGCAAATTTCAAACTGTTGTTTGTTTTTAGCGCCTGTTCCAACAGATTGCGGATTAAAAATATCATTTGATCATAATATCCATTTTCAAATGCTTTCGCTAACGGAACATCATATTCATCAATTAAAAGAATTACTTTCGATCTGTAATGCTTCTCTAATAATTTTGACAATATTTTCAATCCACCGCAAAATACAGTTTCACTCATATTGCTTTCCAATAGTTCTCTATATACTGATTTATCATGTTCACTCAGGCATTCACTATCTGATAGAAACTGAAATTCTTCAGCTGTTCTTTGCATAATCTGAACGGCAAAATTAAATGCCTTATCATAAGTAGCAGCATTGATTCCTTTTAATGATACAAAAATAACCGGATACCTACCCATATATTCTTCACACAATTTTGTATCTTTTGTGATTCCCAGACCATCAAAGATACTGTGATCGC
>CAMNSU010000180.1 GCA_946555455.1 uncultured Clostridia bacterium | reverse complement strand
CGCAACTGAGCGATACGGATTTACGGTGTCTTATCATAGGGGAAGGAATGTCCTCGCCCAAGGTTCGTCCGGGCAGCACCGGCACGTTTGGCGGCGTCACAGCAGAACTTCTTGCATTCGGAATCCCCATCGTATGCCTTGCGGACGGACCTTCGGGAATCCGTATGGATAACGGAGATACCGCCACGAGTATGCCCAACGGTACACTGATTGCCTGCACATGGGATACGGAAACAGCGGAAAAACTGTATGAATATGCAAGTGTGGAACTATGCGCACAGGGCTTTGATTCTCTATTGGGACCGGGAATTAACATCCACCGTTCGCCGCTGAACGGCAGGAATTTTGAATATTTGTCCGAAGACCCATATCTGACGGGCAAAATCGGTGCGGCGCTGGTGCGTGGGATGAATATATACGGCAATAGTGCAACAGTGAAACATTTTGCCGCAAATTCGCAGGAACTCTGCCGAAATAAGACCGTGTCGGTGGTGTCGGAGAGAGCGCTGCGGGAAATATATCTGAAGCCGTTTGAATTATGCGTAAAAGAGGGAAAGGCAACATCGCTGATGAATTCGTATAATCTTATCAACGAGTATTGGACGTCCAACAGCTATGAACTGAACACGGCAATCCTGCGCGGGGAATGGGGCTATACAGGGATGGTGATGACGGACTGGTGGCCGAAACTACGCAAAGAGGAGAACGGACTATTAAATCTTTGCGATATGGCAGCAGCACAATGTGATGTGTATATGCTGGCAGGCGACGCGGCGGCGCTGGAGAGCAATCTTGAAAAAGGACTTGAAAGCGGCGTGCTCACAAGGGGGCAGCTGCAAAGAAACGCGGCGAATTTGCTAAATTATATCATGCATACGCATACCTTTGCGCGATTCATTGAAAACGGCGGCAAGTTTGAGTCGTCGCTGCGATATAAAATGGAGGAACTTGAAACGGTATTTGAATATTCCGAGCCGAAAACGGACGAGCAGATAGAAGTTCACTATGGCGGAACAGGCAGACGTTTGCTGTGCGTTGATTACACGGCGAATGCACCGAAACTGTCGCAGCTGACCATCTCGGCAGTGATTGACGGCGGAATCAATGCAGGTATGACCGTGAATGGTACAGACGGCAAAGAAGAACGGGCGTATTTTGATTTTACCGCGCATGGTGCGGAGGGCAGTATTAAAATTTCTTTCCCGCCGCTGATATCTGTGGAAAAAATAAGTGTTATGCGGTAGAGATGACTAAAATTTTGCACGCTGATTTTATACAAGAATGAAACTCTATTTCCGGAAAAGTGTTTAGAACAGTATTGAAGCATCAATAATATAAGCATAAAGCGTCATGGTTTCGGCTGTGGCGCTTTTTTTTGTGTCCAACAAAAAGGCGTATATGATGAGATATGTCATGTTTGATTTGAGAGACACCTATCTGCTGTATCAAGATGTTTCAAATGAATAAAAAATATAAATTTTATGTAAATCTTGACAAATAATATAACGTTTGATATTATGTTAAATATAGAGAATGTTATATTATGAGGTGCGTTATGGAGGCTATCATAAAACGAATAAGAAGTTATTTCAATATAAGTCAGATGGAATTTGCACAGTGGCTTGGTGTATCCTTTGCAACAGTGAACCGCTGGGAGAATGGTCATGCAGTCCCCAATAAATTGGCACAATCAAAGTTATACGAAATTTGCTGCAATAAAAAAGTGCCGGTTTATGAAATGATTCTTGATAAAATCAATCAAGCAGCAAGCGAGGTTAAGCCGGAGCAAAACAGAATGTTGCTTTATCATGGTTCAAAATCGGGAATTGTAGGAAATATTATGCCGAAAAGCCGTAAACAGTGTGATTTTGGCAGTGGCTTTTATATGGGGACTGATCCCAATCAGCCGCTTACGCTTATTTGTGATTATGAAGAATCCAAATTTTATATTGTTTCCATATGCATAGACGCATTGGTGCAGCTGGAGGTTCACACTGATATTGATTGGGCGATGCTGGTAGCATATAACCGCGGCAAGATGGAAAAAATAAAAGGCACCCAGCTTTATGAGAAATACCGTGCTATGATGGCGGATAAGGATTTAATCATAGGCAGCATTGCAAATGACCGTATGTTTTATGTGATAGATAACTTTTTTATCGGAAATGTTACTGATATTGCTCTTGTAAACAGTCTTTCGGCATTGCAGCTCGGCAGACAGTATGTTGCAGTTTCGCAGAAAGGCTGCGCTGCGGTTCGCATAGAAACTGAAATACCGCTTTCCTATCTGGAAAGACTTGTTATGAAAACAGTTGCAGATGCGAACAGGGCAAAAGGTATTTCACTTGCAAACGACATCTGTAAAAACTACCGCCGCGAAGGTAAGTTCTTTGATGAAATCCTTGATGAAGCGAAAGGAGCATCAAAATGATAGATGAATTAGCGTTGAAGCTTTGCGATATACAGGGAAGAATGTTTGAGTTGTCTGCCCAAAATGGCTATGGCAGCGCCTTGTTTGTAAAAATCTTTATGACG
>CAMNSU010000179.1 GCA_946555455.1 uncultured Clostridia bacterium | reverse complement strand
ACCAACGCTTGGTTTCCATCACGCAAATCAACGCTGCACCAAACAGGTGCTTTATCGATATAGGTTTTGTTTACCCAGTCATTACAGGGTTCCGGCGGCATAAAATAGCCACGAGTATATTTTTCTGTGTTTTTCATAAGACCATTCATCCTTTCTCTTGTCATTTTAGCAATAAAAAAAGCCCTTCACCTCTTTTTAGAGACGAAAGACAAGACGCTTACGCGGTACCACTCTAATTCATATCAGCAAACAAAAACTTGCTGAAAATGCGCTCTGCAGATACGGGCTAAAAGCCTTATATCCTCCTTGTGATAACGGTCAGGTGCCGGCGACGCCTACTTTTCTTTCAGCTTGCTACTCCAAGGCCAGTTCATATCCGTTCCGCAACTGTTTCACACCTGCCAACAGCTCTCTGAATTGCTTCCAGAACACTACTCTTCCTCTTCATCGTATTTCAAAAACTTATGAAATTGTTATTATTATATTATATTTTTATCAATTATGCAATCGGCATAATGAACAAAATAAAAGTGATTTTTGGGAGAGAATTTTCAGTTTTTGGATATATCATATGATAAATCTAATTCTATATAACGTTTGTATTGCTAGCAGCATATCATATTATTGTATGAAGTGGCATACAAAAAGTTTTTGACTGAAAGGATGAATTTCTATATGCAAGAAATTGTAAATGATATGACACCAATGGTGAACATGCGGCTGGGATATGCCTATGTTCTTCCACAGGTATTTGAAAATCTATATTCACCGGAAGAGGCACTTCAAAACGGGACATTGTTCCGTGCACTGCATATTCCGATGGAAGTATATGGTCCAATGGGAAACTAAGAAATAATAATGGAGGAATGGAAGGTGACGATTCATATGGCAGGTAGAGACGAACTGATGAAACAGCTTATGACCTATGATTTTGTAGAAAAAGAACTGAACTTATTTTTAGATACACATCCAATGGATATGAAAGCACTGGAAATGCATAAAAGCGTTGCAGAAAAAGCAATGGAACTGCGTGCGGAATTTGTGCAGAAATATGGTCCGATTTCGCCAAACGAATGTCGGTCTTTAGAAAAATGGTGCTGGATTGAAGGACCATGGCCGTGGGAGAATTAAAATCTATTAAATTTGAGCGCATAGCGCAATAGGAGGTACCCATTATTTATGTGGCAATATGAAAAGAAATTACAGTTTCCAATTAATATTAAACATGCAAACCCCAAATTAGCACAGCTTATCATCAGCCAATACGGCGGGCCGGACGGTGAACTGGGCGCGTCGCTGCGGTATTTATCCCAACGTTTTTCTATGACAGATAACGTTTGTAAAGGAATTTTGACAGACATTGGAACGGAAGAATTAGCACATTTGGAAATGGTTAGCACATTGGTACATCAATTAACAAAAAATGCGACAACAAAAGAAATTGAAAACAGTCCATTCGCCCAATATTATATTGACCATGGTAAAGGCGTTTATCCTGTAGCAGCTTCCGGACAGACATTTGATGCCGCAACTTTTCAGGTAACAGGCGACCCGATTGCAGATTTGGTGGAGGATCTGGCTGCAGAACAAAAGGCAAGAGCGACTTATGATAACATCCTGCGCCTATCAGATGACCCGGATGTGAACAATGTTATTAAATATTTGCGTCAGCGGGAAATTGTTCACTTCCAGCGGTTTGGTGAAGCGATTTTGACTGTTTCAAACAGATTTTTGATAGAAAAAATAATTGTAATAAAGTGGATAACCGGAGCTTGTCCCGCGCACGGGGCAAGCTCTGGTTTTATCGTTTACATAAATATTCTGTAACTTTTTTCAAGAAAGTTTCGGCATTATCAATTTGTGCTTGCGCCTCGTCTTTTGATACAACATAAAAATCTTCGTAATCAGATTCCTGACGAATGCTAAAAGCATTTTTCAAAATATACGAACACTCCTTATCAAAAGCGCCCGTTTTTACATAGTTTTCTTGAAAATATGAAATAACGCCGGAGTGCTTTTTCCTGTCCGCGCCATCAATGGCAAGCACCGCTCTTGTCGCGTGAAATATAGAATAATAAGCGCGATTTACAGCTTCGGCATATCCTCCGTTATCCATTAGAATTTTTGCGTATTTCAAGCTCTCTTGTGCTTTCTCCAGTCTGTATTTTGAAAGCGCGGCTTTATACTCATTTTCATTAGGCATACAATACACCGTCCTTTATTACATTCTGATAAAAAGGAAGTGTATTTTTCCATTCATTAAAAAATGAAACACTTTGTAATTTAGGAGATAAAAACACATTATTTTCCAAATCCAAATCGGCACAGAAATCACTCATAAGTTTGCGGTACTTATAAAGCTCATCTCTTGACATATCAACCATAATCATTATGTCAATATCAGATTCCTCATCATAATCGCCGCGCGCGTAGGAACCGTAAAGAATTACATTTTTGAATTTATCACCAAACAATTCTTTTGCATAATCAGTAATTTTTCTCAATATTATATCAAGTTGATTTTTAGTACACATACGATACACCTCCGAATC
>CAMNSU010000178.1 GCA_946555455.1 uncultured Clostridia bacterium | reverse complement strand
ATAACGAATATCAGGGACAGGGGATCGGGAGCAGGCTCGTTTCCTTGCTGATCGAATGGGCGGCGGAGTTGGGTTATCGGCGGATGATTCTGGAGACGGGCGAGCTGCTGGCGGAGTCCTGTGCGGTCTATAAAAAGCTGGGTTTTGCAGTCATTCCTAACTACGGACCGTATGCGGATATGCCGGAGTCTTTGTGCATGGCGAAGACAATTCGGTGATATTTCAGGATTTAGCGGCGGCATGTGTCCAGAACGATGATATTCCGCTGATCGTCAGTGAATTTGAGCGGGCGGACCTTATTGTGTCTGTCGTTGCCTTGCGGACGGGACCGGGGATGAAGGAATGCGAGAGAATCATACAGAGCATAGAACATTTTTACGGGCATCTGGAAATTGCGTGCTGCGGCAGTCTGGGTTTATGCTCTGTGGAATATAAGGAAGATGCTGCGTCGCGTATGGACGAGATCATAGCGTTTTGCGAAACGATGTAGAAACCCCAAGGGCAGGAGGACGGAAAGATGGAAAATGAATTATTTGAGAAAACGCCGGTGCCGAAGGCGTACTTCAAATTTGCCCTGCCTGTTGTGCTCAGTATGGTAGTCTCGTTGGTCTATAATATGGTAGACACCTATTTTATTGCGCAGACAGGGAACACGAATCTGGTGGCAGGAGTATCTTTAAGCGCGCCGGTTTTTACCTTGATGATTGCGCTTGGAGATATTTTTGGATTGGGAGGCAGTTCCCTTATCTCCCGGCTGTTCGGCGAGAAGAAGGATGAGGACGGGAAACGCTTAAGCGTTTTTTGCTTTTATGCGGCGATTGTGTGTGGGATTTTGGTGACGGCGGTGATGATGATGCTTCGCGAACCGATTCTGTATGTGCTGGGCGCCGACGCGGAGACGCTTTCCTATGCCTCCGGCTATTATACCTATATCGTGCTCGGTGCGCCGTTTATTATTTTGTCCTTTACACCGTCCAATTTGCTGCGGACGGAAGGGTTTGCGACGGCGACCATGACGGGCAGTATATTGGGCGCCGTCGTCAATATGATTCTGGACCCTGTCTTTATTTCCGTGTTGGGGCTCGGTGCGGCAGGCGCGGCAATTGCGACTGTAATTGGAAATATCTTTGCGGATATCTTTTATGTCTGGTTTCTGTTAAAAAGAAGCAGACGGCTTTCCATCAACCCGGCTGGATTCCATATTCATATCGTGGAGGTGGGGCAGATACTGGCAATTGGGATTCCAGCATCGATTACGAACCTGATGCAGAGCATTGGCATTGCGCTGACGAATCGGTCGCTTTTGCCATACGGCAATGATAAGGTTGCGGCGATGGGCATTGTGATGAAGGTGAATCTGATTGCCGTTCTGGTTTTGGTGGGTTTTGCCTTTGGCGCGCAGCCGCTGGTCGGGTATAACTATGGCGCGAAAAACCATGCGCGTCTCAAGGAAATTCTGCGGTTTTCATACAGCTTTGAATGCTGCACGGCGGCGGTGCTCGCGGGAGTGCTCTCCCTTGCGGCGCCTGCCATGATCGGGATATTTATGCAGGATGCTTCTATAATAGAAATTGGTGTTCCCATGCTCCGTATGCAGCAGATGGGAATGGTGTTTACGGCGGTTGTGCTTGTGACGACCTGTACCTTCCAGTCGGCAGGAAAAGCGGTGGGCGCTTTTCTTCTGTCGGTCAGCAGACAGGGGGTGCTTTTTGCAGCCGTTCTCTTCATCGCCTCCAAAGCGTTCGCCTACCAAGGAGTCCTGATGGCACAGGCAGTCTCCGACCTGCTGACGGCGGTCATGGCGGTTATTCTGTTTGAGATTCTGATACGGAGACCGCTTTATCGTTGAAAAAGGGCAATGTGCGTGTAACTTCTTGCGCAATGCAAGCGTTCGTTTCTGGTTATTGACACGTATCGCTGATACAATCAGTAGCAGAAAGGAGGAACTACTTTTGAACAGAGAACAGACGGATACGACGATGGGAAAGCAAATACGTCATTTGCGAACACAATCGGGAATGACGCAGGAAGAATTAGCCGGTAAATTAAATGTTACCAGACAGGCATTATCGAACTGGGAGAGAGATGTCAATGAACCGGATCTGGTTACGTTGAAAGAGATTTGCTTTCTTTTTGGCGTTCACATGGACGACTTTGCGGAGGAGGTAATCACGAAAATGGAAACATATGAAGAAAAGAGAAAAAGACCATTGAATAAGTACGACATGGCAATCGGATTGTTTTATGCAGTCGGCATATTTCTTGGCATCGGTATTTTCTTTGTTGGCGGTTTTATGACAATGACAGGTGCGGGGTGGGGCGCATCCCTGTTCGGGGGAGGCTGCTTTTCCTTTGTATTTGGGCTGGTATGTCATGCAATTATCACGTTGAAAAGAAATGACAAAGAGTGACGCGGGAACGCGTGGAACGCAAAGGAGTGCCGGATGCCTTCTTTGCGTTTTTCTATTCCCACCGCCCGGTTCTTTGCCAGAAACTCGGCAAGGATATTATTCTTGATACAATCTCGTTGTGTGAAAGAAAAAACCGCCGGTACAGGAGAACCGTTTCAGACCCTCCTGCTTTGTAGTTGGTTGGGTGGAATCAAAGCATGGATTTTCTGAAACTTAGAATGGCAGTCACATTCCGGAATAAACTGCCATAGAACTTTGCGAAATGTTTTCGTTAGAAAATATTCAAATAATCTGACAATTTAACAAAAAGTCTTTATTTACAAATCCCAAACACAGGTGTATTATTGTATACATGTAGAACGCAAAGGAGCGCTAGATGCCTTCTTTGC
>CAMNSU010000177.1 GCA_946555455.1 uncultured Clostridia bacterium | reverse complement strand
ACCGTCGTGGCTGGCGCTTCTGCTCAGCCGGTTTGTGACAAAATACAAGCAACGCATTGGGCTTTACATGCCGGAAACCATGGAAATGGCGCTGCGGGAATGCGGGCGGCTGCGCATATTATGGGCGGCAGTGTGCGGCGCGGTGGGAAAATTTTTGCACAAGAAAGGCTGGTTCTATCTTGTGGCAGGCTACCGTGCGCAGTCCATAGACGGTCCCTGTCCCAACACCATTGCGCCCTACAACCGTTATGTGGTGCTGGGACCGGAAGCGCCCGACAAAGTCGCAAGAACACTGTCCCAAACACTTTGTGCAACGCCTGTACTGGTAGTGGATATCAATGATTTGGGCGGCAATATTTTGGGCAAATCGCATAGCTGGCTGGACGAGACGCTGCTGCTGGAAATTTTGAAAGACAACCCGCTGGGGCAGGACAGCCAAAGCACGCCGGTAGGAATCATACGGAAGCGGCGTTAGAGAAGCGGCTTTTCCGGTTCACATCTGTCCGACTGTTTCATATACTATAAAAAGGAGTATACCATCAACCTTGGTTTTATCCGGTGGAAGATGATGTGAAACGGAGAAGGGACGGAGCGGCATGAGAGGATTCCGAAGGCGCGCATGGGTTCGGCTGGGCGCGGGACGCAGAAACGGCGGACTGCTGAAATTCACGGTTCTGTGCGTGATATTTCTGGCGCTTTTAAGCAGCAGCGTGAAATTTCACCGTTTGCTGCTGGACATGGCGGAAGCAAAGGTGAAATACATGACAATGCAATTGGTGAATGAAACGGTCAGCGCTGCCATGAATCAAAAAGACGGAAGGTTTCAGAATTTGATTGTCATAGATAAAGACGCGTCGGGCAATGTGCAGTCCATTCATACAGACGTGACAAAACTGAATTTGCTGCGCTCCACTATTGCGGATGAGATTTTGAGCAGATTGGCGGAGGAAAACCAAATCGAGGTGCAAGTGCCGCTGTCCAACATGCTGGGGCTTACGGTTCTGTCAGGTATCGGGCCGCGCATTTCTGTTCAGGTGATACCGCTTTCGGAGTTGCAGGTGGAGTTTCAGGATTCCTTTGAACAGGCGGGAATTAACCAGACAAAAATGCAGGTGATGATGCAGTTACATATCAGCGTCGGCATTATGGCGCCTACGCTGCAAAGAACGGTGCAAATTGACGCGGCAGTGCCGGTTGCGCAGGCGGTGATTGTAGGCGGTGTACCGGAAAGCTACACACAAATTGCAGGCAGTGAAAAAAAGCCGGCGGATATTGCGCTGGAATTGCATCCATAGGTTTTTCCGCTGGTGGTTTCGCCACCGGAGATGTGCATGTTTTTTAAACAGAGTCCGCGGCGAAATTTGAGAATCAAAATGATGTGGAAAGATATCTGTTTCAAAAAAAGGGCAGCCGGCGCGAATCGCGCCGGCTGCTTTTCCGCCCTTAGGTGGGCATTATTTATGATAAGGAGAAATATTATGATGAATCAGCTATGCCTATTAGGATTTGGGAATCAACAGCTGCATACCGGAGGTTAAAGCAGCGTCCTCCTCCAAATGATTCACGTCCTGCACCTTGGAGATTTTGGTGTGATAACGTTTGGCGATTTCCCACAGAGAATCGTTTTTCTGCACATAGTAGAGAATGATGGAGGAATCGTCCGTGCTCTCCAGCGGCAGCGCTTCCACATCTGTGACAATATCAACGTTGCTGGTTTTAAAAACATTTGCGTCCGCGCTGACAATCATGCGGGCTTCCACCTCGCCGGAGGTGGTGATGTTATAGCTGACGTGCGTCACGTCGCAAAGTGCTTTCACACTGCAGCCAGGTTCTCCGCCCGAGCAATCCAATTCCATATGGAAAGGAACTTCTTCTTTATAGTTGCTCAGTAAATTATCCTCCCGTTCGGATATGTACAGCACATAGGCGTCAATGCTGCCGTCAATGACAACGCGACCGCCCTGTACGGCTGCGGAATTGATATAGGGTTTGGCAACAACATTATAAACCTGCATGAGCGGCGGAAATTCCGGCGGAATGGTAATAGCGGATTTCACAGTGGATTCTCCGCTGACATAGTCGTTCATTTCCTGCAATTCAATGCAGGAAGTTGTCAGATTTAGATCGCTCTGCGTGGAATAAGCGTCATAAACCGCTTCCGCTTCCGTCACTTCGTCTGCACTGATTTGAACGCCCAGCTTCACGTCCATGGTGATGTTGCGCAAATCGCCGTCCACGTCGGCAGCCGCCTTGAAATCAGCGGATTGCACATGGAAAGAAACATGCGTGTTTTGCGTTTCGGAAATGCCGTCTGCGTCCAAAATTTCCGTAAACGGTACTTCATGGCAGGTGCAGACCGGCATGGATTCGTTCTCGGTACTGTAGAGCGTGCAAACCACCAATTCTCCTTTGGTGACGACTTTGTTGCTGATGACCTTTACATCTTTGCCGCGAATGGTAACGTCCGATTTAATGAGCGACTGAATAGAGGGTTGACCGACCGGTACGGCAAGCGTATCCGAAACGGAAATGTCGCAGGTGCGGTCAACCACACGGCGGCTGGTACGAAAGACGCGTTTTTTCAGTTCAATATCGTCCCCTTCAATGCCGGTGATGGTGGAAATACTTTGGTTTTCCACCAAATTGATGTCCAGTCCCACAACGGTTTTAATGCCGACCTTCCGGCTGTTAATCAATGAAAATTCAACGTGTTCCACATCGCTGAGCACGCTGCAAAGCATACCTTGTTTTGCGCCCGCATGTTCTTCAATGTGGTTAAACGGCGCAGAGGTGATGATGCTGGTGATACCTGTCGCGGAATCGGGAATATAGAGAATTTTATAATCCACCTTTCCGGTAATGGTAATG
>CAMNSU010000176.1 GCA_946555455.1 uncultured Clostridia bacterium | reverse complement strand
GAATGAAAGCTATGAGATGGTGGACGGTGTACCTCGTTATACCAAGCTGATTACAGAAAATATCAACGGATATGATATGGGGACGGCGATGTTTTCCTATATGCGGGCGCAGTCCTATGGACCGTTTATCCAAATGAAAGAATATTTGAATCAATACTACAGTCTGCCGGGACAGCGCAGTGCGCCGGAAATCTGGTCGCAAACGGAAGCGGAACGCTATCGAATGCCAATGGTAACCTTTTCCAAAGAGGAAAGCATGCAAATTTCCGGCAGTATTGCGCAAATTTCTCAAATTGCGATGGAAATGACCGTGGATATTATCACCGGAGTTCAGCCGCCGGAACAGTTTGAGGTCTATGTGCAAAGAATGCAGGAGGCGGGATTGGAACAGGTGTTGGAGACCTATCGTGCCGCGCTGAAGCGATATCAAGGGAGGTAAGACGAAAATGCTGAGAAAAAGTGTGTTGTTCAAATGGTTTTTGTCTTATTGCGCTGTGATAGCGCTGCCACTTATATTAATGGTGGTATTCTTTTTCCAATCGCAGACAATTGTGCGGCGGCAAGCGGCGGATATCAGCCGGATTTATGTTGCAAAAGTGATGGAGGAATCGGATGGTATTATCAAAGAAAGCATTACTTCTTCTAATTTGATGTCGCAGAGCGCTCTGCTGGACAGTAGTTTGGCGCTTGCCTATCCGTTGGAAGCGGAGGGCTACCAGATGGTGCGCAGTTTAGTAGAGGAAATTCAAAAGCATTCGCTTGTACTGCGCAGTTGTGAAGAAATTATCGTATATCACAAAAATTTAGATATGATGTTGACGCCGGGCGGTGTTACAGGTACACAGGAATATATCAATTATAAATATGACAGCAATACGGCAGACCGCCTGTGGCGTTGGATAGAGGGAAGCCCTGTCCCTGCGCTGTTATCGTTGACGGAAAAAAACGGAATGCACTATTTTGCATACATGCTTCCTGTTATGGGAGAGGAGGGGACGGGAGAGCTGGCAGGTGCTGTGATTGTAAAAAGCAAAGAGGTGTCCGGCGGGTTTGCCGAGCAGGATATCAGCAGCCGGTTACATGTAGAATATGCGATTCTGGACGAATACGACAATATCATTTTTGCGTCCCAAGGATTCCGGCTGCAGGGAGAGTTGCGGCAGGCGATAGAACAAGGAGAAGTCAGCACGGCAGAGGGACGGTATATGGTGTTGACAGAACAATCAAATGAGACGGGCAAACAGTATGTAACGTTGATTTCCTATGATGAAGTTTGGGGAACGTTGCAGCTTTTACGCATTGGTGCGCTGCTGCTTGCCCTGCTCATGATCTTAATGGGCGGCGTGATGATTTACTATATTTTGAAATATAACTATTCACCCGTTAAACGTATTTTAGCACGGCTTGCTCCTGCAATGGAAAACGGGACGCCGGCGGTAGATGAGTTTGATTCTATTGATAGGGGCATTCAAAACATTAGTGTGGAAAAGGAGCAGTATCAATCCATTGTGCAGCGGCAAAACCAGCAGTTGAAAAACAATGTTTTGCGCCGCTTGCTCATGGGCGAAGATACCATCGGACGCAGCATAGAGGAAACACTGAATACTTATGGAATCACCTTTACCGGCGATTTGTTTGTTGTTATTTTGTTCTATTTGGAGGAGTGCAGCGCACTGTTTGCGGGAGAAGAAAATATAGACGAACAGGAAATGCGCCGGACAGTACAGTTTGTGCTGCAAAACGTAACAGAAGAACTTGCGGCAGAAAACAATAGGGGATATTTGGTAGATACAGGACAAATGCCGGCGCTTTTGATATCTGTATCCAAGGAAACGGAATCACAGCAAGCTTTTGAGACGCTTGCACGTTATACGGTAGACCTTATGAAAGAAGAATTCGGTGTGCTGTGTTCTGCATCGGTCAGTACATTGGAACATTCTTATAAAGGCATAGCCATTGCCTATAGAGAAGCGCTTTCGGCAATGGAACTGAAATTAGTTTTGGGAAGCGGTATGGTGATTTTAGCGGAAGAAGCGCAGCCGACACAGGAGGGAGGATATCTGTTCTCCTTTGAACGCCAGCAGCGTTTGATGAACTATGTCAATTCAGGCGACGAAACAGATGCAGTCGGTTTTGTACAGAAAATTATGGAGGAAGCAACGCAGGCAAATTCTATAGATATGCTGCGTTTTGTCGTGATGGATGTAACAGCAACGCTTGCCAAATTAGCAGATGGAACAGATGAATCAACAAGACAGGAGTTTGAACATATAAAAGAAAGACTGGTAAATATGGAAACGGCGGCAGGTGCGCGGGAGGATTTGATACAGGCGATTTTGGTATTGTGTGCCTATAGCAGCGCAAAAAGCAGTCAAAGAATTCGTTCGCGTGTGATTGCGTTTGTACAGGAGCATTATACAGAACCGGAGCTTAGTGTGGGCGTAATTGCTGAACAGCTTGGGATTTATTATTCCTATTTATCCGGTGCATTTAAGGAACAGCATGGCGGAGGAATTTTAGAATATATCAATTCCTATCGAGTGGAAAAAGCCAAAGAACTGATGAAGCGCAGTCAGCGGCTGACTGTGGATGAAATTGCGGCAGAAGTGGGATATACCAACGCAAAAACATTTACCAGATGTTTTAAAAAACAGACGGGTATTACGCCGGCACAGTATCGAAATATAGCGCAGCAGTAGGCGCCTTATTCTAATCATATTAGAGATTTAAGAACAAAAAGATAAAAAAAGTAAGAAAAAGTGTTGACAAACAAAAAATGAGATGATATAATTAAAAGGTCGAGAAAAGTTATGTCGGCATTCCTATGCGGGTGTAGTTCAATGGTAGAATCTCAGCCTTCCAAGCTGATTGTGTGGGTTC
>CAMNSU010000175.1 GCA_946555455.1 uncultured Clostridia bacterium | reverse complement strand
CTTGCCCGGCGCAAGCTGCAGTGCTCGGTCAAATTTTTCCATCAACGGTATAAAAAGCAAATTGTATTTTTCTGCAATACGTTTTGCCGCAGCCGCTCTTTTTTCCGTTTCCGGTCGGAATCTGTCCCAAAACTCCTCGGTTGCCGTTCCTTTTAGCACAAACGGTTCCAGTATCATTATTTCAATGTTCGGCAGCGCCTTTTTTGTCTGCTCAATTATCATATTATAATAGGTCTCGTATGTTTCCGCATCCACGCCGTTTTGAAGTTCAAATTCGTGCCACACATCGTTTACGCCAATTAAAATACTCATAATATCCGGCTTTAGGTTGATAACATCGCTTTTTATCCTCGCGAGCAAATCAATGCTGCGGTTCCCACCGATTCCGCGATTGAAAAATTCATATTGATTGGGTTCGTCAAATCCCAACTTGGCAGAAACAAGAGTCGCGTATCCTCTGCCCTTCCATTCATCATTTTCTCTGGAGCGACCCGCATCGGTTATCGAATCGCCTTGGAATAATATTTTTTTCACTGCTTTTATCTCCTTTTTATATATAATATATCTATATACATTCGCGAAATCCTTTTCCAATTTTTTAATAATATTTTATCACCCAGATACCCAAAAAGTAAATCAACGATTTTTCGATTCTATAAACTTTTTTTACAGCAAGACTGTCTTTCGTCATTTCATGCTTGACAACGATATTGACATTATAGTATATTGTAATCTAATTGATACGATACGATGCTGTTTTAAACGGTAGAGTAAATATTTCGGCTAAATTTAAGGAGGGCGAAAGACCATGAAAATTTTGTTTGCTTCTGACATTTCTTTTAACTACTTTTCTTGTTTTCCGGATAGAAAGCAAGTATGTGAAACTATGCGTGAAACTGCGGAGTATTTCCATGCCTCGGATTTCAGCATACTGAATTTAGAGAATATCGTCGGAGAGAAAAAACAATATACGCCGATTGTCAAAACCGGTCCAAATCTAATTTCAGAGGACAGTTTTTTGGAGTATATTGATATTCTTTGCCCGACAGCAGTTGGTCTTGCTAATAATCATGCAGGAGATTTCGGTGAAGGGGCACTGCATCATACAATGCAGCTTTTACAGCAAAAATACTTGTGTATCGGGGCAGGTAAAAATATAGAAGAAGCATACCGTCCGGCAGAATTTATAAAGGATGGGGTTAGAGTCTCTGTGTTTGCGGTTTGCGAAAACGAATTTGGAATTGCTGCGGAGAACACCACCGGCGCCGCCGGCTATCGTTTGGAATTGGTAACTGAGGCAATTCGACTTGCAAAAAGTAATGGCAGTATGCCGATTATTTATTTCCATGGCGGAAATGAACATAATCCGTTTCCCTCGCCGGGAAAGGTAGAGTTATACCGGCATTTTATTGATTTAGGCGCAGGGGCAGTCATCGCTATGCATACCCATTGTCCGCAGGGATATGAGTTTTATCAAGGAAAACCGATTGTATACAGCATGGGCAATTTCTTTTTTCCTCACGCGAACCCTGCGACAACAACTTGGCATTATGGCTATATGGCGGAACTGGAAATTTCCGCGGATAAAATCGGGCTGAATGTGATTCCATACCATTTTGATTTTGAGTATCACAGCGTGCTTTGCGGAAAGGAAAAAGAGCGTTTTATTACATATTTAGAGATACTAAACAGTGTTATCCAAGATAAAAAACTTTTGCAGAGATACTTTGATGCGTGGTGTATGATTGCCGGTATGGACTACATCAAACGGCTAAAATATTCCGAAACGATGGAACAAGACGGCGCAGAAGCAATCAAAGAATTGAAAAATCTGTTGTCATGCGAAGCGCATAACGAACTTATGGCAAATACGCTTAAAATTTTGTTTGAGGCACGGTGTGACAGCGCACGCACACTTGTGCCGCAAATTAAAAAGCTACAAGATATGAAAAATTAGCTTTCGCCGAGGGTCAACGCAAGGAGGACTGTTGACAAAGCGCCGGTTCCGTCTCAAAGATTAAGATATTATCCACTCGCAGCTGCAGGCATTTCTCACCTATTACCTACCGAATTATGGTTGATTCTTTGCCATGTTTCTGTTATATTGATAAAATAGGGAGAAAACTCTTCCTGCTACCATCAGTTTTACTCTTGCTTGGAATTTACACAAAATCTGTAGCAGACCCTTTCAGCACGCTGTTTCAATCAAAATTCGGTATGTTGCCGACCGAATATCGAAAGCAAGCTCATGGAAATACCATCTTCTCCCAGCCATAAGAGATTTGGCTCTCTTATGGCTATTCCATTTCGCATAAAAACTGTTTTGCAACATAGGTTTGGGCAGAGTCCAATATTCAAAGCTGTTTGTATATACAAACAGGAAACTTGCCGTCACCAAAGTGACGTATCATTCATTATCTCTATCATTCTTCGCTGTAAAGTCGGATTCGTCCTGTAATAATCTTTCTTCCACTCCCAACAGTCTTTGCTGCAGCTCTATATACTTATCAATCAGGGCGTTATAGGCATCGGCAATTCCAAGTTTGTCCAAAATAAAATTTATAATATATTGTTGTATCCTGTTCATCATTGTATTTCTTCTTTCATTTTTTATAGTTTAGTGGATATCGTTATATTAATAGTGATTTCCTCCGTATCAATTTATTTTTAGACGATGCAGGAGCGTACCAAAATTGATACGCTCCCCCAACCTCATGCATATACTATTTCGATCAATACAAATTCTTCTGCAATGGCTCTTGCAGATAGCCTTGTCTTGAAATCTTCGTTGCTGTCTTTTAGATATGCTTTTTCAAACTTCTTTATCAGTTGATGTGCACGTTCATTTACATCAATCAATTCGCTTTGAATCACCAATCTGAACAGCAGTTCTTCATTGCATTCTTGTAAAAACCCAAATCTCATATAC
>CAMNSU010000174.1 GCA_946555455.1 uncultured Clostridia bacterium | reverse complement strand
ATTGGGCGTTGGGCTTGCCTATGGGATGAAAAAAATCAAAATCCCGATGAAATATAAATGGGTGATGGCAGCATTTTCTTGTTTGTATACCGGTATTGCCGTGTCAATCGGCAATGTGATAGTGAAATTTTTGCCGCCAGTGATTACTAATATGATTGGCAGTCTCATTTTGGCAGGCATGGGTATTTGGCTGCTGCTGCAAGGGATTTTGAAAAAGACGGAGGATGAAACAGAACAGGTGCCGGAGTGCAAAACGGTGTTTGAATGGATGATTCGCTCGCTCGGTATCACCATTCAAATTACGAGAAATCCGATGTCCGGCGACGTTGACCGTTCCGGATGCATCGATTTGAAAGAATCATTGCTCATTGGTGCGGCGTTGTCGCTGGATATCCTCGGTGTAGGGCTGGGGTGCGCCATGATTGGTCTGAATATTTGGTTGATACCTTTCACCGTGGCGGCGGCGCAGCTTTTGTTTCTGAGCGGTGGATTGTATTTGGGAAAGGTGTTGGCAAAACGGAGAATGCGTTGGCTGGATTTTGCGCCGGGCGTCATTTTGATTGCCATTGCCGTTCTGCGTCTGTTTGGATAAAAACAGCAGAAATTTGCACCTGAAAGTTACTAACTGAAAGAAGAAAACAGGTCTAATGCTCTGGAAATGTTTCGGAGTGTTAGACCTGTTTTTGACGGCGAAAACAAAAAATAAAAATGTAAGAAAAACTGTTTTATAAAAAGGAAAACAGGATTTTATATTCTCACAGGAAATAAAATGAAAAATATGTCGAAATTAGTCGAAAAAATAATGAAAAAAGAAGAACAAAATTTAGCTTCCATAGATTGACAAAATGAAATCCGAGAGTTATAATAGTAGTAAGGAAAGTACATAAACGGCAATGCGATATATCGTTTCATGAACGAAATAGGGCAAACGGGGGTTGCAGGAGCGTTAATTTTTGCCTGGTCGCTGCCGCCGCCGGACAAAAAAATTGTGACATTTTAGTGAAAGGGAGGCATTTGCAAATGAGAAAAACGTGAAAAAAGTGATGAGACTGTGTCTTGCGTTTGCGGTGACGCTGACAGCGGCGCCGACTGTGTTCGCGGATATGGAAACGGCGGAAACGGTTTCTTCTGCGGAAGAACTGACGAGTGCGGAAACCGAAGCATATGCGGAGCCGGTTTCCAGAGAACAAGTGGATCAAATGGTGAGCGATTTCATTGCGAACTATGACGGCGAATTGACGGAACAGGATTTAGCAGATTTGGAGGAATTCCGTATCCGCCGCGGCGATGAGGTGGAACAGGAAGCGGCTGAGCACATGGAGGCGGCTGAACAGCAGGAAATGCAAGCAGCCGCGGGAACCGAAATACCGCCGGCAACCGGAGAGTTAAAAATGCAAACAACGCTGACCGGCTATATCCGCATAGACGGACGAGCCAAAGCGGACACGACATATCAGCATGGTTATGCGATACTCTACAAAGAGACAGACGCCGGACAGACCGAGTTGATTACAAAACAGGACACAGGGCTTACGGGACGGTTTGAATTTGAAATTCCGGAGGAAGGAAAATATCATATTGTTGTGACGGACGAGGTGTCAACGCTGGCGCGGACTGTGAAATACCGCGCTTATAAAACGCGGTTTGAAAATGTCTTTGAAATCGCAACAGAAAATTATCCTATCGTGGTGTGGCGGGGCGATTATAACCAAAACGGCACCATTGATCAGGAGGACGTGAGCGAAATTCAGAGCAATATGGGAAGATATAACATCACACCCGACAGCGAATATGCGCGGTATGACATTGACGGAAACGGCAACGTGAATGTTGTTGATTATATGGCGGTGCAAAACCGTTTGAATGCAACGGCAAGCAGCTATTCGGGCTGGATGGTCGGCGACGGTCAGGGTGATTTGATGTCGGCGGAGATTGCGGAACCGATTGAAGTGAATGTGGGAACCGCTTTTGAAGATATTCCGTTTCCGGCTGAAGCATCGACAGTTTGGGGATATTGGGCAGATAAAGTAATTGTAATGCCGGTGCCGAGTTGGACAGTGCTGAGCGCGACGAATTACGACCCCAATACGGAAGGTACCTATACGTTTTATGGGGAACTTGATACATATTATGAAGTGGAAGAAAACGGGGAAATTTATACAGGGAACTACCGCAACAAGTTTCACGTGGTAGCTGTTGCGACGGTGATTGTGAAGAAAATGGAGCCGACTGTTGAATGCATTCCTCAAATCGTGGCAGGAAAAGATTTCGTTCTGGGACTGGCAAAAGACGGAACTGTTTATGGACAGGGATACTTAATAAATAAGAAAATTGAGATAGATGCAACGGTTGTGGAATGGAACCAATTGCAGGGAGACGAGCGCATCCAGACGATTTATGCCAGTGAGACAGAAATGGCAGGACTTACATTTGACGGTCATGTGAAAAGCGCCGGTAAATTAACCAATACCGGCAATAACAAAGAAATCATTGAGAGCTGGGAGAATATAGTGCAAGTTTCTGTCAGCAAGTATGTGATAGCGGCAAGAGATAAAGAAGGAAAATTGTTTGCAGTTTCCGATCAAACAGGGACTACAATAACAAATGGCGGGAAAATAGCGGATATGATTACAAAGGGGTGGACGGCAAAAAATAAAATATTCGCCGTGGGTAATAAACATGCAGTGGCGGTAGATGAAAATAATTACGGTGCGGGATATCATGTGGATTATATTACCGATTCTTCTGTCCAGCCGGAGGAACTCAACTTTTTATCTTGGCTTAACCGCTCCTATATACTTGATTTACAGGTGGGCGATGGATATACGGCAGGACTTGTGTCGTCTGAACCGAATAGTAAAACCGGAAAATTGCAAGTTGCAGGTAAATATGAAAATGGTACAACATTCCAGATGCCTGGTAGTATAGGGGGATATCAAGTTCAAAAAATGCGTGTATATGGTGACTATGTCTTAGTTCTGCGCAATGGACAATACTTCTTTTTT
>CAMNSU010000173.1 GCA_946555455.1 uncultured Clostridia bacterium | reverse complement strand
ATGCAGTCGCCGCAAAATAAGTCTCTCTGTTTCCATCAAACGCGTTTTGCAGCGGATGCCCTGAGGTCGCGAGCATTTCGGTTTCGCTCTTCTTGCCCATTGCAAGGTTATGTTTGGCAAGCGGCGCAACAATCACTTTTCTGATTTCACTGCGGGACGCATTGTTGTTACTTATTTGAAACGTTACATCTACAATATGGTGGTTCTCGTCAGCCGTTACAACGCCGTTTTCGGCAATGACGCTATCGCTGAAACTCCACTGCACGCTTGCGCCCAAAAATGAATCGTCCAGAAGCGTCAGGTCTTCCGTAATATATCCGTTCCCCAGCGCGTCAAGGTAGTTATATTTGTGCATATTCATCTCAAAAATGCCGTAATCGTCCAGATACATGTCTATCGTTTTGACTTCTATTCCGCCTGTACATACAACGGAAGCGATATCATCAAAATCTTCCGCTGCGGAAATGTTGTCAGCCACAAGCACGCCGTTTGCCCAGATTGCTATCTTCCCTCTGTCCGGCATGATATAGACGGACAGTTTCGCCACGGTACCGTCAGCCGCTTCCGCCACTTTCTTGCCGCCTATCAATATGTCATTGCCGTCGGCTTGTATCAACGCCACCGTTCTGCCTGCCGAATCTTTTACTGCCAGGTCACCACTTCCGTTTTTCGCCACGGTTACATCAAACAAAGTGTCGCAGACAACGGCAACACCGGTTTCACCGTCTAATGTGAAGGTATATGGACTGGTTACGGACGAATCCGACAGCACTTTTGTGTCCATGCCTCTGCCGTTTAAATGAATCTCAAACGCCTTTGTAGTGGTCGCCTCTCCCAGACGGATTTCCGCCGTAAGGGTTACGGGCGCGCCGTCTTCAATCATCGTCTGTCTGTTCAGCTTTCCGTCATTTCCGATTTTTTCAGGGGCAGACGAACGCCACTGCACGCTTGCGCCAAACTGTCCCGCCGCGGGCAACTCTATATCGTATCTGATGTCATCTATCGGCTGATTGGAAACGTCGCTCCATTTCAACAAGTTCGCAGCGGAATCCAACAGTTCCGCGTCATCTGAAACAGCGGGAATTTTCAGATAAAATTCCTTTGATACCATCATGTGCGCGCCGGAAATCATCTTTGCTGTCAGAACGACATTTTGTTCTGCATTCCCTTTATATACTCTTCCCGTCTCCACATCGACAAAATCGCTGTCAGATTCCCAAACCACATCCATTCCGTCCATCTGCTTCGGCAGACTCTTAATGCCGCCGGAAATATCCTCCGGATTGTCCGTGACGGCAGATATGCCTATGCCACCCGCGTCCGATATCAACGCATTCACAGCGTCGTTTGGCATGTTCAGTTTTCTGGTCAATTTCACATTTCCGATACTGAAACTGTCGCCGCTGTTTGCCTTCGGGTCAAACAACACCCGTACGGCATTAATAACGCCAAATCCGCTGTCCGTATACGAAACACCGTCAAAAGGCGTTTTCATGGTTCCGTCACTGTACGCCCACATTTTTTTATTTTCTGTGTCAAATCGCAGTTTCAATTTGTAGGACTCTGCCGCAGACTGTATGCTTTGCGATTTTGACCCAACACTAAGCGCCACATCGTCCTTTGCAAAATGCAAGCCGCCGATTCCGGTAAACACGCCCGTTGCAGGGTCAAGATAGCCAGGCTCCACAAGCGTTGGATAGGTTCCTGTCACATGACTTGTCGCGTCAAACTCCAAGTCATAGATACCGCTTTGGTTTGCGTTGTATAACGCTTCATGCGTCTTACGTCCCTCGGGCACTTCCACATTCAGCATTCTGATTGCACTGTAACCTGATGAATCTCCCTTATGCGTCAAGGTCAGCATATGATTCTCTACGCTGTGTTCGCCCTTGCCGCCAGAAAATTCCCAGTTCTTTTCCGCATGATCAACGTCATCTTCCAAAACAATCGTTGTTTCCGCGTTTTCCTGCGCTTTGATATTCAAATGATATTTTTTGGCAAATTTCATGGTTTCCCCTACGGCATTGACTGCTCGGAAACCGCCGGACAGACTCACAGGCACATCATCAACCCACCGCTGCACCTTACCGTCTGCCGATAGGGCGCCCGGAACGTCCGAACTCCATTCCACGCCCTCAAGTTCCGGCACACTGATATCAGCCGTTACATTCTCATGGTCTGCGGTGATACTGTCCGGAAAACTCCGATACTTTTCATATGCTTCAACCATGTCGACATTGTCAGAAGCATTCTCTTCCAGATTGGTGACTTTTACGCTATATATCTTGATATAGGAACCATTGCGAAACGCATTGCTCATTCCAATACAGAAGGAAGAAAACATCTGCTTTTTCCCTTTGCCGCTTTCTGTAAAATCATATGCTCCTGTCGGATTGTTCCCGCTATGTTTCATCAATACATCGTCAACATAGCATTTGAATTTTTTTGCCTGCGTATCAAATTCAAACTTTATTTTGAATTTCTGTCCGCACTGAATGACTTTCTGCCCGATGTTTACGCCGCTGGAAGACTTCGACCTGCCTTGAATCACATTGTCCTCTCCGCCCACTTGCGTAGTGCTCGAAACAAACCTATATTCTGCAAGATATGAGTCCCAGCCGCCGGCAGCGCCAACGCTGGGGTCGCTTCTATATCCGAGTCTGAAATCAACATATCCCGGACTAACACTGCCGTCCGCCGTCGTTTTATCAGATTTCAAATTCGTTTCCATCTCTATTTCAACCGCATATTTACCGTTCATTTGTGCCGCTTGCAGCTGCGTACCATTTTCTTTGTCCTCGTCCAGCATAAAGTTAAAGTCCGCCGCCAGCCATGCCCACATGGTGCCGCCGACAGTACTCGAATTCTGGCTTTGTATCACAATGCCCTCATCATCGGCGAATAAAGTCGCATAGACGTCGCTGGGTTTTCTCCAATCTGCCAATGGGTCTTTCATGTCGCTATACACAAAATCCGCCACAACCTGTTTGTTTTCGGGTGTCAGTGTGGGTGTAGGAGTTGGTGTAGGCGTAGGAGTTGGTGTAGGCGTAGGAGTTGGTGTAGGCG
>CAMNSU010000172.1 GCA_946555455.1 uncultured Clostridia bacterium | reverse complement strand
ATTTCGCCATACCCTCTCCGGTATGCTCCTTAAAATATTTAGAGATATAGTTAAAAGACATTTGAAATTCATCCGCAATCGCTTTCACACTTAAATTCCCATCGCTATAATTTTGTTCAATATAATTTTTAATTTTGACACATCGATCATCCACTTCTTCACTGTTTACCGCCGCTGTTTCATTAAAAATAAATTTATGAGCAAGAATCTCAACGCATTGCTGATAGAGTTTCGGCAGCATAGCGGCATCTTCTGTAATCGTGCTAATCGCACTGACAAAGTTGATTCCCATATGCCGATTGAGAAACTCGTTGGTGAATATTGCTTTTTCATGAATGTCTATTTCTTCCAGAGCTTTGCCATTAAAATTAATAAGACAGACAAAAAAACCACTTGCCACGCAATAATAGGTTGCAGCGCTATCGTGCATTAACTCACTGAATATATTTTCAATGCTAAATAGTGTCGTTTCATGCTGCACATCATCATCCAAACCAAACTCTGTAATATTAAACACTGCCAATGCAAAATAGTCCCGTTCCAACCGAATTGAATGGTTTTCAAATTGCTGTTTATCATAGTCATGTTGTCCCAACAGATAATTTGCCAGATACATTTCACTAATTTGTTTCTCTCGTTTTTTGGCTTCTACCTGATCCAGTTTAATTTTGTCAAGCAACTTTTTCATCGGTACATAGTGATAGCTGGCAAAGAAAAGCGACAGCAAAACGCCAAACAACAGACATAGAAAACAAATGATGACAATGATTCGATAGCTGCGGGTAATGCTTTTCGCATAGATTGTTTTGGGAATCACATGAACATATTTCCCACCAAATTGGGTAGATGGCAGATAGTTTGCGATATAATCCACTTTTTCAAACCGAAATTCCGTCTGCGGCTGGGCGCCCATAATAAATTCATAATATCCTATTTGTCCTTTATCTGCATAGATGACATTATCCGTCTGGTCTAATAATATAAATTGTCCTTCTGTCCCCTCCTGCAAAACGCCCAACAATTTACTGGGATCAATTTCAAACATCACCGCAACAGGCTTGTCGTTCTCCACATAAGACGCCGCAGATATAAAGGTATAAATAAATAGAAACTTTGTTCCACCCTGCCCATCTTGCAGCAATTTAAATTGCCGGACATTTGTATCAAAAATTGTGTCCACACATTCTTCCACAGAATCGAAATAATTTCCGAAATAGGCTTCCTGCAAAATTCGTTTGTCAAACACAGAATCATTTGAAATACAAATATCTCTGTCACGAAAAATAACATAGACCTCCGACAACATTTTATTAGATTCCATCACCATTTTTGCTTCCGTCATTACCGTTGTATAGTAGGCTCCTTTGTCCGGCTTGGAATCAAAATACCGGTTATATATTGTTTTCACTGCCGAAGTATTAATCAGTCTCCTTGTGGCAATCTCCATATCTTTCAAATAACCATCACACAATAATTGCACCTGTGCCACCAGACTGCTATTCGCTTTTACCACCTCGCGCCGCAAGATGGAAGCCGTAATCCCCTGTCCGATGATTGTCACAAGCACAATTGACAAAACGACCAACACATAACTGGCTACCCAATTTCTAAATTGCTTTTTATATTTTATGTTTGTCCAAATATTGCTGATAAACCGCTGCATGTCAATAGCCCCCCAATCTTGTTGCTCGCCGGCGAAAATTTCCAATATACACCCTTGCTATTCAAATATGGTAACACAAGAAAAACAAATTGTCAAGAAAACTCCTGTTCCAACATATTCCTTTGTCGCAAAAAACAGTTCCATTTTTTCTTCCCTACAATATATAAAAAAGGCAGGAATTCATTCCTGCCTTTCATTCTATTTCTCATTAGATGGGGTGCGTCATGTTTTCCATGTCAACCATATCGCCGTCAATTTTATATTTCTGTGCCCGTCTGAATTCAAAATATTTCTCAGCGACCTGACCAAACAGTGCATAGGACAAAACGTCTTCGTCCTGTTCTTTCCATTCTTTCATTTCGCTTTCCATCTGTTGCAGTTCCGGTTTGATTAAATCTGCCGGACGGCAAGTGATAGGTTCCTCGTCCCCAATGATTTTTTTGCGGATTTCATCGCTAATCGGCACCGGTGTTTTTCCGTATTCCCCACGGACAACGCCTTTGGATTCTTTACTAATCATTTTATAGCGTTCGCCCGCCAATACGTTCAGAACCGCCTGTGTACCAACAATCTGGCTGGACGGTGTTACCAGCGGCGGATAACCGAAATCTTCTCTCACACGCGGCACTTCCTGCAGCACTTCTTCAAATTTATCGGTTTTACCCTGCTGTTCCAACTGAGAATACAGGTTGGACAACATTCCTCCCGGCACCTGATACATCAATGCGTTAATATCCACTTCCAGCATTTTCTGTTTCATCAGTCCGGAATCCAGATATTTCTGTCTCAGCGGTTTGAAATAGTTTGCAATTTCGTTCAGCTTCACCAAATCCAGACCGGTATCATATTCCGTTCCTTGCAACGTTGCCACAATCGGCTCTGTTGCCGGCTGAGAGGTTCCCATTGCCATGGGTGAAATTGCCGTATCAATCACGTCAACGCCCGCTTCAATCGCTTTCAAATAGGTCATATCGCCTACGCCGCTGGTGAAATGTGTATGCAATTGTACCGGCACTTTCACTTCACTCTTAATTGCTTTCACTAAATCATACGCCGTATATGGTGTGAGCAATGCAGCCATATCTTTGATACAGATAGAATCTGCGCCCATGCTTTCCAGTTCTTTTGCCAGTTTTGTGAAAGATTCAACATTGTGTACAGGACTGGTCGTGTAGCACAGTGTCGCCTGCACATGTCCGCGACCTTCCTGCGCTGCATATTTTTTCGTTGCCTCAATGGCTGTTCTCAAGTTTCTGATATCATTGAGCGCATCAAAAATACGAATGATATCCATGCCGTTTGCCAAAGATTTCTGTACGAAATATTCCACAACATCGTCTGCATAATGTTTGTAACCCAAAATATTCTGTCCGCGGAACAGCATTTGCAGCGGTGTTTTTTTCGCTTTGTCTTTGATTTTCCGCAGTCTTTCCCACGGGTCTTCGTTCAAGAAACGCAGACAGGAGTCAAATGTTGCGCCGCCCC
>CAMNSU010000171.1 GCA_946555455.1 uncultured Clostridia bacterium | reverse complement strand
AACAGTATTCAAAATTCAACAAACCTGTTTTATGTTGCAGATTATTTGTTTGCCGGAGAATTTCAGTTCAAGCGTCCGCATATTGTCCGCAACCGCGAGAAATTCCCGAATTTGAATACGGACGATATTATCCGTGCATTTTTCTTTGATAAAACCGTCATCAGCTATAGCGACTATCTGGAATTTATCAAGGAAGTGCAGCTATCCATGGGCACAAGTTATGCTGTTTTCAAGCATATTGAACAGGACTTGGTGCGGATTTCCGAAGATGCGTATATCAAGAAGGAACAATTTCATTTGTGCGCCGAAGCGGTGGAACAAATTTATCAGGTGATTCGCCGGCATATTGGAAAAGACGGATATTTACCGATTATTAAAATTGATTTTTATGAAGAATTGCCGGAGATTGGGTTTGCGTGGAATGCTTATTTGATGGAGACGGTATTATATACCTATCCGGGTGAGGAGTATGTGCTGGTGGCGCCCCATGTGGAAGACCGGCGGTATATTAAAACAATTATAGTACCCAAAGAAAAAAATGTGCGGCGGTTTGATGAGCTGGTTGCCGCTATTTTGCAGGACGTGGGCAGCGGCGGTATCACCCTTTATCAATTTGAAAATTTGTTGATTGCAAAGGGAATCATTGGGAAATATTTCCCCAAAGAATTATATCAATCCAAACTGTTTTATCAGGAGGATGGCAAATTCTATCCTGCCGAAGTGGAGCAGAGTAAATAAAAGGCAATGAAAAAGGGAACATGTCGACGAAGAGTCGGCTTGTTCCCTTTTTGTATCTTCAGATGGTTAGATAAAAAACATCAATATGTTTATTGAACCGGCGGCTGGCAGACGGAACAAAAATAAACAGTTCCGCCAAGGTATGCCTGACGCATCACAGTGCCACCGCAGCGCGGGCAGGGAAGATGCCAAGTGTTTTTGGATAGTCTGCACGGGTAGCTGCCGGACTGACCAAATAAATCTTTTTCAGTATTGCGTCCGCCGTCATTTGTCATCTTGCTCAGTACACCAGTTACACTTTGATATAGGTCGTCAAGCTGTCCGCTGCGCAGCGAAGTGAGTTTTGTTTTAGGATGAATACCTGCTTCAAAGAGAATATCTTGCAACACACCGTTTCCCAGTCCCGGAATGCGTTGCTGTGTTGCCAAAAACGCTTTTGCGCTAAGGCTTTGTTTTGGTGTTTCAGTGAGCAGGTGTTCAAAATAGGCAGGCGTGAATTCCGGCGATAGCGGTGAAGGTTTTTCTTTGGCAACAAGATAATAAAAATTATCATTTTCACCTGCATGGAATGCCCAAAGACCGCCATACATTTGGACGGTACAAGTCAATGTACTGCCGTCGTCCAATTGCAGAAGCAGCTGATGTTTAGCAGGTGTTTTTGTGCCGGAGGGAAAATAGCGAATACCCACGCCATCGCCCAACACCAGACGCATATTGTCTGATAATTCCAGTTCCACTAAGCCGCCGTATGCAGCGGCTTTTTTTATTGTTAATCCTGTCAAAAGAAGGGGGTATGAGGCAGGGTCACCAAAGAAAAACGCAAAACGGTGCGGCGAATGAGCGGCAATTACTCGAATCATTTTTTTTCCGCAAACCGTTTCGGTTAATTGTTTGGCAATGGTAGTGCTTTCAGGTAATTCCAGCATAGACTATTCCCCCAATCGTTTCACAGGAATCCGCAGCACGGTTTTGCAGCGTTCCGGTTTGGTGCGGCGCGGGTCAGACAGATAAATTTCATGATGCCGTCGCGTTTCGCCAATATCCAGCAGCAGCCCTTGACGCTGCATGAACTCATGCATAATGGCTAATGTTTCCGGTTCAGAATCATAGGGACCGATATGCATCATTTGGACGCACAGCCCTTCTGTAAATGAGGTTCGCGTTGCCGCCGAAACATCTAAATCCGGTTTCTTTTGTTTCACCTGTGCACATGCCCAGTCAAATACCTGTTTCGTCACAAAATCCGGCTGGCGAATCATGGAAATGAAATGAAAATCCTGCTTGCGGGAGAAGTCGATATTACCGCCTTCTTGCCACCAAAGACCCTCCAGCGGCGGGACTTTATAGGCAAAATAGCCATCGATATCTACGCCCGCTTTAGGACTCATTTTAATGGTGAACGACAAACTGTAGAGCAGTGCAAGCGCCTTGCTGTAGCAGCCGTCCGGTTCGTTCGGGTCGCCGCTGCCTGCCACACAGATGAATGGCATTTCCGGTACGCTTATGAGCATAGGTTTTGCTTTTGGTAAATATAAATCTGCATACGCTTTTTTATAATCCATAGGTTCCATAGAAGACGACCTCATTTCAATGAAATATAGATATGGATTTCGCAGGTACCATCATCTTTGTCATTTGGTAAATATTCTTCAAAATCAGCGGTAAAAGCGCGGTCTAACGGTAATTCCCACAGTTTCATCCAAAATTGCATCACAGCGTTTACAGGGTCACCGTGAATGATGAATTTTGCATAGTTTCCGGCGGGAATCGTTTTGCATATCGCGCCTTGTGGCAACTGTTCGGCAAGAGCGACCTCGCAGCCTACGGTAACATCATAGGCGTCTTTTTCATCACCTGCATAATCTGAATAGAGGCCCAGTGTTGTTTGAGTGGATTTGTTTGGGATAGCGGCATAAACGCCCTCCTCAAACAAAGAACGCCATAGTCCGCCGATTTTGTCAGACATATCCGGCGCCTGATTGGACGTGCGGGCGCAGAGCCCCACAACTGTTTTTTTCGGTAAAGTTACAATTTCATACTGCATAGCGTGATTTTTCACGTTCATTCGACCTCCTAAAAATATGATGTTGTTCAGGAAGCAGTTTATCATACATAATATGACACCGGAGGGAAATTAACTATTTTTTTCTGCTGCCGCATGGTGTTTTTGCTGCAGCGTTTCGCGGACGGATAGTGGGTGCAAAACTTCCACATGTTCGCCGAACGTCATGAGATAGGCATAAAGCCAGTCCTGCGGAAAGGATACACGCGCAATGATACTGCCATCCGGCTGAAAAGTCAAATCATTGCGGGAAAATTCATCGCACACACGGAATGCGGCGGCGCTCTCAAATTGCAGTGTCACTTCCACAGGGACAGGGTGGTATTCTGCGCGGGAAAAGGACGGCACAGAAGCGGCGGGAGGACGCTCAAAAACGGCGCCGGTCA
>CAMNSU010000170.1 GCA_946555455.1 uncultured Clostridia bacterium | reverse complement strand
AATATTGCAACAAATAATGTATAAAAAAACGATATATAGGGAAGAATAGCATTACTATATTTGACTATCAAGATAATAATGCGTTTCCACATAACATTAGCAGCTATACATTCAAAAATTTCCTCATTTGTTATAGATATTGTCTTTCCCCTACACCCTTCACAACTATTATTTCTATCTTTAAATCCTTGCTCATAATATCGTATCCTACATGCAGGTCCATATTGCCCAGAGAACAGATATTTACATGTTAGATCCAGATATCCATTTTTCCGTTCAAAGTAGATTTCTTAACTGGAACACCTGATGTTTCGCGGGTTTCTCCGAGTAGCCCGCAGTTCTGAAGCGACCGTAGAACTCTAGGCGTCCCCAGGTAGCTGCCTCCTGAAGGCTCCTTTCACTGACCGTTTGATACTTTGGATTTAACCGCAAAGTGCGTATCGTCACGCTATCCATTACAAGTTAAAATGCATCTAACATGAAATTAAACGCATCTATTTGTATAAATTTCTTCAATGTTTTATCCTTAACAAAGTTAATAAAATTCGTTACCCCAAGCGAGCATATCATTCTGACCGTCGGCGCAACGGAAAGTGTTACCTGACATGCGGAAACCGGCGTTTCCTCCGCAGCTTCATTATGAGTAAAATCCATGGAACGCACAAAATCGTCAATCAGCTTTATATCTGACCAATCAGCGGCATAATGCTGCGCGTCGGTCAGGCGTGTACGAAAATCGAACATCGCCTTGATGTATGGATTGTTTTTGTGACGCAGCGCAATCTCGCGCCGTAATTCAATCTGATCGACACAGAGAAACACATAACCGGACAGATTTTGGTTTGTGTATCCGTTCGGCTCCGGTTTCAGCGTGTCTTTTAATTCCGGATTGATTTCTGTCAGCATGGCGGCTAATGCATCGACCTTGCGCATCCCGATATGCTCCTGTCTGAACATCTGGTTTGCAAGGTTTCTCGGCTCTACGCTGTCAAAATCATATAACGTTAATTTTGTCAGCCCAAACCGTGCCAGCAATTCCGCTGCTGTGGAGCCGACCGAGCCACAGCCGATAATATGAATCCGTTCCCGGCAGGTCTCAGGTTGAAAAAATGTATAGGATTTATCTAAATTCAAAGTCTCCATGCCGCGCCTCCCAAATCATACGGATCGTAAAAGTCATCCTCAAAATAATGACAACAGCCGAATGCCGCAAGCTCAGCGTCGAATGCGGTCTGCTCTTTTTGAGATCGATTTCCGCTTTTTTTAAGATTGATTTTTTTCTGCACCTTTTCCCGTGCGTCAGTCAGAAACGTCTCCGCATCTTCGCCGCACATCAACTGCACGTCAACATCCTGATTTTCATAAAGAATATTTTGTACCATATCGTAAATCAGCGTATGGACTTCAAGCCGTTTATTCCAAATCATAAAGATATAGAACATATCCGATTCCAGCTGATCAAGAATCTGTTGTCTGTGGTTGTTATCCACGCCGGATGGAGTAGTTCCCATATTGACATGTGAGTGCCCTTGCATACGGATATTGCTGAAAATATCCTCATCCAGACTGTAGAGCCATGCAGTATATTCCGCCTGGTCGGTGTTGACTGTGCTGCCGGTGACCTCCTGCGGATACACAAATATATCCTCAATGGTAAATTCGCATTTGCCGGAGCGGGATACCGTACCATGCCAGCCCACTTCATCGGAAAACGCCGTAATCAGCGCGAGGATTTTCTGATATGCCGCTTCGGCAATCCATACCACGGCGCGGCTGTCCTTGCACTTGAAGCTCTTACTGTAGTTGAGCTTGCCGTCCGGCAATTTCATGCCATCCAGCATTGCGGCAAAATCTTTTTGTGCCGTCTGTTTCATTTCTTCTGTCATTATGATTGGTCTTGCCATAATTGCAGCAACCTCCTTTCGTCATCTGAACACCGTAACCGCCGGTTGCGCGGCGGCACGGCGTTATTGTTTTTTGTAAATCTGAAAATTCATTCCAGCTCCTTAATCGCTTCCGGCGGGGTCAGCAAGGTTCCGTCCGACCTCTCGATACATCTGATATCAGAGCAGGACAAGTCATGCGAAAAGGTGGCAATCACAGCGGAATCATAAAAGTTCAGATTCCGCGCAGATACTACCGCCTGATCAATCGCGCCTATATAGTCCTTATGCTTCATATACTCCTGAAACCGCCCTGCATAGCTTCCGATACAGCCGTAATGCTGGATATGCGGATTCGGTAAATAGGTTTTGCTTTCTGCTGGAAATTCGTAGTGCGAAAATGCTTTCAGCCCGTTTCTCATATCCGCAGTATACGCCGCGCACATTCTTAACCGATACTTGCCTTCGCTGAATATAGCGCGGTACAGCTTTTCCATTTGATTGCACGTTATGGATGAATGAATCCGTGCATACATATAGCCGTTGTGATTTTCCACGTACATCGCAAAGGCTTCTTCATCATAAATATCCGCATACCCATGTACGACAAATTCCACGGCAGTTCCGACCACCTGTATAACGCTCAAATTCTTGTTGCACATAAAGTATTCCATCAGTTCCGAGTGTTCCGCCTGGGCGCCCACCGCGCATTCCATTCCTGCAAGCAGATAGGTCCTTTCCTCTATCTTTCGGGATAACTCCCGCAGGATAGAAAGATAGTGTTCATAGTCTTCCCGGTATGCACTAACCTCGTTTTTCAGTTCTGCAATCCGAATCCGTTCAAATGCCGTTTCAAATCCTGCCAGCTTGGTTCGGATAATCTCCGAGCGAATGTCCATCGCTTTGGCAAATTCTTCAATCAACCGCTCATATTCGCCAACCGATTTCTCTCCGGCGCTTTTCAGCAAATGAATTTCATCTTGTGATAGCGGCGTATCCTGAAACAAGCGCGGCAGATATTGAGGGATCATCATCTGCAAAGCATGGAACTGTTTCAATTCCAGCTTGTCGGTAAATATAATTGTATTTTGCTGCGCGGTATCTGTATAGAACATCGCACGCAGCTTATGCGCATAGAAAACCCGCAGGTCATCCCGTCCGATATAATTCCGCATGTATCGCTTGTCTGCTCCGGCATGAGCCTTGACAGTTTCCAGCATTTTTTCTCCTGCCTCCTGACGGAGCGTATAAATGAGAACAATGTTATGGATAGATGACGCAGGCACTCTGAACTCACTTGGAATCAGCGCATTT
>CAMNSU010000169.1 GCA_946555455.1 uncultured Clostridia bacterium | reverse complement strand
CTCCTCTTCCTCGCACAAAGCCGATTGATATATTAATACACAATTCCAAAAATGGATTAGAAAATATGGCGGTGCGACAGACCATTTGTTTTTCGCATCGCCATATTTCTTGAATATAAATTCAGGACATTCTTTTTACAATACTTATTGCCACTCTAGTTTTGCAATCCCAACGCCGCCTTCTACAGGAATACCATAATTGCGCCAACCGCATGTTGTCATATAATAGCTGTTTGTGGAGCTATCAAACAACACCTCTCCGGCATGAGCGCACAATTCAGATATAACCATTTCTTTGTGGCGGCTTTGCGTATAGGTTCCGAAATCATAAGGGTTTGTTGACGCAAAAACCAATGTATTCTGATAGTTTTCCTTATTACAATCCGTATAGGTTACAAACAAATAGTACATACCTTCATACTGCACCACATACGGCGATTCAAAAGCGCCCCATGCAGGTTTTAATGGTGCGTCCCCTTCCGAAGTCAGTGCATATTGCACGAAACGCCAATGCAGTAAGTCGTTGGAAACCAAACAGGATACCGCGCCATAGCCATCTTTCACGCCAACCACATACATTATCCATGTATATTCATTTAAGCGCATTACAAAATGGTCGCGGTGGCAAGACAGGGGCGGCTGACCGCACATTTTAATTTCATAACCCATCCACTCGTTTAAATCAATAGAAACCGCAAGTTTTGTCGGTGATGGCCCGTAATACATATAATAACAATCTTTATGCCGTATCACGCCCGGCGCCCATGCGCGGGTTCCATGATTGATAACAATGCCAATTTCTTCCATTTCCCGTTCTGCAATTAATTGCTCTGCTTTTGCATGAACAAAATACTTCTCATTAGAGGTGTCGCCACCGTGACTTGTAATACCAAACAAATGCCATGCACCGGTCTGATCTTGTACAAGACTGTGGTCGTTTACATAACACCCTGTTTTCTCAGGGTGAAACAACGGCTTCCATTCTCCGACAATAACCGGTTTTTTCATCGAATCACCACGCTGCTTTCTAATTCCATCATACTATTTGTTTTATGCCTTTACTTCATGTCCGCCATCGCCAATTTCAGATACATAAAACGCTGCTGTCAAACCGGTTTTTGCCTGATAGTTTGGCCCAACCGCTGCAATAAAATTCTCCACGGCATCTTCTTTCACCAGACTGACTGTACAGCCGCCGAATCCCGCGCCCGTCATGCGCGAACCAATCACGCCGTCTACTTTACGCGCTTCCTCCACCAAAGTGTCCAGTTCCAATCCGGTCACTTCATAATCGTCCCGCAAAGAATCGTGTGATGCATTCATCAGCTCGCCAAACCGGAGCATATCGCCCGCTTTCAGCGCCTTAACAGATTGCAGCACTCTGTCAATTTCATAAACGACGTGTTTTGCACGCCGACGTGCGGTCTCATTTTGAATAGCAGACCGGTGCTGTTCAAATTCCGCTACAGAAACATCTGCCAGACAAGTGATTTCCGGCAGCACTTTTTGCAAATCTGCTACCGCCGCTTCACATTCACCGCGGCGTTCATTATATTTTGAATCCGCCAAACCACGTTTTTTGTTGGTATTGGCAATCACTAGTTTATAACCATCCATTTGCAGCGGCACCAGTTCATAGTCGAGACTCGCGCAGTTGAGCAGCATGGCATGGTTTTTCTTTCCCATTGCTGACGCAAACTGATCCATAATGCCGCATTGCACGCCAATATATTCATGCTCTGCCTGTTGAGAAATTTTCGCCATTTCAATCATATCAACCGGCGCAGTAATCCCTTTTTCTTCATTGGAAATTGTTGCAAACGCCAAAGCTGTCGCCACTTCAATTGCCGCTGATGAGGACAGTCCGCCGCCGTGCGGCGTAGTGTCGTCAAAAAGCATGTCGCAACTGCAAATTTGATATCCTTGTTTTTGCATGACATAAGCAACACCAAGCTGATAATCGCCCCATTTTAAATCTTTATAATCTGCTAAACGGTTGATATCTGCTTCCACGCGTACATCCAAATCGGTTGCCGCCATGCGGATTTTGCCGCTGTTTGTTTTCCGGTAGGCAATTGCCGTCCGCATGGAGAGCGCTGCCGGAAACACATATCCGCCGTTATAGTCTGTATGTTCACCAATTAAATTCACGCGTCCAGGCGACATAAAGATTCTGATATCTTCCTCTGTTCCGCCATAGAGCGCACAAAATTTTTCTTTCAGTTCCGCCAATTCCATCTCGCGTTTTCCTCCCCTTATTGCTGTTTTTTCAAATAGCGCTGATATGCCTCTCGCAGTTCTTCTGCCTTTTCCTCCGGCGCCGTCGGGTTGCAGTGCGCCCATACGCCTGTCTCGCTGGAGGCATTGAATTTCTGTTTATCCGCAGAACGCATCGGCGGGAAAAATTCAATATGGAAATGATAATACTCGCTGGTGTCTTCGCTGTTGACCGGACTTTGGTGCATACACATCATATAGGGAAACGGATAGTCAAACAGTGCGTCGAAAGTGCCGGTCGTCTCCTTTAAAATGCTCGCCAGATTCTTTTTCTCGCGCTCATTCATTTCCGCTAAGTTCTGCCGGTGGTTTTTGCTGATGATATACATACCGTAAGGATATTCTGTAAAGAAAGGCAATACTGTGGCAAAATCTTCGTTTTCAATGATAACGCGCTTGCCAAAATCCAGTTCCTCTTGCAGCATGTCACAAATCAGACAGTGACCTGTTTTTTGAAAATGTTCTTTACTGCTGTTCAGCTCTAACTCAATTTTTTTCGGGATAATAGAATATCCGTAAATCTGACCATGCGGGTGCGGCATGGTAACGCCTACAACCGCGCCGCGGTTTTCAAAAATAAAAACATATTTGATTTTTTCATCTTTAGAAATTTCAACAAACCGCTGCGTCCACAGGTCAACCAATTTTTCAATATGTTCTACCGGCAGTTCCGGCAGTGTTATGGTATGATTGGGGGAATATAAAACGACTTCACATTTTCCATATGCCGGACGGGTTTTATAGAGTTCTGTCGCCACGTCATCCGGTTCCGGCGGATTTTGCGAAAGCGCTGGAAAATCATTATCATATTCATAAACTTCATATGTATCCGGTACCTTTCCCGAGCCGGGACAAAACGGACACCAGTCTTTGGGCATTTGCGGACGGTTTTGACGGTGTGATGCAATCATCACCCAGTCTTGAATCAGTGGATGCCATCTTAGTTCTGCCATTGCATTTTCCTCCTACGTCTCTTTTCATAAATAT
>CAMNSU010000168.1 GCA_946555455.1 uncultured Clostridia bacterium | reverse complement strand
GATTCGAACCCCCGATCTCCCGGTTCGTAGCCGGACGCTTTATCCAGCTAAGCTAATGGCGCACATCCACAACAGAATTAATTATAACACATTGAATCATAAAAATCAATAGTTTTTGGAAATTTTTTTGGAAAACTTTTTCATTTTGTATTTTTAACCCACAATACCTTCCAAAGACATAGGAGTTTGGGGAAAGGGATACCCATTCCATCAAAACAACACTTCTCCTAAATATTTATCGTGAGGAACAATTAAACATTTTTCAATAGACTTCCAATAGCTGTTATACAGGTTTTTTTGCGCTATTCCATAGCTTTCTTTTGTATCAAATTCCTGGTAAAGCATATATTTAACGCTTTTTACAATGCGCTTGAGTTGAAGCGGGGGAAGTCCTTCTTTAATTTGTTCCATATCAATATGATATCCTCGTTTGATAAAGCGAAGCAAAAGAAGTCCTTCTTGTTGTTCTAAAAAGCTTTTCGCCTCAGTCATCAGTGTTTCAAATTCTTCTGCTTTTTGCGGTTGAACCTGATAAATACATAGCTCGGTAAACGGCATATTTGATTCCCCCATAGTTTCATTTGAGTTGTGTTTTTCCCATAAAACAAAAACCTGTTTTTCCAAGATGCAGAAAAACAGGTAATGGAGCTACTGATGGGATTCGAACCCGCGACCTGCGCATTACGAATGCGCTGCTCTACCAACTGAGCTACAGTAGCATATGCATTTATTATACAAGATATAAAACGCTAAGTCAAGAGGAAAATGAATTTTTTTTATAAAAAATTTTGAAAAGCAGAGAAAACATGGGACAAAATATTCCATTTTTTTTGGATTTGTGATATACTATACCATGATATGTATATTTCGTTTAAAGGAGAACGCCTGAATGAAAATAATCATTTCACCTGCCAAAAAGATGAAACGGGAAGAGGTTCTGCCGCCGGAAGGACTGCCGGTATTCACGGAAAAAGCGGAACAACTTATGCGGCATTTAAAATCGTTGTCATACGGTGCGCTGAAAGAATTGCTGCAATGCAACGATTCAATTGCAGCGCTGAATTTTGAGCGGTATCAAAAAATGGAATTGCGCCGGCAGCTATCGCCTGCGATACTGTCCTATGAAGGGATTCAATATCAATATATGTCACCGCATATTTTGGACAGACAAAGCCTTGACTACGTGCAGAAACATGTTCGCATTCTTTCAGGATTCTATGGTATTTTAAAACCGTTTGACGGCATTGTGCCATATCGGCTGGAAATGCAGGCGAAATTGGAAACGCCATTTTGCAGGAACCTATATGATTTCTGGCAAGACAGCATTTATCAGGAACTGGTACGGGAGGACAAAACAATTCTAAATCTTGCGTCGGTAGAATATAGCAAGGTTGTTTCGCGATATTGCACGGCGGACGAGCGTTTTATCACTTGCACGTTTGGGCAGTGGCAGGACGGAACAGTAAAAGAAAAAGGCGTATATGTGAAAATGGCGCGGGGAGAAATGGTGCGTTTTCTGGCGGAGCGAAATATCACGAAACCGGAAGGAGCCAAAGCATTTGACCGGCTGGGATACCGATATCAGGAATCGCTGTCGGATACGACGCACTATGTTTTTGTTGCAACAGGGGAGGGGACAAAATGATGATAGCAGATTTACACATTCATTCTAAATATTCCAGAGCAACCAGTAAAACTTGCGTGCCGGAGCACCTGGACTTGTGGGCGCGAAAAAAAGGGATTGAACTGCTGGGGACAGGAGATTTCACGCATCCGGCATGGCGGGGGGAACTGCGGGAAAAGCTGAAACCGGCGGAGGACGGGCTATATGTTCTGCGGGAGACGGAACGGATTCAGGACAAGGCGGCAAGCGGCGGGACGCCGCGGTTTGTCGTGTCGGGAGAAATCAGTTCTATTTATAAAAAGAACGGAAAAGTGCGTAAAGTACATAATGTGATTCTGCTTCCGGGTCTGGAGGATGCGGAGGCGCTTGCGAAGAAATTGGAAGCAGTGGGCAACATTCATTCGGACGGACGCCCTATTTTGGGACTGGACTGCCATGATTTGCTGGAAATGACGCTGGAAACCTGTCCGGAAGCAGTGTTCATTCCGGCGCATATTTGGACGCCGCATTTTTCACTGTTCGGTGCATTTTCAGGGTTTGACACAATAGAAGAATGTTTTGAGGATTTGACACCATATATTCATGCACTGGAAACGGGTCTGTCGTCAGACCCTGCAATGAATTGGCAGTTGTCGGTGCTGGACAGGTATACGCTGGTGTCCAATTCTGACGCGCATTCCCCTGCAAAACTGGGACGGGAAACCAATTTGCTGGACATTCCGTTCGGGTATCCGGCATTGGCGCGTGCCTTACAGGAAGGGGAAAACGCAGGATTTCGCGGCACCATTGAATTTTTTCCGGAGGAGGGTAAGTATCACTTTGATGGACACCGCAACTGTCATTTGTGCCTGAAACCTGCCGAAACAGTGAAATTTGGCGGCAGATGCCCTGTTTGTGGAAAAAAGATTACCATTGGCGTGCAGCATCGCGTGGAGGAGTTGGCGGATAGGGAAGCGGGATTCCGACCGGAGGGGGCGCTGCCGTTTGAAAGTCTGGCGCCGCTGCCGGAAGTGATTGCAGCGTCCACCGGTCTTTCAGCAACAAGCAAAAAAGTAGACCAGCAGTATGAAGCTCTGTTGCAGCAAATAGGACCGGAATTTGTAATACTGCGCGAAGCGCCGCTGGAAGAAATTTGTCATTATGCAGGTCCATGTGTGGCGGAGGGGATTCGGCGGCTGCGTGCGGGAGAAGTGGAACGAATTCCGGGATATGACGGAGAATATGGCGTGATTAAACTGCTTGATGAAGCGGAAATTCGAGACATGAACGGACAAACCACGTTTTTAAGCCCTGAGGATTTCAAAGAGCCGCAAAAAGAAGAGAAGAAACTGCCTGCGCTGCCGCAGGAAGCGGAACCGGATTTAACAGAACCGGCATTGGAAAAGCAGGAACAAGATTTGCTGGAGGGACTGAATCCGGAGCAATTACAGGCTGTGATGACGCCGCAGCAGGCGACGGCAGTCATTGCCGGTCCGGGTACCGGAAAGACAAAAACGCTGGTGTCAAGAATTGCATATCTGGTGCAGCGGCGCGGCGTGAAACCGTCAGAGGTGACTGCGGTGACCTTCACCAACAAAGCGGCGGCGGAAATGCGCTTGCGTTTGGAAAAGCAGCTTGGAAAACGTGCGGTGCGTGCGATGACAATC
>CAMNSU010000167.1 GCA_946555455.1 uncultured Clostridia bacterium | reverse complement strand
TTTTCTTCCATCTGCTTCATTCTTTTCTGATTCGTTCCTACACTGCTCTGTTTGCTTATCAAAACCTGTCTCTGAAAGCATTCTGCAAGCTACAAATACTAATTGAAATTTTAATCTGTTTACAGTATAACATAGAAAAAAAGCAAATAGAAGTTTGAAATTTTCCAACACACCTCGCATGTCCAGTCACAATGCGGACTTTTCAGCTCTTCTGCCGCTTCGCAGTCCTCTGCGCCGCAATTATTGCTTGCTATTTCCTGATGTTTTGGCTATAATAAAAACGATTGGGAACCAAATGGTGTTTGATGAGAAAGAAGGGGTTACTTTGTATATAACGCTGACAGTTTTAATTGTGGTTATTTTTACTTTTATGTTATTGAATATCAAAAACCGCTACGCTTCTGTCATTGCAAGCTATCTGGCAAGCATTACCTTCATGCTGTTTATCGCCGCGATATATATATCCAAACTGCATTACTACAATTTCCCATTAAAACTCGACTATGCGCTGTACCTCAAATTATCAACGCTGCACATCGCTATGTCGCAGGTTTCAAGACTATATAGCCTTGGGTTTGCTCTGTTCATGCTTTCCTCTGTGTATGGCGCAAAACAGTTTCTCAAACTTAACTTAAAATCCACTTTTCTGTTTTGTCTGCCCATCTTCTTTTTCTTGCTGTTTACCGCTCCCGATATTGCCGTAAGTCTGCATATACATCAATACAGCAATCCATCTCTGGGCGTTGATATAAAAGGACTGCTCCATTCCGTATGCCTGATTATCATTGTTCTGTATTCCGTATTTCCATGTTACTATATCACAAAGTTTTACCGAAACACGCAGTTTCGGATACATAAATTAAACAGTAGCATCCTCGCTGTTTGTATTGTGATTCTGAATGTGTATTTCTATTCTATCTTCATCTTCGGCACATTTAAAAGCATTTTGTTTTGCAATGTCAATCCCGCCGGACTGCCGATAGAACCGATAGACATTAAGAATTACCTCCCCTTTTCACTGATTACCTTTGTGATGCTTGCCTCGGCGATTATTATTCTAATGGTATTTAAGCCGTTTAATCTGTTTTATTTTAGGTACAATAAAAACAAAGACATTATCAAAAGCACAGAATTGTTAAATACGAATCTCAGTTCCACGCTGCACATGTATAAAAATATGTTCTGGGGTGCGCGGCAGCAGTTTGAACTGATTAAAGTTGCCATGCAAGCAAAGGACTATGACGCTATTATCGAATATGCCGATGACGGTATCCGTATGACAAACCAACATTTCCAGCAGCTTCAGCATACTTTGAACGCTTTTAATACAGATACTCTGCTGCTCTGCAACGTGGATATTGTTGAATGCATGGAACTTGCGCTCGCAAAGTCAAAACCGCCCTTCCCTGTCAATATTGAAAAAGATTATGCGCCGCCGGAAATTTTTACTTACGGGAATCAATATATCTTAACAGAAGCATTCTCAAACCTCATTATCAATTCTATGGAAAGCTTTGAAAAAGGTAGGAACGACAATCCGACCATTTTGATTAAAATACATCTTGAGGACAATATCTGTATGATAGAACTAACAGACAACGGCTGCGGCATTCCGCAAAAAAATTTAAAAAATATTTTCAGTCCGTTTTACTCTACAAAGACGCAAGCAAAAAACTTTGGTATCGGCTTAAATTTTGTGAAAAAGATTATCAAATCGTATCACGGAACGATAGCGGTATCCAGTAAGGTCAACAAATATACGACCTTTCAAATTACCATACCAATCTCTACGAAAACAAACCGAAAGGAAGGATAAACGATGGATAAAATGAAAGTTGCAATGTGTGACGACGCTGAATATTTATGCGTCAATATCAAAAATCATTTCAAATATTTAGATGATATGGAATTTGTGGGATATACCACCGATTCCGCCTCCTGCCTTCAATTAGTCTGCGAAACGAAACCGGATATTCTTCTGCTTGACATTCAAATGGAATCCAAAACCTCCGGCATAGATATCTTGCCCAAACTGCAAACGTCTGCTCCTGCGTTAAAAATCATTATGTTGACCAGTTACATGGACAGCGCCTACATCTTTGATTCTTTGGCAAACGGTGCGGCAGACTACGTTATAAAATCTTGCTCGAATGAAGAGTTAATTCAAAAAATCAGAGACGTCTATCATAGCTGTAATACGCTGGAACCCCAAATTTTTAATATTTTTAAGCAAAAATCCAAGAATCTTTCAACTGCTCATAAAAGTCTCATTTTTATCTTAAACAAAATGATTTCCTTGTCCCCAAATGAAGTGGAACTTCTCAAAGCTCTGTACAATGGGGAAAGCTATAATGAAATCGCGCAAAAAAGATTCGTTGAAAACACCACGGTACGCTCTATGGCTTCCAGAATCTTGCGAAAATTTGATTACTCCAATATGCATGATTTAATTCAAAACTTACGCGACATGAAAGTATTTGATTTATTCTCTGATTTATAAATTTGAAAGTATTAACATTTCTCCCCTGTTCCTTGCACGAAAAAAGACTTGTAATACCATTTTCACGGTAGTACAAGTCTTTTCATTGCCAATTTATTTTTTTCGTTCTATAGGCATCCCATGTGTTCCCTAGGCTAAATGACAGGCATACAGTAAAGATCTTTATAAAAATCATGATTGCAATCTGCTTCCTCTCATGATATAATATATAATAGATATTGGAACATTTATCACACCGGAATGCTAAAACAAAATGATAAGATATATTTATCAACTGCTACAACTTTAAAGAAAGTCGAGGAGATTTTACATGAAAACAAAATCAGTTATCACAATCGGACGGCAATTTGGAAGCGGCGGAAGAGAAATCGGCAAAAAACTAGCTGAAGCTCTTGGAATTCCTTTTTATGATAAAGAACTGATTCAGTTAGCGGCAAAAAAGAGCGGTGTTTGCGAAGAAGTGTTTGAAAGCGTTGATGAACAAGCCACCAACAGCTTTTTATATTCTCTTGCCATGGGCGCCTATACGCTGGGCAATACGACCTCTTTGATTACAGAAATGCCTATCAATGACAAGCTGTTTATTCTCCAATCCGACATCATTAAAAATCTGGCGCAGGAAGGTCCTTGTGTGATTGTCGGTCGGTGTGGGAACTATGTACTCCGCGACATTCCAAACTGTGTTCATCTGTTTATCTATGCTGATATGGCGTGCAGAATGAAACGCGTATCTGCACTTTATGATATTCCGGAAAATAAAGTGAAAGATAAAATTTTAAAGACAGACAAAAAACGTGCAAACTATTGCAATTACTATACCAACGAAAAATGGGGCGTTATGCAGAATTATGATTTCAGTTTAAACAGCAGCCGTTTGAGTCCCGACCGCTGTGTGGAAGTGATTGAA
>CAMNSU010000166.1 GCA_946555455.1 uncultured Clostridia bacterium | reverse complement strand
AAACGTTATATTTTTCCGCTAAGATTTTTGTTAAAATATATTTGGTGCTGGTTTTGCCATAGCTGCCTGTAATACCAACAACTTTTAAATTCGGCATTGCACTTATTTTTTTCTGTGCGTCTTTAAAATACCAACGGTTAATGCCCAGTTCTATGGGACGGTTCATCAGATTGACGAGCGCCACGTATAGGCAGGATAGCAATGACAAAAGGGTCAGAGCACCTGCCAAAAGTATGGTGTTCGGCTGCCAAACCATAATAGCCGCAACTATTACTATGCCAACAATACTTGCCGTCACAATCAGACGTTTCACACGCGCTGTCACAACAAGCGGCTTTTTACTGTAAGTGTTTTTGGGACGGGTCAGAAATAAAAAGAAATAAACACATCCAAACAACATCAATGCATATTGTTTCAGGAAAAACCATCCGGCAAAGAACACCACAATGGGAAGAAATTCTCTGATAAAAAGAATTCGTCTGGGGTTTTGAAAGCACCATTTCAAATAGTGACCATTGAAATAGGAATTTTGCTGTAACATGTGAAAGCCGCTTTTGAGTTTCCAGCCGAACCATAAAAAATAGAGCAAGACCGGAAGCAGCAGCGAGAGTACCTGTATCATTTCGGAACCTCCTGCACATCATTTTCTAAAAATTTATTCACGACAGCACAGAACTGTCCATAATTATCCAGATAAGAATAATGTCCTGCCTGTTCAAATACCACCAGTCCCGCGTCAGGAATGAGTTGTTCCATTTGTTTCGCGTCGGACAGCGGTGTTGCGTCATCAAGCGCACCCCAAATCAACAGCGTTGACTGCTGCATACCGGGCAGCAAATAAGTTAAATCCTCATTAACTACCCGCACCATAATCGTACGCATAAGCGGGTCTGCATTTTTGTAATCACTGGAGCCAAATTTTGCTTTGATGGCATCTTCTAAATTTGAGGATAGTTTTCCGGCGGCAGCGGCAACTTTTTTCGCCGCTTTATAAGTATATACCCGCGTATAATATCCTATGCCGCGTTTTGGCAAAATACCGGCACTGTCGACCAGAATGATTTTATGAATTTCCATCATTTGTTTTCCGCTTAAAATAATGCTGAGCCGTCCACCAAAAGAATGTCCAATCAGAATGGGGTTATGAATCTCCACTTGCTGCGCAAATTCTTTCACAAATTCTGCGTAAGAATATACATCCCAATCTGCCGGCGGTTTTCCGCTTTTCCCAAACCCTGGCAAGTCAATGCTGCATGTTCTGAAATTCCGGCGACAAAGCTGAAAAATCGGCTCCACCGTATCCATATTAGCGCCCCAGCCGTGCAAAATCAGCACATCCTGTCCCGTTCCTTCTATCTTATAGTGTACGTTACATCCCATCAACTGTATTTCCAACCCCAACAGCCTCCTGTATATCATACATAGCAATTCCATTTTCTATTATATTCTTCTATTATATAATAAAATTACCATATTGTCTATAGAAATACACACAAAAAAAGTGGACATATGTCCACTTTTTTATGCTTAGCCCGGCGGCCACTGCAAATCCCGTCCCGCAATCAGATGGAAATGCAGATGAAACACCGTCTGACCGGCTTTTTCGCCGCAATTGGTAACAATGCGGTAGCCTTCTTGCGCAATACCGAGCTGCTGTGCAATTTTTCCGGCTGCTTCATAAATTTTTGCCACAGCCGCACTGTTTTCCGCCGTAATTTCATTGACGCTTGCAATGTGCTCTTTCGGAATCAACAGCACATGGTGCGGCGCAACCGGCGAAATGTCTTCAAATGCATAGACCCATTCGTCTTCATAAACTTTTTTTGAAGGAATTTCGCCTGCAATAATGCTGCAAAACAAACAATCTGCCATTTTTGCCGCCTCCTTTTTTTATCCAATCATTTCGGCGATGATTGTCTCTGCTTTTGCCAGAGCATCATCCAATTTATCCAAATCTTTTGCCCCTGCCTGAGCGTTGTCGGGTTTTCCGCCGCCGCCGCCGCCGGCCAGTTTTGCGACCTCACGAACAATATTTCCGGCATGAGCGCCTTTCGCAATTGCATTTTTTGTCGCCATGCAGACCAGAACCGCTTTTTCATCTTTTACGCCCGCCAGCAGCAATACCAAATCACTTTCTTTTTCCTTCAGGCTGTCACCCATTTTGCGCAGCGTGCCATTATCGGCGTCGTCTATTTTCGCAATCACGACTTTCACGCCGTTTACCTCTTTCGCCTGATTCAAAAGCGCGCCGGATTGGTTTCCTGCCATCTGTGTTTTCAGCATTTCCAGTTCCTTTTGCAAACTGCGGTTTTCTGCGGTTACTGCTTCCGCTTTGGATACCACTTCATGCAAATTCGTTTTTAGCGCCTGTGCCGCTTTTTGCAAGGTATCTTCATTTTGATTCATATATTCCAGCACACCTCGACCTGTCACCGCCTCAATACGGCGGATACCGGAAGCTACGCCGGACTCGCTGAGAATTTTAAACAGACCTATTTGCGCGGTATTGCTGACATGACAGCCGCCGCACAGTTCAATGCTGTAGTCGCTCATCTGTACCACACGCACATGTTTACCATATTTTTCTCCAAACAACGCCATTGCGCCCAATTTTTTAGCGCTTTCAATGTCCATTTCACTGATATCCACCGGAAGTCCTGCCAATACAGCGCGGTTTACCATGCTTTCCACTTCCGCAAGTTCAGCCTGTGTCAGCGCGGTGAAATTGGTGAAATCGAATCGCAGCCGCTCCGGTGTAACCAACGAACCGGATTGCTCTACATGGCTGCCCAGCACATCACGCAGCGCCCGCTGCAGCAAATGCGTTGCGGAGTGATTGCGCATAATATCAGCGCGGCGGTCTTCGTCATACGTTGCTGTTACAGTATCGCCGGTATGGCAAACGCCGTCTCGCACAACGCACTGGTGCAAATATTTCCCGTCTGCGGTTTTCGTGGTATTGTGCACTTCAAGGCAAACACTTTCGCCGCTAATAATACCGGTATCGCCGACCTGTCCGCCACTTTCACCATAGAAACTGGTACGATCCAGCAAAACAGTCACTTGCTCGCCTGCCGCCGCCTCTTCAACCAATTCGGACGCGTTTGCAATCGCCAATATTTTTGCCTGCACATTGTTTTCCGTATAGCCCAAAAACGTTGTAGTAACATCTTTCATGCGTGTGAACACATCATCATCCCAGCCGGCGCCGGCGTCGTCTTTCCGGTTGCTTCTTGCCGTTTCACGCTGGACTTGCATTTCTTTTTCAAAGCCGTCCATGTCCACCGTAATGCCCTGTTCTTCCACGATTTCGAGGGTCAAATCAATGGGGAATCCATAGGTATCATACAGCTTAAACGCACGTGCGCCGTTTAATACTTTGTTCCCTTCCCTCTTTGTTTCTGCAATATATTGATTCAAAATTTCCAGACCGGAATTGATGGTTTCCTCAAACCGTTCTTCTTCAATGCGAATTGCTTTTTGAATAAACTCCTGTTTTTCTTTCAAAACAGGATATGCGCCGCCGGACTCCTGAATCACCGTTTCCGCAATCTGATACAAAAACGGTTCTTTCACGCCCAGCAACCTTCCG
>CAMNSU010000165.1 GCA_946555455.1 uncultured Clostridia bacterium | reverse complement strand
AACATTTTTTTCATTTTTTCCTATGACTTCATCAAACTCATTTGGTTCTTCATCTTTATAATTTGAAAATGCAATCCAAAAATTTTGTGTACATTTTTTTAATAGATCATGTTCATTTATCCAATTTAATATATCTTCTTTAATCATACAATTATTCCTTCCATCAATGAGTTTTCTCAAATACTTTCCATAAAATCTCACCAGTATCGGTCTTATTTCCTAAAAGTCTGTATGCGCCATTTTTCCCCATAACTTTAACTTCATACATGTAACCTTTAATTCCGTTTCCAGATAGTTTTTTGATTCCATTTGTTCCTTGTTTGCCTGCATATTTTGTTATAGCGTTAAGAAACTTTTTAGCTCCTTTTTCCCCAACTGTATCAAGCATTTCTTTAGATGCTTTTTTGGAAATTAGTCTCCAAGCATCATCGGGAGAAGGTTGTAATATACCAGCTATAAACATAGTAGCTTTAAGGCTACTTTTTTCCTCGATTGAAATGTTGCTTTGATACTTTTTTGCTTCAGTTAACCAGTAATCCCGTTCAGCAGCTGAAACATCGCCACCTAAAAACCATGAAAACTCATCAGCGGCTGCTCCTGTTATAGATTTACCCTTATCAAAAAATGCTCCTATTCCACCGGAGGCTACATTTCTTATTCTATTTGCCTCTTGTGCAATATCAGCTTTCTCGTCAGCAGTTGAAGCCATATGCCATCCAACCGTTAAACGCAACAACATAGATTGTATCGTTGAACTGTATTTGTTATCCGATGTCTCCCAATTTCCGCTCGGATCAATCATATTCACTGGATCATTCGTACAATATGCATATAAATTTCCGCTTTGCAGAATTGCGGAAATACTCGGCACACCTGTATTATTGTCCCCATAAATCATATTACTTGTGTTCCAATGAGTATCCTCCGAGATAAATCTGCCTATGCTCGGGTCGTAATACCGTGCGCGGAGATACGTCATGCCTGTTTCTTCATCATAATACTCCCCGCAGTATTGGAATGGACTGCCTATCGGATAATATATCGCTTTCTGCTGATTGCCGTACGCGTCGTACTCGTAGTCCTCTATCAATGCTCCCGTCGGGTTCATCTCAAACTCTCTCACCGTCAGTCTGCTTATGTTGCCATGTCCGTCTGTGAAGTAAGTACATTTGCCCAAGGAATGTCCGGTATTGCACGTCAACAGTTCACTTCCGCAACGATAATACTTGGCATACACGTCTCCGTCTTCCATTATCACTTGGTCGCCGTCCCATATATGTTCTACCGTACTTCCGTTCACCGTCTTGCTCTTGCGATAATTTTGCGGTAGAATTCCTGCGGAATTCCTTTATCAGTCGCCGTTCCCACGGCTCCATATCCCGCTGCAAATATGCCACTGGCATATTTGCTTACGCGTGACGTCTGCGCCGTAAGTGTAGGTTGCTGTAGCAGAGCCGCTTTGGTACGAAACCAACTGCCCCCGCTCGTTGTAGGTGAAAAACTCCGCCGTCTTTTGCATCGGCTGTGCCGCGAGCCGCATCGGTCTGCGCTCTGACAATATCTCTTTGATCGTCTTACCCGGCTCTTGTTCCAGAATTGCAGAGATTTCCTCAACCGTCAGGGGCTGTTCTTCCATTGCCAAGTTCATTGCTGAAAGCTGTGGCTGTTCCAGCAGGTTTGCGCTTACTCCTTCCGCCTCGCCTGTCGCGGGTGTTATACTGCTGTACAATTTAGAATACAGATTGCCGTTGTTGTCGTAGTTGAAATCCACCATTGCTCCGTTGGTGTTGGTCTTTGTCAATCGGTTGTTTGCGTCATAGGTATAATTCGTTGTTACCCCGTCCGCAATCATGCTTGTACGGTTGCCACGGCTGTCGTAGGAGTATTGGCGGCTTAATTGGGAATTGCTCTCGCTGACAAGCTGCCCCAATTGGTCATAACTGTATGCTGTTGTGTCCGCGTTCCGGTCTGCAAAGGAACTATCTTTTTGCACCTGTTTGCCGTCATAGCTATAGATATAGTCATACTTTTCTATCACCTGACCCGACATAGTGTTGGTCTTGTTCAGCATCAGTCCCGCATTGTTGTAAATGTAGTCCACCGTCAGGTTGTCCCGCACCTCTTTGATAAGCGCATCATTTGCGTTGTAAGTATACGCCGCCGTAATCACATTCGGATAAGATACGCCTGTCAGGCGGTTGGTCTTGTCATAGGTATATGTCGCGGACATCTCTGTTACTCCGCCGTTTGTTAAAGTGAACGCGGTGCGGTTGCCGTCGGTGTCGTTGGTGTATGATTTAATTATATCACCATTGGTTTCTTTTGTCAATCTGCCAAGACTGTCATACGCATAACTGATGGTGTCTGTGCCATTGGTGGTTCGGACAAGCAGATTATTTTTATTGTAAGTATTGGTTTGGGTGAGCGAACCCGTCTTTATCACCGTCGGGCTGCCGTATGCGTTGTAGCTCGTCGTTGTCACCACGCCGTTCCTATCTGTAGATTTGGTCGGCAAGCCGACCGCGTTGTATTCCGTTGTCACGGACTGACCGAGCGCGTCTGTCACCTTGGTCACGTTGCCGAGCGCGTCATATTCGTAAGAAGTGACTGCGGCGCTGTCGGGCAGGTTTCCGTTCAGGTCGGTAATCTTTGCTGTCTGTCCCGTTACCATTTTAATCATATTGCCTACGGGGTCATAGGCATACTGAGTATAAATCCGCTGCGCTCCGTTATGCGCAATGGCAGTAATCACACGGTTCATGCTGTCGTACTCATATTCGGTTGTCGCATAGGTAACCACTTCGCCCGGCTTGCTGTTTTTGACCTGCGTTTTTATCACGTTGCCGTTTTTGTCGTAGGTGTTAAGGGTTTCGGTCGTGCCGGTTCCGTCAAACGGAGCGGTCACGCGCAGAACGCGACCTAATTTGTCGTACTCATATGTCGTGGTATTGCCCATCGGGTCGGTTTGGGTCAGCATTCTGCCGAGTTGGTCGTAGGTTTTGGTGACGTATCTGCCGTCGGCAACATATTCCTTGACGGGCAAATTGAGGTAGTTATATTCCGTCTTAGTGGAATAGCTTGCCAAGTTCTGCATTGCCACGCGCCCCGCTTTGGCTTGCAGGACGTTGCCCTGATAGTCGTAGCGATAGATTGCTTTATTATTGACGGTTGTGGAATTTCCGGCATATGAGGTTTCGGTCAGGGTTTGCCCTGCGGCGTTGGTCACGGTTTCTGTCTTGGGCGGCGTGTAATAGGTATCGCCTGTGGTAGTGGTTGTAGTCGTTAGGTTTGCGCCGGCGAAGTTTGCGCTGTCATCTTTGGTAAAACCGATGTAGAAATCTGTAGACTTGCTTGCATAAAACGAAAGACTTTTTGCACCAGTAACATCAATCACTTTACTGACTGCTCCGTCCATGTATAAATTACTAATCGTAACAGACTCGTTTTCATCTATTGACACCGAACTATACGCTTGTCCCCCGTCTATATTGCCCGCATTTGCAACCGCTACAATATACATTTTTTTATAGCCCTTTCCCGCTATATTGATATTTTTTGTATGCGGTGAAACGCCAATCTCCATCAAATGCGGAATTACATCTGTATATT
>CAMNSU010000164.1 GCA_946555455.1 uncultured Clostridia bacterium | reverse complement strand
TGGCGGAGACTTGTTTGCCGCTGGAGGAAGCGCAAAATACGGCGGAAGCCGAGCAGCAAATTCGCAGCCATATGGCGGATATCCGTGCGGCGGCGCTGGACGAAATTCAAAAACAGGGATATGATTATCCGGTCAGCGTACAGCTTGGCGTTTTTGATTTTCCTTTGCGCCGGTATGGCAACGTTACGCTGCCTGCCGGACGATATCCTGCGCTGCGCGTTTTGATTGGCGAAGGTGCAGGGCATAACTGGTGGTGCGTGATGTTCCCACCGCTATGCTTTGTGGAGGAGAGCACTGCCGGAATGCCGGAGGAATCTCTGAATAAAATTTCTGCCGGTACCAGAATGGCAATCACCAATGTGGCAGCGGAAGACGAAGAAGACGGCGCAGTCATGACAGAAGATGGACAGCCGAAATTTGAAATCCGTTTTAAACTGCTGGACTGGCTGCGGGCAGAGGGAAAAAAACATTAGGAGGAATGAGGGAATGAAAAAAAGATTTTTCATCATTGCATTAGCAGGTATCATTGCAGTGGGCGGCAGCGCACTGTTTATACTACAAAAACAGGACGTTCCGGTCATGACAGCGGCGGCGCAGGGCAGTGCGCGCAGCGGCGACATTCAATTGTTGGCGCGGTGTGTCAATGGGGAAGCGCGCGGCGAAAGTTATGTGGGACAGGTTGCAGTAGCGGCGGTTATTTTAAACCGTGTGAAACATCCGTCTTTCCCCAACACGCTGGCGGGCGTTATCTATCAGCCGGGCGCATTTACCGCTGTTTCGGACGGACAAATAAACGTGCCGATTGCCACAGATTCGACTGTTTACCAAGCGTGTGAGGACGCAATGAACGGCTGGGACCCATCGGGCGGCGCGATTTATTACTATAATCCGGAAAAAACGACAAACAAGTGGATATATTCCAGAGAAGTGATATGCCGAATCGGGAAACATGTATTTGCACAATAAAATAGTCGAAAGGGGAAAACAGGATGGAACATGCAAGAAGACATACCATTGATAAAATAACCGTGTGGATTGTGACACTGTCGGTCATAGCAGTGCTGGCGGTCGCCGGCGCAGTGTATAAGACGTTGGAATCGAGAAAATATCAAATGGCAGTGGAAAGCCAATATGCGCGCGCATTTCACCAAATTAACGACGATGTGCGCGACATTGAAATTGCGTTGGAAAAAGGAATGCTGGTGACAAATCCGCGGCAGGCGGTGACGCTGGCGAATGAAATCAATGCCAAAGCCGAATCTGCCAAAGCATGTCTGGGGCAACTGCCGCTGTCAGACGTACAACTGGAAAATACCAGTCGGTTTTTAAGCCAGGTGGGAGACTATACCTATACGCTGTCACTGAAAGCGTTTAGCGACCAGCCTGTGACAAATGAAGAATATCAGGTGCTGCGGCAGCTGAAAAATTATAGTCAGGAACTTGTCAGCAGTTTGGGCAGTATGCAAGACAAATTATATCAAGGAACAATGACGCTTTCGCGTCTGAATAATATGGTAAGCGCCGGAGACAGCGATATGCCCGCTGCAATGGGAGAAATGGAAAAAGAGTTTGTGGACTATCCTGCACTGGTCTACGACGGTCCATTTTCATCACATGTGCAGAGCAGAATGCCGGTTATGACGCAGAACCAGCCGGAACTTTCGGTGGAAGACGCGAAAGCGCGCGTGAAAGAATTTTTGGGTGACCGCGCCGGTGTGGTGGAAATTTCTTCTGAAAAGGCGGGCAACATGCCAACCTATTCCTTTGTTGCCTATCCCGACCCGACAGACCGCGGGCGCGCTATCAATATTGATGTGACAAAAGCGGGCGGATATGTGGCTTGGATGTTGGATAACCGTCCGGTGACGGAGCAAAAGCTTTCCATGCAGGAAGCAAAACAGATGGGACGCGCGTTCTTGAGCGTGAAAGGATATCATAATTTAAAAGACAGTTATTATGAAGTACTGGACAATGTTGCAACCATCAACTATGCTACGGAACAAAACGGCTATATCGTTTATCCGGATTTAATTAAGGTGAAAGTGGCAATGGATACCGGCGAGGTGCTGGGCGTGGAGACCACCGGATATATTATGAACCATAAATCACGTACCATGCAGGAAGTAAAAATTTCAGAAGAAGAAGCCCGCAGCAAGGTGAGTCCTGCGCTGCAGGTGGAATCGGTGTCGCTGGCAGTGATTCCGACAGAAGGCGGCAGTGAAATCGAATGCTATGAAATGCGCGGCAAAGCAGATGAACGCAATTTCTTGGTTTATATCAACACGCAGACAGGTTTAGAAGAAAAAATTCTGCTGCTGCTAGAAAGTGAATCCGGCGTATTGAGTATGTAGATAAATAAAATAAAAAAAGTGAGAACAGACACGTCTGTTCTCACTTTTTTATATACAGGATACAGGAAGCGATTTAAGCGAAGAAAAATCCTGCTGTCATGTCCAGATAATTCCCGCCGGAATAGTTGCCATAGCGCCGGTTTACTTGTTCCTTGAATTCGTCCGCGCTGCTGCACGCCGCCGCAATCTCTTTCAGATTTTCCAAATAAGCGATTTTCGTTTCTGCATCTTTTAAATCCTCGGGTGTGTAGTGGGACGTTAAAATCAAATCATACCCTTTTTCAATATAATCTTTTAACTGTGCAATCATCGCGTCCGCATGACCTGCGCCGGCAACAATGGAATGGCAGTCGTGACCGAGCATGTGCGTATAGACGGCGTTGATTTCCGGAATGGCAATGTCAAATGCGTCGGCAGTCGGCGTGATGATAAATTCAATGCCGCCAATGACATTTTTGCCCGCGCCGATGATGTTGGTAATGGTATGGATTCCGTTATCAAAAGCCACACCGAACGCCGCCGTGAAATTGTCAATCAGGGCTTTTCCGCCGCCGCTCTCGGAATAGTCTTTCGCATTTTGCGTTGCATATTTCGGAACATTTTTGCAGCAGCTTGCACCCGCGCCGTGATAGGCAACCAGCATACCTGCTGTTTTGACCTGCAAGCTGTCAAGATAGGCTTCCAGTTCTTTGTTGTTGTCAAAGAAGCAAGGTGATTCAATGACAACCGCTTGACCGTCTTTTTGAACGATGAAAACTTCGTCGTTAATCAAATCATTTGTTTTGTAAGCGTGCAGCTTCATATTGCCAAAATCGTATACATGCATTTCGCCTTTCGCAAAAGTAACCGTCTTATATATGTTTTTGTTCATGATAAAACCCTCCGTAACAGATATAATTATTTGCCGGTATTCGATGCCGTCCGCTCATCTTCTTACCTTGTGACTACAGTATAACACCGCCTAACATTGCTGTAAAGTACGCACTTTTTTGTATCATAGTTACCTGCCGGTGACTTTTGGGCGGTTTCCAAATGGTAACAATTGCACAGCCGTGCAGATTTTCGGAGATTAGAATTTTTTGAAAAAAATTTTTTTAGGTGGTGAAAATATAGAAGTTTTATGCAGCAAAAAAAATACTGCCGAAAGGCAAAAACTTCTCCGTCCGCCGTACAAACAAGGACAGCGGAAGAAGAAACCGGTTTTTGAACAAAAGAAAATGGCAACGATAGACGTTGCCGTGAGATGATTTCATGTAGGCAAACAAAAATCGAATATGCTTGCGCCATGCAGGGAAAATTTTTCGTAAATGCGGCGTCAAAGAACCGCTTTCCATACGCCCAGTATGCAAAGGAACCTTTTCCTTGCCTTACAAAAAATTTTCTCCTGC
>CAMNSU010000163.1 GCA_946555455.1 uncultured Clostridia bacterium | reverse complement strand
TCTCATTCCATTGCAAAAACGGACAAAACCGGTTTTGCGATGAATGAACATGGTGCAAGAAATATGCCGGCGAAAGCGGCGGATGGGAGGATAACACAATGAAACTTGGCAAAAAAGCAACTGCATTTTGTGCGGTAGTTGCAGGAGCCGCAATCTTTACAACGTCGGCGCTGGCAGACGTGGTGATTGGTTCCGGATACTACAGTTTAAAGGATGCGGTGAAACAGACGTCAAAAACACTGACAAAGGATATGGATAATTTCACACTGGATGCGGTGGTATCAGTGCGTGCGGACGGCGGTGAAATTGTAAATGCTTCAGGGACAGTAAAAGTTGATGCAGTAGGTAAAAAAATGGAAAGCGTTGGTTCTGTGACGTCTGCAAAAGAAGGAACAGAGGAGTCTTATACGTATAATGCCGATGATAAATCCATTTACCGGACGAATGAAAACAAATACGTGGTCTATGAAAGAATACCGGAGGACAGTAGAAACAACTTCATGCCGGAGGATATCTTTGAAGAAGAAATCGCGGAAGATGCAGAAAAACTGATGGATGCATTTGTCGGAAACCTGAAAGACTTGGTGCAGGTGGAAGAAAAAGATGGCAAAAAAATGTATATCGGCAATGTATCTGATGCACAGATTCCAACGGTTGCCAATGCGGCGCTGTCGTTCATGCTGAAGTATTCCATATTTGACGACCGGTATAGCCATGAAGCGGGACTTCCGGCACTGGAATCCGATATTTACGTGAAGGAAGTTTCCGGAAAAGCGGTTGAAAATGAAATGGGTATTTTAGAAAATGCTGTTATCATGGGAACACTGGTTGGAAAAGATGAAAACGGCGTGGAACATACTGTTTCCGGCGAATGTGCGCTGACGCTGCGCGATATCCATCAGACAGTCGTCACAGAACCCAATCTGGATGGAAAAGATGTGGAATATGTTGCAGCTACAGCAAGAGATGAAAAAAGAGGAGAACTTGGACAGCGGTATGCCGGTAAATATAAAATTGATATCATTGATACACAAGAGGATCAATTTGTGAAAATCGGTGAGCGTGTGTTTGAAATCACCTCAATTGATGGCAAAAACTTCACAGCAACCTATGCAGAGCAATACAAAGACGGCTATACGCCGGAGGTTGTGCGAAATTATTCCATTCATGGTTATTACAGCGACGAGCAGTATGAGTATGTGATGGATTACACGGATGAAAACGGTAACCAGGCACATGGTACTATGATGCCTGACAATGGTGATGTGCGTGTGAATTTCGGCGTAGAATTTGTAGAGGAAAGCAGCGGATATAGTATTAGTTCCGATTTTAATTTCCGTTCCAACACATTCATCAGAGTATTCGATTAAACCAAAAATGCACAAACAGCGAGGCAGAGGCGGGCATAGTCCCTGCCTTTGCTTCTTGCTGTTTTTATGAGAAGGGGAAAGAGGTGTGAAGCATTGGATAAGGCGATTGTGATTGAACACTTAAGCAAACGCTATAAAAATAACAGAGGGATTGACGATATCTGTCTGGAGGTCGACAAAGGCGATATTTTTGGATTTTTGGGGCCAAACGGCGCCGGAAAAACCACAGCAATGAAAATTATGACCGGACTGATGCAGCCTGACCACGGAGATGTACGCATTGGCGGATTTAGTATTCTGGAGGATTATGAAAAGGCAATGCAGCAAGTGGGCTGTATTATTGAAAGCGTAGCGCCGGTACCGTATTTGACGGCGGAAGAAAATATGAAAATGTGCGCGCGGTTTTACCGAAATATTGACGATAAGCAAATTGACTGGTGTTTGGAGAGCACCGGTTTGCTGCCATATAAAAAAGAGAAAACCAGAAACTATTCGCTGGGCATGAAACAGCGTATGGGACTTGCCATGGCGATGGTTTCGGACCCTGAAATTTTGATTTTGGATGAACCGCTCAATGGACTGGACGTTGAAGGTATGGTGGAAATGCGCAATTTGATTTTGCGGCTTGCCAAAGAACGCGGCACCACCTTTTTCATTTCCAGTCATCTGATTCACGATGTGGAACTGACTTGCAACAAAATCGGGATTTTGTATGAAGGAAAATTGTTAGATGTGCGTTCTACGGAAGATATTTTGAAAGAATATGCTTCTTTGGAAAATTACTATTTGAGTGAGGTGGATTTAAGTGTCAAGTCTTAGAGCAGCCTATATCAATGAAATTTATAAATTGTCTAAACGAAAAAAGCTGATGGTGTCCTGCGTTTTATCGGTGGCTGCCGTTCTGGTAGCGGCTTTGATTGTAGGCGTTGCCAATAATTTCATGGGAATTCGCATCACAGGAGAATCTGAATTTTCCATTCTGGTGTTGTCTGTGCTGAATTATACACTGATTCCATTGTTCACTATCTTTATTTGCATTGATATGGTGGGTGGCGAATTTAGTAATCAAACCATGAAAATGGTGCTGACGCGCCCTGTTTCAAGGATAAAAGTATATTTGTCAAAAGCCATGGCGGCAGCTACCTTTATCATTGTAAATCTGTTATTTATCATGGTAACATCCTTAATTATTTCTTTGTTTATCAAAGGAACATTGGCGGGAATCGGCAGAATTTTTATAGCATATGTTGCTTCCTTTTTCCCTTTATTTGTGTTTGCACTCTTTACCATGATTATTTCTACTGTTTTTAGAGGAACCGGAAGCGCATTTTTCCTGTCGATTCTGTGCTTTTTGCTGTGCAATGTCTTGGGATTGTTTTTCAGCCAGCTGCAAAGTTTTCTGTTTACAACAGCGTTTAATTGGTATACACTATTTTTAGGAAGTTATATCAATTTTCATAAAATTTTCCGGATGTTTATGATTTTGGCGGGACTTGGACTGATGTTTTTTGGCATAGGGTCGTATCTGTTTGACAGAAAAAATTTATAATGTTACATTTGAAGTGGGAGTGCGGTTATGAAACTAAGGAAACGGCTATTAATGCAAAGTTTTACGGTGCTGATGAGTACGGTGCTGGTTACAGCGTGTATTAGTTTGATATTTGGTTATTTTTATAGTAAAATTAACCATATGCCGGTGGGAAATAACAGCACTCAAACAAATTTGATTGTGCTCAAAGAAAGCGAAGTCATTTATGCGAGTGAAGATTATAGCGCTACTTTGGTACAGGAAATCCGTATGCATTTGGAGATGGGACATGACAGGGTTACGATTGACGGAAAACTTTTTGGCATGGATACCGAAACGTTTCGCGTAGCCAATGGGACGGCGTATAGCGTCATTAAAGTGAATCCCATTGTGAATATTGCAGAAGGATATCGGACAATGATTCTGTTTGTGATTTGTGTTTTTTTGCTTGCATTTTTGATTTCCAGCTTTTTTGTGCAGCAGGAGAATCGAACGCAAATTATAGAACCGATTGTACATTTAAAAGAAGCCACTGAAAAGTTGACAGATGGCGATTTGGATATTGAATTGCCAGAGGAAGGCGATGGCGAGGTCTATGAATTGCATGTGGCGATTGAACGTTTGCGCGTGAGATTGAAAGACAGTGTGTATTACGAACGGAAATTTGATGAAAACAGGCAATTTCTTGTTTCCAGCATTTCGCATGACCTCAAAACGCCGGTCACTGCGATTCGGGGATACATTGAAGGAATTTTAGACGGTGTTGCGGCAACGGAGGAAAAACGTACAAAATATCTGAAAGAAGCGCTGCAAAAAACGGATTTAATCCGAACAATGATTGACGACTTGCTGCTATATTCCAAATTGGATTTAGACCAGATTACCTTTGAACGCTCCTTGGTTTCGGCAGGCGAATATATAGAG
>CAMNSU010000162.1 GCA_946555455.1 uncultured Clostridia bacterium | reverse complement strand
AAGTCCCTAGGAGCAGATTTTTCTGTAGGCAAGGCAAAAATACGCAGGAATACTGGCGTATTTCAAGTATTTTTAACACAGCATACGGAAAAATCTGCCCTAGGGACCGCATGAGATTCGACTTTTGTTTGCCTAAGCGGCATACCGCTTTTGTTATCCTCACGCCTGCCGCGATAAATAGACCGGCAATCCGTTTTGAATCCGCACTTCCGGTTCTCCCAAAATCAGCGGCTGCATATAACGCAGCAATTCCGGCGTCACGTCGTTACCCGCCGCATTGATCCAATGCCGCGGCACCACCTTTTCCAGATTGGCAATACCGCCGATATGACGCGCCGCATAGCTGATTTGGTAGGGCGCGTCGCTCTCGCGCACATATACCATCATCACGCCGCTTTCGCCCTGTTCTGCTGCGCGTACACTCTCTTTCCCAACGCGAAACGCTTCTTCAATATCCGTCAAAGAAGCAAAATGTCCGCCGCACCGCTGCAAAACATTCAATTCCACGCCGCGCGCTTTGATGCCAAACGCCGCTTTCACTTTTTGTTCCAAAATTTTTGCCGTGCCGCTTAAATTTTTGTGTCCGAATACATCTGTCGCGCAGTCCTGCGTACCCTCACAGACATAGGTACCATCTTCATAACGCACGCCTTCGCTCACGGCGACAATCACATTCACGACGCCTTGTCCCAGCAACGCCTCAATATCTGTTAAAAATTGTTTATCCGAAAATAATACCTCCGGCAGATAAATCAAATGCGGCGCGGGATATCCTTCTCCACGCGCCAATGCTGCCGCCGCCGTCAGCCAACCCGCGTTGCGTCCCATAATTTCCACAATCGTCACAGATGGCTGACAGTATACCATGCTGTCCATGCCAATTTCGCGCACAGAAGCCGCAATATATTTTGCCGCCGACCCATAGCCCGGCGTGTGGTCTGTTTCCGGCAAATCGTTGTCAATTGTTTTGGGAACGCCGATAATCTGCACATCTTTTCCATGTTTTTTGGCATACGCATCCAATTTATGTACCGTGTCCATGGAATCATTGCCGCCGATATAAAACAAATACCCGATTTTGTGTTTTTCAAACAACGCAAAAATGACTTCATACGGTTTGGTATCCGTCTCCATATCTGGCAGCCGGAACCGGCAGGAACCCAAATAGGCAGCGGGTGTTTGTTTCAGCAATTCCACCTGCTCCTCGCCCGCCAGCACTTCTCCCATGTCCACAAACTGTTCCTCCAGCAATCCCTGCACACCGTTTACCATACCATAGACTTTGCCGATATGCGGCGACGCCAATGCCGCCGCCGCTACCCCTGCCAAACTTGCGTTAATGACCGCTGTCGGCCCTCCTGATTGTCCGATTACACAATTTTTTTTCATTTGTATCCGCCCTTCATCTTTCCGTCCGTTTTTCAATGACCACCGCAATGGGCGGACAGTTGGGCTGGTTCACATAGTCGTGAACCAGCACGGTATATTCCATGTTATCAATCGTCTTGATATATTCCATGAATTGTTCTTTTTCTGCAAATCCGCTTTTCATGCCATAGTAGACGCCAACGGTGATAATACCGCCGGGACGCAGCAATGCCATTGCCTGCTGCACCGCCTGCTGCGTGGAATCAAACTGCGTCGTCAGTTCGTGGTCGCCGCCGGGCAAATAACCCAGATTGAACATCACCGCGTCCACCGGCTCTTTCACATATTCTGCCATGTGCGCATGACTGCACAAATGCAGTTCGCACCGCCCCAGCAGTCCCGCTTCCGCAAGCCGGCTGTATGTGTTGTCAATCGCCTGCTGCTGAATATCAAAGCCTATGACTTTCCCTGTTTCTCCCACCAACTGCGCCAAAAACGCCGTATCATGACCGTTGCCGCAGGTCGCGTCCACCGCTCTTGCGCCCTCGTGCAGCACCGCCTGTACATAAGCATGTGTTATCGCGGTCGCGCCGCGTGGTACTGCTCCCATTATTTAAAAGACGCGCCGGTGTTTGCGCTGCCTACCAATTTTGCATAGCGTCCCAGATATCCTTTTGTCACCTTGGGCGGCGGGCACACCCATTTTTCGCGCCGCGCTGCCAGCGTTTGGTCGTCCACTTTCACGTTCAGTTTTCCTGCCGGAATGTCAATGGAAATAATGTCGCCTTCTTCAATCAATGCAACATTGCCGCCGTCCATTGCTTCCGGTGAAATATGCCCGATTGCCGCGCCGCGCGTTGCGCCGGAGAATCGTCCGTCTGTCAGCAGCGCCACATCTTTGTCCAGTCCCATACCTGCAATCGCAGAGGTTGGGGACAACATTTCACGCATACCCGGCCCGCCTTTTGGTCCTTCATAACGGATAACAACAACGTCGCCTTTTTTGATATCTCCGCCGCGAATCGCTGCAATCGCAGCGTCCTCACTGTCATAGACACGCGCGGGGCCTTCATGCACCAGCATTTCTTCCGCCACTGCCGCCCGTTTTACCACCGCGCCGTCCGGCGCAATGTTCCCGCGCAAAATGGCAATGCCGCCCACAGGACTATAGGGATTGTCAATCGGACGAATAACGTCATGATCCAAAATTTCCGCATCTTTGATGTTTTCGCCAATCGTCTGCCCTGTCACGCTCATGCAATCTGTTTCCAGCAAATCCTTTTTGGTCAGTTCATGCATCACCGCTTGCACGCCGCCCGCCTGATACAAGTCTTGAATGTGGTGGTGTCCCGACGGCGCCAAATGGCACAGGTTGGGCACTTTCGCGCTAATTTCATTAATCATATCCAGATTCAGTTCAAATCCTGCTTCCTTGGCAATTGCCGGCAAATGCAGCACCGAGTTGGTGGAACAGCCCAGCGCCATATCCACCGTGAGCGCATTGCGAAAAGCCGCTTCTTTCAAAATATCGGAAGGTTTGATGTCCTGTTCCACCAGGTTCATCACATGTATACCCGCCGCTTTTGCCAAGCGGATACGTTCCGCATAAACCGCCGGAATGGTACCGTTTCCGGGCAGCGCCATACCCAGCACTTCGCTCAGGCAGTTCATGGAATTGGCTGTGAACATACCGGAGCAGGAACCGCAGCCCGGGCAAGCTTTGTTTTCCAAATCTGCCAGTTCCGCTTCCTCCATTTTGCCCGCACGCACTGCCGCGCTGCCTTCAAACAAGCTGTTCAAATCCAATGCTTTTCCGTTTTTATTCAAACTCATCATTGCGCCGCCGCTAATCACAATCGCCGGAATATCCAGCCGCGCCGCCGCCATCAACATACCCGGCACAATTTTATCACAGTTTGGTATCAACACCAGTCCGTCGAACGCGTGCGCCCGCGCCATACTCTCCACGCTGTCCGCAATCAATTCGCGCGTCGCCAAAGAATATTTCATGCCTTCATGTCCCATTGCAATTCCGTCGCAGACGCCAATCACACCGAATTCCGCCGGTGTGCCGCCCGCCATCAAGATTCCTTCTTTCACTGCGGAGGCAATCTGATTCAAATGAATGTGTCCCGGGATAATTTCACTGAACGCATTGGCAATCCCAATAATGGGACGCCGTATTTGTTCATCGGTATATCCCATCGCTTTGAACAGACCGCGGTGCGCCGCCTTGTCCAGACCTTTCTTTACAATATCACTTCTCATGACCTCATATCCTTCCATATATAAAATTTATTTTTTATTCATTTTTGCCTTGCGACTATGATACCACAATAAATGTACTTTTTGGCGCAATGTTACCCCAAAACGCAGGGAGTTCCGATTCTCCCTGCCCGCCTGCAAACGGCCCGCCTGCGGGCGGGAGGGTTTCACCTGCGGGGGATTTTATCAATTCTTACCCC
>CAMNSU010000161.1 GCA_946555455.1 uncultured Clostridia bacterium | reverse complement strand
CGGAAGACTTTTCCGAATAGACTTCCGCTTCCAAAACCGCATGAAAGAGCAATGGTTGTTATATTTTCGTGACTGCTGATAAGCAAACGGCTTGCTGTATCAATGCGGTAATCTGTAAGATACTCGTTTGGAGTTATATGCAAAAACCGATTAAAAAACCGATAACATTCCCGTTCGCTGATAAACGCAGCGGCAGCAATATCCGAAACACGAATCTTTTTGCTGTAATTATCGTGAATATATATCATCATAGATTTGATTTTGTCATCTGCCGCCATTTTTCTTGTCTGTTTTGGAGGTGGCAATGCTAACAGCATCAGCCAAATGGTTGATAACGCTTCACGAAGTTTTAATTCATAACCGAACTCATTTTCCGATAACTGAAACGATTGCTTTAATACTTCTAATATCTCACTGTGACGCGCATTCTCTAGGTAAATAGGTAAAATTTCAATAGAGGGAGAAGTGGTGAGCGGTGTAATATATTTGCATTCAATCAGGCTTCCTGCATAACCGGACAACAATGAAACATCAAATAGGTGCAAAAGCTGTATTGTGTTGCTTGAAAAGGATTGCGGTTTTGTTGTATGCAGTATGCCGGAATTGACAAAGCCGCCGGAGCCCTGCGGAAAAACAATTGTCCCGTTTGGTGTGGAGTATTCCAACGCACCGCTTTCTATATAAAACAATTCAACCGCTTTATGCCAGTGCCAAGGGACTTTATATTGATTCAAAAATGCCTTTGTAGTAATGCAGGGAAAGGCGGAGGAAAATGCAGGGAGCAATTCCTCTTTGCTATTTGTTTTTAGCTGAATACTATTAATCGTTTTCATATACTTCTCCCAAATTTTGTATAGAAACTAATATGAAGCCTCTTTTTTCTTGCCCTGATAGCGGGTCAGCAGCGCAGGCTTGGTGAAAGCGTCGCACAGGTGAGCGACGGGACATTCGCCGCAAGCGGGACGCTGCGCTTTGCAAAGTGCGCGTCCGTGATAGACCAGTTGATGACAAAACGTTGCGCTATAGTCGGGCGGAACGATTTTCAAAAGGTCAAATTCAATTTTGGTGGGGTCGGTGTTGACGGTCAGTCCCAGCCGGTTGGTAATACGTTTTGCATGGGTATCGACAACAATCGCCGGCTTGTGGTAGATGTCGCCGATGATAATGTTTGCCGTCTTGCGTCCAACACCCGGTAAGCTGGTCAGTTCCTCCATGGTATCAGGAACTTTTCCGCCGAATTTTTCGTCTAACATCTGGCAGCACGCGATAATATTCTTGGATTTGTTGCGGAAAAAACCTGTGGAACGAATATATTCCTGCAACTCCAGAATATCCGCATTTGCAAAATCGCGCGCGGTGGGATAACGGGCAAACAGCGCAGGCGTCACCAAATTGACGCGCGCGTCCGTGCATTGTGCCGCAAGCTGCGTTGCAATCAATAAATGCAGCGGATTGGTGTAGTCCAACGAACAGCCGGCTTCGGGATAAAGTTCGTTAAAAATCTCACGGATTGCCAATACTTTCTCTTTTTTATTCATATTGCACAGCCTCCTAAAGATTATTTCTATCAAAATTATACGCAGAAACTCTTGTAAAACGAGCAATTAAAAAGTATAATATAAATAAGTATAACAAAAAGGGAGGAATCTTGTCAATGTATTCTACAGAAGAAGTAAAAAAAATCGACCCCGAAATTGCGGAATTGATAGAGAAAGAGGTAAGTCGTCAACGGAATAAGATAGAACTGATTGCATCGGAAAACTTTGTATCTCCGGCAGTGATGGAAGCGATGGGAACACCGCTGACGAACAAATATGCGGAGGGGTATCCGGGCAAACGGTACTATGGCGGATGCGAATATGTGGACGGTGTGGAAACGCTGGCGATTGAACGCGCTAAAGAACTGTTTGGTGCAGAACATGCTAATGTACAGCCGCACTCTGGCGCAAGCGCAAACTTGGCAGTCTTTTTTGCCATGCTCAAACCGGGCGATACTGTGCTGAGTATGAACCTGTCGCACGGCGGACATTTGTCCCATGGCAGCCCTGTCAATATTTCCGGTACATATTTTAACATTGTACCCTATGGCGTGACGGAAACAGAGAACCGTATTGACTATGAAGAAGTGCGCCGGTTGGCAAAAGAAAATGATGTGAAACTGATTTTGGCGGGCGCTTCGGCATATCCGCGTACCATTGATTTTGCAAAATTTAAAGAAATTGCAGATGAAGTAGGCGCGTATTTGATGGTGGACATGGCGCACATTGCCGGTCTGGTTGCGGCAGGCGTACACCCGAGTCCGGTACCGTATGCGGATTTTGTCACAACAACAACGCACAAAACCTTGCGCGGACCGCGCGGCGGGCTGATTTTGTGCAAAGAGAAATATGCCAAAGCAATTGATAAAGCGATTTTCCCTGGCACGCAGGGCGGGCCGCTCATGCATGTCATTGCGGCAAAAGCCGTTTGTCTGAAAGAAGCGTTGTCTGATGAATTTAAAGCATATCAGGCGCAGGTTGTGAAAAATGCTGCGGCTTTGGCGGATGCGCTGCAAAAAGAAGGGTTTAAATTAGTCAGCGGCGGAACGGACAACCATCTCATGCTGATTGATTTGACAGACAAAGGCGTTACAGGAAAAGAAGCAGAACATATGCTGGATGAAGTGAACATCACAGCGAATAAAAACACCATTCCGTTTGAAACGCTCAGTCCCTTTGTGACAAGCGGCGTGCGGATTGGAACGCCTTCCGTTACCTCCAGAAACATGGACGAAGAGGACATGCGGGAAATTGCGGCGTTGATTGCACTTACCATTGGTGATTTTGAAAAGAACAAAGACGAGGTTCGCAAACGTGTTGACGTTTTGTGCAAAAAACGTCCGTTATATGAATAATGGCGCCGCTTGCGGATAGAATCCGCCCGCAGACGCTGGACGAAGTGGTAGGACAAAAGCATATTTTAGGTAAAGACAAGGTGCTGCGGCGTATCATTGAAAGCGGAAATGTGCCCAACCTGATTTTTTACGGACCTTCCGGCGTTGGCAAGACAACGGTAGCGCGTATTATTGCACAAGGCATGGGCAAGGAACTCTACAGCCTGAATGCAACAACGGCTTCCGTCAGCGATATTAAGGCGATTGCCAAGGACTTGGACGGATTCGGTGGTCAGGACGGCGTAGTGCTGTATTTGGACGAGATACAAAACTTCAATAAAAAGCAGCAGCAGTCGCTGCTGGAGCATATTGAAAACGGCAGCATTACGTTAATTGCTTCCACAACGGAAAATCCATATTTTTATATCTACAATGCCATTTTAAGCCGCAGTATTATTTTTGAGTTCTATCCCATCACAGCGGAGGACATCAAAGAAGCGCTGCTGCGTGCGGCGGACTGTTTGAAAAAAGAATATGGCATTAAGCGTGTGGAAATAGAACCCAAGGCGCTGGAACATCTAGCAAACAGCGCCTATGGCGATGTACGCAAAGCGATGAATTTGCTGGAAGCGTGCGCCATTGCGTGTGCCGGCGGAGACGAAATACATATCACAGTCCAAACGGCGGCGGACGTGACGGCAATACCGGCGACCCGATATGACAGGGACGGCGACAGTCACTATGATTTACTCAGCGCGTTTCAAAAATCCATTCGGGGCACAGATGAAAACGCGGCGCTTCACTATTTGGCGCGGCTGCTCAGCGCGGGCGATATCAAATCGGTTTGCCGGCGTTTGCTCGTCATTGCGGCGGAGGATATCGGACTGGCATATCCCAATGCAATGCCGATTGTCAAAGCCTGTACCGACGCGGCGCTGCAATTGGGGCTGCCGGAGGGAAGATTGCCTT
>CAMNSU010000160.1 GCA_946555455.1 uncultured Clostridia bacterium | reverse complement strand
CCACCTTTCCGGATTCTATCGTTCCGCTGGTCTGTCCTGTTCCGGACAGAACTGCTTGCCCTGAGAAATATGTGTTACCACTCAAACAAGTGACGAAAATTGATTCGCCGGGACCTGTCATGCTGATGACGGTTTCTTGTGTCGTAATATTTTCAAAGGCTTCTACCGGACGCAGGTAAGACATTCCGCTCTTGATTAAATTTTTTGCGGCACTGCCCCATACATATAATTTATTGTCTGTTGTAATAACACCCATCAAATAGGCTTCGCTTGCCACAATATAGTGTCCCTTTTCTGCCGGTGCGTTTTCGCTGCCCGGTCCGAGCGCAGGATAGGGTTTCGCCGTATCTTCAGAACCCGGCGTCCATGGCGAGCCTGATTCTTTTCCGTTTCCTAGTTTTCCAAAAGAACTGCTGCCCCATGTCCAAACCGTGCCGCGGTCGTCCAGTGCAGCAACTGTCGTATAGTGCATGGAAATCTGTTTGATGGTGCGTCCTGCAAATTCAGAGCATCCCGTCACATGATAGGGCTCGGAGTTTTCTACAGTCGGAATAGTGCCTGACGGCTTTGGCTCTGTAATGCTGTCATCTGTCTGTCCATAGTTATTGCCGATATTACCAAATCTGTTTTCGCCCCATGTGAAAACTTTACCGCTTTCTGTCAATGCGACATTAGCATTACACCAACTGATACTGTAAAAGTCTTTAATTACTTCATCTTTTCCGGTGACTGCTTTCATTCCTGTCAGTAATTCTTCCGTGTCTACACGGCGGCAACCACCATTACAAACACCCGTTGAGATGTTGAATATTTCCCACCAAGAAATAGCGCCATCTTTGATTGCTTTTACAGCAACGCTGTGAACACCGGTATTGATGCTGACCGGCGTTGCGCCGTCAAAGTCGAAATCAAACAAATTCCAAGTTTTTGTGCTAGCCAAATAGATGTGACCGCCGTCTGTCAGCGCAGCCGTTGTCCAATCATTTACCTGCGCCATTTTAACGGATTCGCCGCCAAATACAGTGCGGTCAATCTTAAGCGGCGTGGAAATATCAGTCTTCCCATCTGCACCAATAGCAGCCGTCGTAGAATTCTTTCCCCAAACATAGAGGTCGCCGTCCACCACTTTTACCATGGAAGGATAGCCCGAACGGGTTGCGTTTGCCGCTTCCAATTCCTCCACCGTTGCCGTACGCGGGCGCGTTGACGCCGCTCCTACTGTTCCGCTTGGCAGCACAAACAATGTCAGTAACATAGCTGCTGCCAAAAGCATACTACATTTTCTTTTCATAAATTTTACACTCCTTTTACTGTAATTTTAAAAATTACACCGCTTCTTTCCTGACAATGCCCCACAACACTGTCAAGTATTCAGCGGTAAAAATTGGTGCATAATGTATAGGTTTTACAAAACCTATACTTTTGTCCCTCACAGAACAGAAAACCAGAAAAAAGCAAAAAACATGTAGACAAATCGAAAAAAAGATGGTAAAATTATGAAATAGAAAATGGGCAAAGTGTATAGAAAATTCGCGTGACAAAACCTATACTTTATGAAAGTTATGATACTCGTTTTGCATGACAGGAATTTTTATAACTGACAAAAATAGGTATGCTATAAACAGATAAAGAGCAGAAACCATTTGTGTTTCTGCTCTTTATTATGAACGAAAAGCAGGGTGGAACAATATTGTTCCACCCTGCTCTTTTACTACAGAATATGTACAGCCACAATCAGCCCTGCAAATACAATAGAAACCATAGAGGTCAATTTAATCAAAATATTGATAGATGGTCCCGAAGTATCTTTGAACGGGTCGCCCACCGTATCGCCAACAACCGCCGCTTTATGCTGCTCTGACCCTTTGCCGCCATGCGCGCCGGATTCAATATATTTTTTTGCATTATCCCACGCACCGCCGGCATTCGCCATCATGACCGCCAACACAAATCCTGTAACGGTAGTACCTGCAAGCAAGCCTGCCACGCCGTTCACACCCAAAATCAGTCCGACAACAATCGGCACAATCACTGCCAAAAGCGCCGGCGCCAGCATCAGTTTCTGCGCAGAACGTGTACACAAATCTACACAAGTTTTATAATCTGGTTCCGCTTTGTTTTCCATCAATCCTGTGATTTCGCGGAACTGCCGCCGCACTTCCAATACAATACTCTGCGCCGCTTTTCCGACGGAATCCATCGTCATTGCCGCAAACAAGAACGGCATCATACCGCCGACAAACAATCCAATCAACACCGGCGGGTTGGTAATATTCAAGTCAAACACAAAATCCGGTGCAATCAGTTTTACTTCCGACACATATGCCGCAATGAGCGCCAATGCTGTCAGTGCCGCCGACCCAATCGCGAAACCTTTTCCTGTCGCTGCTGTTGTGTTACCCAAAGAATCCAGCGCGTCTGTGCGTTGTCTGACTTCAGCGCCTAAATGAGACATTTCCGCGATACCGCCAGCGTTATCCGCAATCGGTCCATACGCATCTGTCGCCAGCGTAATCCCCAGCGTGGACAACATACCAACCGCCGACACGCCAACGCCATATAAGCCTTGGTTAAAGTCCATGCCGCCGCCTGCTGCAAAATAGCTAATCAAAACGGAAACGCCAACAATCACGACCGGAAATACAGTTGACATCATACCAAGAGATAGTCCGCTGATGATAATGGTCGCAGGACCTGTCTCCGACGCAGACGCCAAACGTTTTGTCGGTTTATAGGATTCCGAAGTGAAATATTCTGTTAAAACGCCAATGAGAATACCGGCGACAAGTCCTGAGATAATGGCGACAAACACGCCCATATGTCCCGGTAGAACATATTTTACCACAAAGAAAGATACCACGGCAATTGCGATTGCCGCAATATAAGTTCCGGTACGCAGTGCAGAAAGCAGTTGCTTTTGACTTGCACCTTCTTTGGTTTTGACAAAAAAGGTTCCTATAATAGAAGCAATAACGCCAAGCGCCGCAAGCAACATCGGCACCGCAACACCCGACATACCAAATCCTGCCGCTACCGCCAATGCGCTGGTGGAAACAATAGAACCCACATAGGATTCATACAGGTCTGCGCCCATGCCCGCCACATCGCCGACATTGTCGCCAACGTTATCCGCAATGACCGCAGGGTTACGCGGGTCGTCTTCGGGAATTCCCGCTTCCACTTTTCCAACCAAATCCGCGCCAACATCTGCCGCTTTGGTGAAGATACCGCCGCCCACTCTGGCGAACAACGCCATGCTGGAAGCTCCCATACCAAAGGTCAACATGTTAGATGTGATATTTTCAATCATAATTTCCTGTGATGCAACCGGACTGATAACACTATAATAGAACTTCAGGAAAAAATACCAGATGGATAAATCCAGCAGTCCCAGTCCTACCACAACAAATCCCATAACCGCACCGGCGGAAAACGCCACGCGCAATCCTCTGTTAAGTCCTTTGCTAGCTGCATATGCCGTTCTTCCATTTGCCATAGTCGCGGTTTTCATGCCAATAAATCCCGAAAGACCGGAAAAAAATCCGCCTGTGAGAAACGCAAACGGTACAAATGGATTGAGATAGTTCAATATCGCCAATATCAGCAATACGAAAAATACCACGGCAAAAAACACGCCTACGCCCAGATACTGACGCTTTAAATATGCATCTGCACCGTGTTTAATCGCCGTGGAGATTTTCACCATCAGGTCATTCCCTGCTGGCTGTCGTTTTGTTTTAAAAAACAAAACACCTGCAAAAATGAGCGCTACAACAGAACCAAGCGCTGCGAACAACATCATGTCCACGTTATAATCCCTCCAATTTTTTTATGATATCTCTATTATACTTGAAAACCGCTTTCATGAGAAGCCCCTTTTTTGCATAAAATTTCCATTTTA
>CAMNSU010000159.1 GCA_946555455.1 uncultured Clostridia bacterium | reverse complement strand
ATTCAAGAAATATGGCGATGCGAAAAACAAATGGTCTGTCGCACCGCCATATTTCTTATCCCTTTTTGGAATTGTGTATTCATATATCAATCGGCGTTGTGCGAGGAAGAAGAATGGATATTGTTTTATATTATCAAAAAAAAGGAAATGGAGAACCATTTATTTTTTTACACGGAAACGGAGAAGATAGTTCTTATTTCAAGAACCAAATAGATTATTTTAGCGGCAGCTACAGAGTGATTGCTTTAGACTCGCGTGGTCACGGTAAATCGCCAAGAGGCGCGGAATCCTTTACAATTGAACAGTTTTCCCGTGACTTATATGATTTTATGACGGAGCTTGAAATTTCAAATGCAATTATTTTGGGGTTTTCGGACGGAGCCAATATAGCAATGAAATTTGCAATAAGATATCCGGACATGGTAAAGGCATTGATATTAAATGGGGGAAATTTGAATCCCAAAGGAGTCAAAAGAACGACACAAATTCCAATCGAAATAGGATACAAAATAGCAAAACAATTTGCTTTAAAATCTCCCGCTGCAAAAAAGAATGCTGAAATGCTTGGTTTAATGGTTCATGAGCCAAATATTGCGCTAAATGAATTATCCAAAATAACAGCTCCCACACTTGTGATTTGCGGCAAAAATGATATGATTAAAGAATCCCATACAAAAAAGATTGCAGAAAATATACCGAATGCAAAATTGTTGATTATGAATGGAAATCACTTTATTGCAAATAAGAAACACGCTATATTCAATAAAGCGGTTGAAGACTTTTTGCAAACAATTCGGTAAAATATTATTTAAGCACCGCATTATCATTCCTAGACTTTTTCTGTTTTAAGATTAATAATAGCCACGGACAAAACAAGCTAATCCAAAGCCCCAACAGAAAATAGGAAAAGTAAATACAAAGCGGTATATCCGGCAGCAGCAGTTTTAAGGGGATTTTTATTGCGGCACAGCCAACCAACAGTAAAACCATTTTAAGTCCTGCATGGAGTTTCAATGACGCACTGTAGTGCAAATAGGTATCTTCTATCAGATAGCCGATTAAAAACGAGGTAAAAACAGCAGTCAATTTCAACAAATTTTCGTCATGGTGCCAAAAATAAAACAGATAACAGGGGAATAGGTAAAGCAACAGCAGGTATTTTCGGCGTTTTATGAGTCTTTGTGACAAATAAATACTAAACAGCGTCCAAAGAATGCCGAGCACAAAACCGGCGCAAATGTCAACCGGTGTATGGACACCCAGATAAATTCTGGATATACCAATCAGCAGTGCCAAAATGCAGCAGAAGACACCGATTTTCCGATAGTAGCGCGTGATTCCAACCGCCATGGAAGAAGACATCTGTGCGTGGGCGCTGGGAAAAGAATAGCCGGGTGACATGGTAAGGTCAATCCGTCGCAGCAGGTCATTATATTCAAAAGGACGCGGGATTTTCAAAAAATCTTTTATACCGCTGTTCAATGTAAAACTGGAAAACAAGCTGATTGCCAAATGCAATCCTTTTTCTTTGTCAATGCATAAATAAATTGCGGCGACAACCGCCATGAAAATCAATTCGTTTCCAAGGTAGCTGAATAGCAAGAAAATCTTGTCCAGCATAGGAGAAGAAAAGGATTGTAAAAATAAATTCCAACTGACCAGCATGGGATTCACCGCCTTTTTGTATTGCATTTATGGTATCACAGGAAAATATTGTTGTCAAGATAGGAGCAGCAGATATGAAAAAAAGAATTTGTATCATAGCCGGAAGCGTTGTGCTTGCCGCAGCGCTGGCGTTTGGCGCATGGTATTGTTATATACCGGATTTCAGCGAACTGATAGAACCGCAGACGCAGTTTGCGGCAGAATTTTTTCGCAATGAGCAGCTTTGTGACGCGTTTTTTCAAAACCATATGATGTCGCAGCAGGATGAAATTTATACGAATTTTTTGGAGACAGAACAAAAAGGAGATTTAGCAACGGGACATGACGTTTTATCGGAATCTTACGGATTGTTGATGCTGCGGGCGGTATACAAAAATGACCGCGCAATGTTTGACCGCTGCAATCGCTATTTGCAAACGAATTTATGGAATGGCGATATTTTGTCATGGCGCAAAAACAGCCGTTCAGGCGAATGTTCTTCGGTGAATGCGGCAGTGGACGATTTGCGCATTATACAGGCATTGATTTTGGGGTATGATACTTGGCAGAACAAGGCATTGTACCGTCAGGCAAGAAAAATGGCAGGGAAATTATATCGGCATAATGTACAGGACGGCTATTTTATCGATACTTATGACGCAAATTCTCATTTGAAAGTGGAAAATGCGACGCTGTGTTATCAAAATTTGTATGCGTTTCGATTATTGGGTAAAATGGATTTTCGTTGGAACAAAGTATATGAAAACGCACTTGTATTGTTGCAGGGGGGATATATCAGTGATACAGTTCCGCTGTATCAAACGAGAAAAAATTTGTCGGCGGATACTTATGAAACGGAAGAAATCAACAGCATTGAAAGTCTTTTGACTGTTTTGCATTTGGCAGAGGTAGGAGAAGTACAGCCGCAGACGCTGCAATGGCTGAAACGGCAGGTTGCGGAGGGCGCTTTGTTTAGCCGCTATGATAAAGAATCAGGAACAGCGGCAACCGATTTCCAGTCCACTGCCGCCTATGCTATCAGCGCCATTATTGGTGCGAAAACAGGGGATAGTTTGCTGTATCGGAACGCGGTACAGCGGATGAATCTCTATCAGGTGCGAGAGGAACCGGACGAAATTTTCGGTGCATATGGAGACGCACAAAGTAAAGTGGTTTATTCTTTTGATAATTTATATGCATTGCTGGCGTTTTGTTATTGATGACTATTGACAATTTGCGTTTTTTTTACTATAATTTTAGAAGTAATGCGTAAAATAGGAATTATATAGAAGAGGAAGAGGATGGAAGCCAATGAAAAAATATGGATTAAATGAATTACGCGAGAAATATTTATCGTTTTATGAGAGCAAGGAACACTTGCGTTTGCCGAGTTTTTCTCTGGTGCCGCAAAATGATGCAAGTTTGTTGTTGATTAATGCAGGTATGGCGCCGCTCAAACCTTATTTCACAGGCAAGGAGAAGCCGCCGAAAAGCCGCGTAACGACCTGTCAGAAATGTATTCGTACACCTGACATTGAACGTGTCGGAAAGACGGCGCGGCATGGTACGTTTTTTGAAATGCTTGGGAATTTTTCTTTTGGCGACTATTTTAAACATGAAGCAACCAGATGGGCATGGGAATTTGTGACAAAAGAATTGGAACTGCCTGTGGATCGCATTTGGATTTCTATTTATGAAGATGATGATGAAGCGTTTGATATCTGGACAAAAGAAGTCGGTGTAGCGCCGGATCACATTGTTCGCTTTGGCAAGGAAGATAATTTCTGGGAGATTGGAACGGGTCCCTGCGGCCCTTGTTCTGAACTGTATTTTGACCGCGGCGAAAAATATGGCTGCGGCAGTCCGGACTGCAAAGTGGGCTGTGAATGCGACCGGTTTGTGGAATTTTGGAATTTGGTGTTTACGCAGTTTGACAAAGATGAAAACGGAAATTATAATAAATTGGCGCATCCGAACATTGATACCGGAATGGGACTGGAACGGCTCGCGGTTATCATGCAGGACGTGGATAATATTTTTGAGGTGGATACCATTAAAAATATTATGGAAGCCGTGTGCAAAATTTCCGGCAAGACCTATAAACAAGATGAAAAGACAGATGTTTCTCTGCGCGTAATTACCGACCATATCCGCAGCGGCGTCTTTTTGATTTATGACGGCGTGCAGCCATCTAACGAAGGGCGCGGAGATGTATTGAGATAGGAAGAGCACACGTCTGAACTCCAGACACTTATTTAT
>CAMNSU010000158.1 GCA_946555455.1 uncultured Clostridia bacterium | reverse complement strand
GAGTTGGTGTAGGCGTAGGAGTTGGTGTAGGCGTAGGAGTTGGTGTAGGCGTAGGAGTTGGTGTAGGCGTAGGTGTTGGCGTTGGTGTAGGTGTTGGCGTTGGTGTCGGGGTAGGGGTTGGCGTTGGTGTGGGAGATTCCGTCGGCGATTCAGACGGCGTGGGCGTGGGCGTTTCTTCCTCTGCCGAAACCGTCATTGTATAGGCTTTTTTATACGTTAAATTTCCACTTGTTAATGTTGCCGTTAAAATAACTTCCGTATCCTCCGTCCCGCGGGTCACTGCGCCCGCTGTGGAAATCACAGCCGGATTGCTGCTTTCCCATGCCACTGCAACGCCGCCCGCTGCCATCGGAAGGGTAATGTTTTCCTGCACAGCAGAAATATTGTCCGCCAGTTTTGCCGGCATTGCTTCTAATGCCGCTGTCAGCGCCGTTTCATCTGCACTCGGCGTACCGCCCGGCAGTTTAAGCAACTCCAGCCGACTGATTTTTATATAGGAGGTTGTGTCCATCTGTGAAATAACAGAAATTCTAATACTATTCAAAAAGCCATTGGTACATGTATTTTGCAAAAAATCGGCGCTTCCATTATCTTTCAAATAAAACTTCTTTTCATTTGTATCAAATTCCATGCGGGCTGTACTCTTTTGCTTAAAAGGTATCGCTTCAAGGGTATAAACGGCTGCCGGTTGACCGGCATATAATATACTAGTGCTAGCATTTTTATCGTTGTTAAACCGTATCTGTCCATACTCCTCTGCATCCTGCCTCGGTCTAACTTCCCACCGCGCGCCATTGTTTACATTATGCTCTATATCCATTTCCAGCGCCAGTCTGCCGCTGAGCGTTTCTGTAGTGGTGACAGTTCCGTTCTCTTCGTCCTTCTCTAAGGTGGCGGTAATCGGCAAATCTATATTCGACATCTTTTTTTGGGTACTACCGTCCTTACTTTGTATGACAAGCGCTCCGTTTTCAACCTTCATCTCTTTTCCATAGGTCTCCAGATTACTTGTTGTCATGCTCTCCAAGATTTTGCTGCTGCTAAAATCTGCGGAGTATACCGAAGTTCCTTCCGCCGCCGATACCGGAAGCGCGGAAAAGGAAGCTTGCAGCATGATAGTTGCCGCCATGGCGGTGGTTAATATCTTTTTCATCATTTTTTTCATAACGTTCCCTCCTCTAGTCTCTGTTATCGACTACAACTGCTCTTGGAACATCGGTTTTGGACAGCACAAAGATTCTTCCGTCCGGTCTTACATCATCCATCGTTCCGGCTCTCACACTGCGCTGATTCTCTATCACAAACACCGGCATACTTCCGCGTGCAAGCACTTCATAGACGGTTTGAATGCTTTCATCTGCAGACCTTACATGCAGCAAATGAATCCACCGGTTCTTTTTGTTGGAAATGGTGTTATACTCTATATCCGCAACGATTCCGCAAAATTTTTCATTCTCTGTGTATTCACCCAAAATATAATCATAGTAGTTGTCAGCGCCTTGAATCACTTCATAACCGTTCAGATTGTCGAACGCATCCAATGAAAAGGCAATTAAATCTCCGCATTTAAGCCGCTGGAAACTCTTAGCGTCCTGAATCAAATTAGATACCGTATAATCCTTAAGCTCCTTTTCAAATATCATGCTTACCACAATGCGTTCTTCTCCGTCCTCCGCCGACACCGTTTTCACACTGTCAACCATTGCCACATCACTGGAGGAATTTGTGATACCGGCAGTGCCGGAACGCATTTCGGAATTCATCACCAAAATATCTACGATATGGGTGGAATCATTCAGTGCATATCCCACCACATTGTACTGAACGCCGTTTAACAATTCCACAAACTCTTTTAAGTCGTCATCACTTGCTGATGCGTTGGTTGGCAGACAGATAGACCGTGTACGGTCCTGCGTGATACCAAACGCCACATCTCCTGTTTTGCCAAAAGTAAGCTCGTTTGCATTATAATATTTAGAACTTGTCATATCAGCAGGCTGTAGCACGTCCAGCGCACTGATTTTACCCTCGCTGTTTAATTTATAGGTAACCGGCTTGTTCAAAACAGTGTCTGCAAGATTCTCTCGTCCCACCCTCGTTCCGTTTACCGACACTTTCTCCGCAAGATTCAGCACGATGATATCGCTGTTGCGGCAAAACAGTTTCGGCGTTCTGGTGGCAGCGCCGCCGTCCTCGTCCTCTGTCTCTGTATATTTCACCGACACCGGTCCGGGTATCAAAAGTTTTGCTTGCAATTCCGTTGAAATCCCGCCTTTGGATTGCAGCGCATATACATATGCATAGTCCAAAGAATCCGACGGATAGTCGATAAACACAACCACTCCGTCAAAATTTATATACGCGCGCGCCTGCACGCCAATCGTTACCTCTGTTTCATCAACCTGATTTCTGTATTCCTCGCCGCCAATTGTAATATGCGTATCGGAATGGCTTGTAATGGTTCCGGTGACAATTTTATCACAAGCATATACTTTCAGCGCTTCGCCGTCTTCACTTGCCGCAACGCTGAGCACCATATCCGTTTTGATGTCCTGAAAGGTCATTTTTTCGCCGTTTTCATTCAACAACTGCACATAAAAATCCTTGTCATCTGTATCCAAATCTATATACTTCATACCGCGGAATTGGGTAGGCGCTTTCAGATAAACCAAAGAATCGCTTTCATAAATCCGTTCCACAATGCAATCTATATATTCTTCCACAAATATTGTCTCATACACAGCGTCTCCGTCACAGTCAATTGCCCGCGCCTTAAAATTTTCAAGACGGTTTAAGTCATTTATGCTGAAATCCGGTTTTAATCTATTATTATAAATATACTTGGCGCTCTGCGAAACCGTTATTTTATCGTTTTCAAACCGAAGCGTATTTTGCGCCGCGGAAACCAAGTCTTCGCTGTCAAAACTGTAAACGTTGTTCTTTGCTATAGGCGCTATTTTAAACACCCGCTCGTCATCTTCCGTGACTTTCACATAAAACTCTGTCATCTGCCCCACCAGTCCTATGGGCGCCTCGGTTTCAAAAGTATATATCTTGCCTTCGATTTCCAGTTGGTTTGCATCAAGAGAGGTTCTTTTGGTATTCAAATATGTACTGACGTCTGCTGTCACAACACCTCTCAACTTGATAATGTCATTTTTTGCACTGTATAAAAGCGCATTGCGATAGGTATTGCCCGTATCTTTCTTATACGCGCCCTGACTGCCGGTGTAGGAATATACCATTCTGTCAATGTCCAGCGCATTGTCAATCATCACAAGGACGTTTTGAAAATTCAAAACGTCTCCGTCTGCATTCACCCCACGCAGCAGCCCAAGACCTGATGCGACAATATAATATGCATCCAGCGTTCTTTCAGGCACTGTCGGGTTATACCCTAACGCGTCGACAAGAATTTTTGTTCCTTCTTTTACCGTAATTGCCCGTTTCGGTGAAAAGGTTTTCTCATTGTCGCCGGATATCAAATTCAAGCTATACATCAGTCTGATGGCATTTTTATACTTGCTGTCCGCGATATCTTCAAACCTATCTGTGTACTCCGCCATGTCCGCCACACTTTGATATCCCATCATGTTCACAACCAGCCGGCAGAACTCCTCGCGCGCCACCGTCTCGTTTACTCTTCCTCGCACATTCTCTACACCCTCTGTTATGCCAAGTCCCTCCATGTCAAATATGAGGTCGTCAGCGAATACGGCAGTTCCGCCGCCCACTGCAAACATAACAATGACCAAAACCATGCACAAAACGCTTTTTAGCTTTTTCATTTTCCGTTCCCTCCCCAACGTCGTGTGTTTTTTATTAAAAATGCTTCAATATTTTATGATTAGTTACAAAAAAACAAAGTTTTTTTATAAAAAACACAAAAAGAAAACAAAAATACAACAACAAAAAAAAAAAA
>CAMNSU010000157.1 GCA_946555455.1 uncultured Clostridia bacterium | reverse complement strand
ATCAAAACATATGGGCAAAACCATGGTATTACTTATGTGCAAGGTCATGCTCCCATTTATCCCATTTTCAGCGAAGGCGAAAAAAGCGACCGTCTATATAAACAGGCAAAGCGCAGCATTCGCGCTGCTGCCATGCTGGGCATTCCATGGCTTGTTTTTCATGCCGGCACCTTCCCGGGCAGTTTTGACGCTGCACATACGCAAGCACTGAAAGATGCCAACCTTCGTTGGTTTGAACCGTTCGTGCAGCTTGCGGAAGACGCTGGCATTGGCATTGCCATCGAAAATATGGCGGACCAGTTTGGTCGTTATAGCGGCATGGAGGGACTCTATACTGCCAAAACAGAAAATCTCATAGACCTTGTGGACACCTTAGGTTCCTCCCATGTCGGCGTCTGCTGGGATACAGGGCACGCGCATATCCAAGGGGTTTCACAACCCGACATGCTCCGCATGATTGGCAGCCGTCTCAAAGCGGTGCATATTCAAGACAGCAACGGAAAGCAAGACCAACATACCGCCCCATTTTACGGAACTATTGAGTGGAAACCCATTATGCAGGCGCTTCACGAGATTGCATTTCCGGGTCCCTTTACTTTTGAATCTCACATGCTGATTCGCCCTGTCCCCAATGACTGCAAAGATGCCGCATTGCAATTGTTATATGCAATCGGCAAAGAGTTAACTTCAGGAAACTTTATTGCCGACTAAATTTTCATAGTGATAAACCGCTGTTTCCACATCAAAACCATACCACGCAAACAAAGAGGGCGGTGTGAAATAACACCGCCCTCTTTGTTTGTGTTCTCTTATCCCCAGCAAAACGTTCTCTCTTTCACTTCTGCCGTCATTGCAATGCCATTGATGGTTCCGCTATGACCGCGTTCCACCGGACTTCTCCCGACAAAGCTACTCCGCGTCCCTGAAACAGATATTTGTCTTTTCTCCAAATCAATGTCCACAAATTCATACATTGCCTCCGCCAGCGGCGTCATATATTTTAAAAATGGATACTGCCGGAACGTTTCTTCCGTGAAATATCCTGCGCATTCTTCTGCTGTTAATAATTGTGTTGTTTCCCCAATCCAATGCTGCGACATACTAATCACATCCAAAAAATGAATTCCTTCTTGTTCTGTCACACCATCTACATGATTATGTCCATTGATGCACGCCACCATCTTGTCCCGATATTCTTTTAAGATTGCGAGCACATCTTCTTTATCTCCTGTATTTTCCAAGCCTTCATGGCTAAACAGTATGCACGGCAATTCCGTCTGCGTCAATACATCACGCAGCCACCGCCGCTGTTCTGCGCCCAAAAATTCACGTTGTTTGCCAAAATAATTCCGGTATGCATAATCATAGCATATACCGTTTCTCTCAAAATGGTTCGTATCCAATAGTATAAACTGTACGCCTTCAAAAACAAAGGTATCATAGCTCCGTTTCAATCCGTAGAATTGCATCACTCCGCTTTTGTCGCTTTCGTCCATATCATGATTGCCCAATACCATACAGTGCGGCACAGGACAGCTTCTCCACATATCAGCAACCCACTGATTTTCCGGCCCTGGCGCGGCAAAATCCCCCAAGTTTACAATCATATCCGCATGTTCCCGCCGCGCTGCTGCGAAAAAGTCCGTCAACCGCCGCTGCGCTCCCGGTACCAAATCCACATGTAAATCCGCCATCACTGCCAATTTCATGTCCCGCACACTTCTTTCATCACTTGATATGCCTACTATACTACAAAAACAAACCGAATACAATGGGCAGCTTCCACAATTTTTCCGGCATGAAACCATTGCTTTGCTGTTCTCTCTTCTGAATTCTTTTTTATATATGGAAAATAATTTGACAAACAATTGCACAAGATATAAAATAGTAGATAGTGAACATTTCAATAAAAGGGGCGACCTATATGCAACATGGTTTTATCAAAGTGGCGGCAGCAACACCACACATCACCATTGCCGACTGTCAGGCAAACTTGGGCGAAATCAAAAAACAAATAGATTTAGCACAGCAGCAGGGCGCACATCTTTTGGTGCTTCCCGAACTGTGTATCACCGGCTACACCTGCGGCGATTTGTTTCTGCAATCTCTGCTGACTGACGAAGCGCAGCAAGCGCTTTTGGAACTTGTCTCCTATAGTCACGGCATACAAGCCGTCATTGTCGTCGGACTGCCGCTGCGCGTAGGATACCGGTTGTACAACTGCGCCGCCGTGATTCATGACGGTAGTCTGCTGGGCATTGTACCAAAAACGCATATTCCCAATTATGGCGAATTCTATGAAAAACGATATTTCACGCCTGCTCCCGCTGATAACACCACCGTTACCATCGGTGCGCTCACTTGCCCCTTTGGCGCAAAACTGCTGTTTTCCTGTAAGGAACTGCCGGAATTTACGGTTGGCATTGAAATCTGCGAAGACGTCTGGGTTGCGAATCCGGTTTCTAACGACCTTGCACCGTCCGGCGCTTATCTGATTGTAAATTGTTCCGCCAGCGATGAGACCATCGGAAAAAGCGATTATCGACGCGCCTTGGTGCAAAACCAATCTGCACGACTGCTCTGCGGCTATATTTACGCAGATGCCGGAGATGGGGAATCTACAACCGATATGGTATTTGCAGGGCATCATATCATTTGCGAAAACGGTACTTTGCTCGCAGAAAGCCCTCTGTTTCAAAATCAATTGATATGCACGGAAATCGATTTATTTCGTCTGCGCCATGAACGGCAGCGCATGAGCACCTATACCAATGCTGCGCCAACGTCCGGCTATCAAACGGTTTCTTTCTCCATGCCGAAAACCGAAACGGCGCTGACCCGTACGGTTTCGCCGCGTCCCTTTGTGCCTGCCGGTGCAGCAGATTTATCAAACCGCTGTGAAGAGATTCTGGCTATGCAATCACAGGGACTCAAAACGCGGCTACAGCGTTCCTACAGCAAAACGGCAGTTGTTGGTATTTCCGGCGGTTTGGATTCCTGTCTGGCGCTGCTGGTAACCGTTCGGGCAATGGATCAGCTTTCCCGCCCGCGTAAGGATATTGTAGCAGTCACTATGCCCTGTTTCGGTACGACAGCGCGCACCAAAACCAATGCGGAACTGCTTTGTGAAAGCTTGGGCGTCACGCTGCGCACCATTGACATTGCCGCCGCCGTGGGGCAGCATTTTTCCGATATCGGTCATGCCGCAGACGATTATTCTGTTGTATTTGAAAATGCACAGGCGCGGGAACGCACACAAATTCTGATGGACATTGCCAATCAAACCGGTGGCATTGTGATTGGCACCGGCGATTTATCGGAACTTGCACTGGGCTGGGCGACTTATAACGGCGACCACATGTCCATGTACGGCGTCAACGCTTCCATTCCCAAAACATTGGTGCGCCACATTGTCGAATATGAAGCAGCGCAAGCGAAAGATATAAAACTGAAGGAAGTATTGTTAGATATTTTAGCAACGCCCATCAGTCCGGAATTACTTCCGCCCTCCGGTGACGATATTGCACAAAAAACGGAAGAAATCGTCGGTTCCTACGATTTGCACGACTTTTTCTTATACTATGCGATTCGTTTCGGATTTCCGCCCGCGAAAGTATTGCGGCTGGCAGACTATGCGTTCGCAGGGCAGTTTGACCATGAAACCATTTTATCTTGGCTCAAACTGTTCTATCGCCGTTTTTTCTCACAACAATTTAAACGTTCCTGTCTGCCCGACGGTCCGAAAGTTGGGTCTGTTGCGCTCTCTCCGCGCGGCGATTGGCGTATGCCCAGCGACGCCAGCGCAAGCGCATGGCTAGAGGAGTTAGAAAAGTTATCTTGAGATAACTTTTCTAACTCCTCTTCTACAGCACAATAACAATCTGACTCAAATTATCAAAACCCAAACCGGCGTACATGATACGCCGCCTTTTTTACATATATATTGGGAGGAAATTCATATATGCAAACAAAAAAAGAAAAACAAGAACTGGATTTACTTCACGGTTCACTATGGAATAAAATATTATTATTTGCGCTGCCGCTTGCTGCGAGCAGTATC
>CAMNSU010000156.1 GCA_946555455.1 uncultured Clostridia bacterium | reverse complement strand
ATGTTCCTGTAAATAAAGAATCAGGCGCTGAAAAATTTCAGCGTCGCTTTTTTTGTTGGTGGTTTTTTAAAAGGGGGGGGTCGATTGTGGGATTATTGTATTCCGCCGCACGATGTGCAGGAGAAACTGCTCCAAATATAAGCGCAGAAATTGTTCCGCGCCAAACGGCACAGAATCCTTTTTCACAATTTTGGTTTGATACGGGTCGTCTAATCGATGCGCAAAACAGTTTTTGGCTTCCAAAATGATTTGGGCGAGCAAATTTCGTTCCGCATTATCCACATGCAGAATCTTATTCTCAAAAAAACGCATTGCTTCGCCGATACATTGAAAAGATATCACCACAAGATTGGGGGCGGAAGTCCCTGTGGCAGCGACCGAATGGAATTCTTTCGGTTTGTGGAAAACGATGTCGCCGTTTTTGAGGACGCATTCTTTTTCGTCCATAGTAATCAGGACTTCGCCTTTATCCACATAGCAGAATTCCCAGAAATCATGGCTTTCGCCCGGAAAACGAAAATCACTGCGGTATTCAAAATAGTGGATGGTATATATTTCTTCCACTGTAATTTCCTGTCGCAGTGGAATAGGTGCATATGGCATTGACAGAACCTCCTACACAAGATTATGGATTGATGTTATTTTACGTTTTTTTTCGCCGTCAGGTGGCTTTTATAAGCGGCTTTGACGGCAGCGTAGTGCCTTCTGGTATAATCAATATGACTATTATACCGCATTTTTGCGGAAAATGCAAATAAAAATTGCGTATTGTGCAAATTATTGTGAAAATAAGATAAAGACATTTGGCGTATTATGCAGTATGATATAAGGAAAGCAATGGTATTAAAATATTTCTTAGGGGGCAAAAATAATGAAAAAACCGGTATTGGTCATTATGGCGGCAGGTATGGGCAGCCGTTACGGCGGACTAAAACAAATAGACCCTATTGATGAACAGGGACATATTATCGTAGATTTTTCCATTTTTGATGCAAAACGTGCAGGGTTTGAAAAGGTGGTATTCATTATAAAACGTCAAGATGAGGCGGACTTCCGCGCAGCGATTGGCAACCGAATGGAAAAAATCATTGACGTTGCCTATGCATATCAGGAATTGGAGAATCTTCCGGATGGATATCAGGTACCTGACGGACGCGTAAAACCATGGGGAACCGCACATGCTATATTAAGCGCGGCGGACGTGATAGACGGACCGTTTGCAGTGATTAACGCAGATGATTATTATGGTGTGGAAGCGTTCCAAAAAATCTATGATTATTTATCTAATCATGAAGACGGAGAAACGTATTCCTACGCCATGGTTGGATATCGCCTGGAAAACACTGTGACGGAAAACGGTCATGTGGCGCGCGGCGTTTGTACGGTAGATGGTGCAGGATATTTAAGCGGTATTCAGGAACGTACACGCATTGAAAAGCGGGAAAATAAAATTATGTTTTCCGAGGACGACGGAGCGTCATGGGAAGAACTGGCTCCGGATACGGTTGTATCTATGAATATGTGGGGATTTACACATAGTATTTTGCCGGAAATGCAAAAACGGTTTTCTGCTTTTCTGGACGAGGGGCTGAAAAATAATCCGCTCAAATGCGAATATTTTCTGCCGTCTGTGGTTAGCGCGCTTTTAACAGAGAAAAAGGCAAAAGCGGCGGTGCTGACCTCGGCGGATAAATGGTATGGCGTTACCTATAAAGAGGATAAACCGATGGTGATGGCGGCAATCCGCCATTTGAAAGAGACGGGCGTCTATCCGCAGAATTTATGGGAGGGAACAAAATGAAACCTGTGACACAAACGCAATTGGAAAATGCCATAAAACAGTTTTGTGGCGACCAAAAAACATCGGGCGGCGTGAACTACGGCAGCGGGCATATCAATGATACTTACCGCATTGTTTTAGAGCGCGGAGAAGGCGTTCCGGCAGAAATTTTGATTTTGCAGAGAATGAACACGGAAATTTTCACAGAACCGATTTTGCTGATGGAAAATATCGCGAATGTCACCGGACATTTGAAAAAAAAGATTGCAGAAAACGGCGGCGACCCCAAGCGTGAGACGCTGTCTATTGTATATGCGCAGGACGGCAAGCCATACTATGTAGATGAGGCAGAAAATTTCTGGCGGTGTTATCCGTTTATTGCCGACACCATCAGTCTTGACCGCGCGGAGACAACGGAAGATTTTTACCAGAGCGCGGTTGCATTTGGAAATTTTCAACGGCTGCTTTCGGATTTTCCGGCAGAACAACTGCATGAGACCATTCCGCATTTTCACGATACGAAAGCGCGTTTTGAGGTTTTCAAAAAAGCAGTGGCGGAGGATATTTGCGGTCGTGCGGCAGGCGTCAAAGAGGAAATTGAATTTATTTTGGCGCGTGAGGACGTTGCAAATGTGTTTGGAGACATGCAGGCAAAAGGGGAACTTCCGCTGCGTGTGACACATAATGATACCAAGCTAAACAATGTTCTCATGGACAGCAAAACACGCAAAGGACTGTGTGTCATTGATTTGGATACGGTTATGCCAGGTCTGGCAATGAATGACTTCGGAGATTCCATTCGCTTTGGTGCAAGCACGGCGGATGAGGACGAACCGGATTTGTCCAAGGTGTCCTGTGATATGGGCTTGTTTGAAGTATATACAAAAGGGTTTATTGAGGGCTGCGGCGGTAAGCTGACGGAAAAAGAAATTGAACTTTTGCCGATGGGCGCCAAAGTGATGACATATGAATGCGGTATGCGCTTTTTCACAGACTATTTGCAGGGAGATACCTATTTTAAAATTCATCGGGAAGGACAGAATTTAGACCGTTGTCGTACGCAGCTAAAATTGGTTGCGGATATGGAAAAGAAATGGGAGACCATGCAGGAAATTGTGAGAAAGTTTAAATAAACAAGGAGGAAATGACAAATGGCAATTTTAGTAACAGGCGGAGCAGGATATATTGGCAGTCATACTTGTATAGAACTGCTAAATGCAGGATATGACGTGGTTGTTGTAGATAATTTGAGCAATGCTTGTATGGAATCGGTCAAACGGGTAGAAGAAATCACAGGAAAGAAAGTTACATTCTATGAAGAGGATATTTTGAACCGCGCAGGACTGGAAAAGATTTTTGAAAAAGAATCCATCGACAGCGTGGTGCATTTTGCAGGATTGAAAGCGGTTGGCGAATCAGTGCGCAAGCCGCTGGAATATTACCAAAATAACATTGCCGGCACGCTGGTTTTGTGTGAGGTGATGCGGGAACATGGCGTTAAAAATATTGTGTTCAGTTCTTCTGCAACAGTTTATGGTGACCCGGCGGAAATTCCGATTACCGAGAATTGTCCGAAAGGCGTTTGCACCAATCCCTATGGCTGGACAAAGTCCATGCTGGAACAGATTCTGACAGATTTGCATACAGCGGACGCAGAATGGAATGTGGTATTGCTGAGATATTTCAATCCGATTGGCGCGCATAAGAGTGGTAAAATCGGAGAGGATCCCAAGGGAATTCCGAACAATTTGATGCCATATGTTATGCAGGTTGCAGTCGGAAAATTGGAACGACTGGGCGTGTTTGGTGATGATTATGATACACCGGACGGTACGGGTGTGCGTGATTATATCCATGTTGTGGATTTGGCAGCAGGACATGTAAAAGCAGTTGAAAAACTGAAAGAAAAAGCGGGCGTTTCCGTATACAATCTCGGTACGGGACATGGATATTCTGTACTGCAGATTGTGGCGGCGGCAGAAAAAGCCTGCGGACATAAAATTCCGTATGAAATCCAGCCGCGCCGCGAGGGAGATATTGCAACTTGCTATGCCGACCCTTCCAAGGCAGAAAAGGAATTGGGCTGGAAAGCTGTACGGGATTTGGAGGAAATGTGCGAAGATTCCTGGCGGTGGCAGCAACAAAATCCAAACGGATATCAAAAATAAAATTGTGATACCTGCTCTGGGCAAAATCATGCTCTAGTGAGGTGTTTGGCTAAAGCGGACTGAAAGCCGCAGCAGAGTCGCCCTCTGCTGCGGCTTTTGTATTGATGTGGCGGAC
>CAMNSU010000155.1 GCA_946555455.1 uncultured Clostridia bacterium | reverse complement strand
CAGACTGCTTTTCTGCAAATTTCGCTCCAAGCGGTCATTCCGTTTTTCCGCCGCTCTGCTTATTCAACGAACCACGGACTATAGTCAGAACTCTGCATTCCTTCCCGAATGATTAACAGACCGATATCATACAGATTGATGGTATCCGTTGGAACTGGCACTTGTTCATCATAGAAATTGAAGGACTCAAAGGTCGCCATGTTCATAGTGTCGCCTCTTCTGATATATCTGCCTACCCAGTTGATACGGTATTCGTTGATATCATCATATTGAATGCCGCGTTTTCCGTCCAAATCGCCCGGATATATCTCAATCGGTTTTTCCAGCGTAGAGATTTCAAAATTATCACTGGATTTCACGACAAATTCAATCGTTCTTGTCAAATAGTTTGTTTTTGAAATCGTCATGGTATAACTCTTTGCCGGAATGTATTGTTCAAATTCAAAATAGCCATAATTCATTCCGTTGGATTTCGTTGTTGTGGACAGCGGTTTGCCGTCTTTTCCGACAATACCGTTAATTGTCACCGTTACGCCGTTGTTTGCGCTGCGGTTTGCCTTTTTCCCAAATAACCGCACATAACCGGACACTTTAATTGCCTCGGGGTCATAGTCCACCGGCACTTTGGCATATTCCTTGTCGCCTTTGCGGTTGAGTTTATAGCCGATAGTGCCGCCTGCCGGATTGAGTGCATATACCTCGCCGTCTTTTTCCACTGCCGGCACCTTAAACCCAATCTCCACCAAATCTTTAATCTGCTCTGCTGTCAGATTGGTATATTTCACCAGCACTTCATCACTGGCAAAGTCACGATAAAGCGTTAAGTCATCCCCTGGGCTCAGCAGCGATATATTACTTCCAATAGAGAATTTAATATAGTCCTTATTTGCGCCCGCGTTATTGATGACATCTATATACATGTCACTGGGCGGCACCGCATTGACAACATGAACTTCCAGCTTTTTCTGAATGATTTGCTCTTTTCCTTTGAGCATCACTTTTGCCTGAACCGTCACAATATCATAGGAATCTTTGTTATATTCCGCATCTGCACGGACTGTCGCCATGATTCCGGTATTCGGGTCAACCGTTACATTCGGCTGTGTTCTTGTCACGACGCCTGCTCCCGTACGGTTGTCTACCACCTGAACGGTGCTGACATATTCCACAGTATAATCCACTGCATCTACAGGCGATACTGTCATTTTATCTTTCAAATTGTAGGTCTGTTTCAATCCTTCGCCGAACACCAGCGTAATCACATCACTCGGATAGTTGATGGCATACGGCGCCAAACGCACGTCAATCGGGACATAATCGCAGATGTCAGGATCTATCGCTGAGGACAGCTTGAGCACAATGTCGTCCGTGTCGTCCGTTGAAGTCTGCGCTTTCACAGAACAAGTCGGCACTTCGCCTACAACCGGCGTGTCTGTGATGACCACCGGTGCGGAGGTATCCGTCACAAGCGGCGTTGTTTGCACAATGTTTCCGGCGTCGTCGCGCTGAATGACGTTCATCAGTTCCCATTTCACGTCTTTGCTGCATTCATCCATTCCCTCTGCCAGCGTAAACGCTGCTTTAAAGGTGAATGTGCTGTCCAGCGTGAGATTATAGGGCGGTTTACGGAATTCCTCTTTGGAAGAATCATTCACGCGGAATATTCCGCCAATCCCCTCCGGATCGTTAAATTCATCTTTATTGCTGATGGAAACGCTGCCCGGCGCCGGTACATTATCCGTAATCATGATATAGATGGTACGGCTGCCCAGCGGTCCGTTGTCGGTCGCCGGAATTTTATCATTTGTTCCTGTAATTTTAATATATGCCGGCACAAAAGTTCCGTCTTCCGCGTCCAACACATTCGTATTGCTGCCGATAATCGGGTCAATCTGGAATTCAAAATAGGTCGGATTGTCTTTATCCAAAATTTGAATGTAATCCGAAACGGCCGCTGTCGTACCGTTGCTATCTGCAAATTCGCATGTCCACTGATCCATATTGGGATAGGAAGCATAGACCGGACTTGGATTTGCCGTCACTCTGTATTTTGCGTTCAGATTACGTTTGTCAATGGTATAATATTCTGTGGTTCCCACCGTTTCTTTATCCTGTACCAGTGTTGTTTCATCACGGTACAGATTCAGCAGCATATCGACCAACGGCTCAATTTTAAAGCGCATATCGAAAAAGTCCGGATTTTCAAATGCCCATCCTTCTTCTACATTGGCGTTTTTGTCTTTATAGGCAAACCACTGCGCTTCTCTTGGCCAAAGTGTGTCTTTTTCTGATGTAATATCAAAATTTGTTTTAATCACACTCGGAATGCTTGGTGTTTCATCAACGCCAACGAATTCTATGCTATACATCAATTGTTTTCCGGAAATGCGGCAGTTCAAATCTCCGTCGGAATCCGCAGTACCCATCACGGATACATAGCCTTGTTCGTTGTCTACCACCGGCAGACTGGCGTTTTCTGTCAATACGCCGCCAATCCATGCGGTGCTAATGGAATCAGGATTATAGACCTGCGTTTTCAGTTTTGTTTTCAAACCTGATTTTCCATTAAAGCCCGGGTGCGCCAGCGTGTCCGCTGAATATTTACGACCATCGTCGTCTACCACCTGCACATAGGCAGGGTCAAACGACAACGGAATATAGAATGCATTGATTTTTGCAAAATCTTCCATATAAATATTGACAGTGAACCGCTGTCCTACTTTAATTTGTACATCGTCAATATTTCCGTTTTCCGAAGAATAGACAATCGGGTTGCCTTCCAGCGTTGTGGTGGCGATTGTCATGGACAGTTGGTTTTTGGACTGCGGTTTCATGGGCGGCATGTCGGGCAGCGGAGAATATTCCACTTCGCCCGGCGGCAGCGTTTCCGTGGTACCGTTTCCTGCCGCGCCGCTGCTGTTGTCACCGGCAAAATAGCCGTTACCGGTCGCCGTCATCACGTTTGCGCCCGAATTCCCAACCGCGACAGACAAAATAGTTTCCTTGGCGCTAACGTTCTCCAGCACCTGCACATATTTGTTCACTACGGTGCCATACGCCGTGCCCATCCAGTGGTTGGCACTTTTACCTGCCGCATAAATGGAGTTGTCGTCGCAGTAGATAACGCTACCTTGCTTATATGCCTCAATTGCCGTAATCGTCTTGCCGTAGCGTGCGGCATTAAAGGCAACTTTCGGCGTATTGGACCAAAGTGATCCCGCCGCCGTATTGTCATTATTAATATCTTCTCGTCCCGTTGAACCGTAGTTTCCATTATCTGATGTTGGACTTCCCCATGTCCAAACACAATCCTGATTGTCCAGCACCATGATATAGTCGGCATTGATGGAACTGATTTGTTTCACTTTGCGTCCCGCCATGGCGTTACCCGCTGCCGTAAGCTGATAGGGCTTGCCTTCTTCCTCTTCGGTCGGTGCAATAATCGTCTTTTTACCACTTACTATTTCGTCACCGCGACCGCTGTAGCTACCACAGATAAACAATTCGCCGTCCGTTGTCAACACCATTGTGGTACTGATGTGTCCTGTGAACTGAATGTCGGCAATTTCCCGTCCGCCAAGCATTTCGTCTGAAAAGGTATCAGCAATCGCAAACGGATAGCGCGTAGTAGCGGTACTGGTCGGCGCAAAAATACTCACATATGGTTTGGTTCCCCAAACATACCATTTGCCGCTTTCTGTTTTCGCCGCGCCGGCATATCTGGCTATGCGGATATCCACCACTTTTTCGTCACCGAAAGCAGACTGTGGATAAAGCTGCGGTTCTGTATATTGTCCGCCGGCATCATATCCATTATTTGCCCCATAAGGACAAACTACAAAATCATAGTTGCCGCCCCAACCATAGACTTTTCCACTCTCGGTCAAAGCAAGACTCCCTACATGAGAAACACGGATGATTTTTACTTTTTCTTCGCCGAAATCCACTTTGGTCGGCGTTGCAACACCACTACCCCACCGATACAAATTCCCGTCTTGTATCATAAAGGTGGAGCTCTGCGAATCGCTGTATTTATCAGCCATGTCCATAATTTGTTGTTTGGTTGCCGCCGGCGCATAGACGCTGGACGCCGCCTGCGTTGCTGCAGGAGCCGTCAACATTGCAGCTATCATAGAAAGCGCCAAAAACAACCCCATTCTTTTCTTCATGAATTCAACACTCCTTTT
>CAMNSU010000154.1 GCA_946555455.1 uncultured Clostridia bacterium | reverse complement strand
ACGGGTGGAATCCGATCCGGCAAGTCAAATCCGGAAATATATCAGCGGAAAAGATGAAAATGGCAACAAGCTTTCCGATGAAGAACTCAAAGGACATGATTTGACGGGAATTTCCATGGTGGAGGACACCAAACGATATTATCCCTACGGTAATTTTGCCAGCCACGTGATTGGGTTCACAGGGGCGGACAATCAAGGGTTGGAGGGCATCGAAAGTATTTATGATAAATATTTAAAAGGCACAAGCGGAAAAGTGGTCAAGGCAGGAAATAACCGTGCGACGGCGCCCTTTGAATATGAAAAATACTATAATGCAGAAGACGGCAACAATCTGGTGCTGACCATTGACGAAACGATTCAGCATTTTGTGGAAAAAAATCTGGAACAGGCATGTATTGACAATAAAGTGAAAAATGGGGCAAGCGCCATTGTGATGCAGCCGCAGACCGGTGAAATTTTGGCATTGGCAAACTATCCCAACTATGATTTGAATAATCCGCGCCAGCTTACCAACCAGCAATTGCAGCAGGAAATTGAGCAATTGCCGGAAGAGGAATATAACAAGCGAATGGCGGAAGAACTGCAAAAAATGTGGCGCAGCAAGGCGGTTGTGGATACCTATGAACCAGGTTCCACATTTAAATTGATTACCTGTGCCATGGCGCTGGAGGAAAAGGTGACGACCCTGCAGGACACCTATAATTGCACTGGTGTGAAAGAAGTGGGCGACGCAAAAATCCACTGCTGGAAAACATCGGGACATGGTTCACAAACATTTTTACAGGGACTGGTAAATTCCTGTAACCCGTGTCTGATGAGCGTTGGAGAAAAAATCGGGCAGGAGGATTTTTATCGTTACTACAAGGCGTTCGGTTTTCGGGAACTCACCGGATTCGATATGCCGGGCGAAGCGGTAGGGCCGTTCCATTCCTATGAAAATTTTCACTCGACAGAACTTGCTACTGCGTCTTTTGGACAGGGATTTGGCATCACGCCGCTGCAAACAGTGACGGCGGTGTCGGCGCTGGTCAATGGCGGCGTTATGTACCGTCCGCATATTGTGAAGCAGATTAAAGACAGTAATGGTAATATTGTAGAAGACATACAGCCGGAAATTATTCGGCAGCCGATTTCCAAAGAAACTTCGGAACAATTGAAATTGGTGATGGAAACCGTTGTGAATGATTCCGGCAGTAAAGCGGCAGTGAAAGGCTATCGGATTGGCGGAAAAAGCGGAACAAGTGAAAAACTGCCGCGCGGAAACAACAAATATATTGGTTCTTTTGTTGCCGCCGCGCCGATTGATGACCCGCAAGTGGTTGTCTTGGTGATTTTGGACGAACCGGAAGGGGAGTCCTACTACGGCGGACAGACAGCGGCGCCGGCAGCGGGTAAAATTGTGGAAGAAATCATGCAATATTACAATATTGAACCGAATTACACACAAGAAGAATTGGCCGCTATGATGACTACCGTGCCGGACGTGACAGGGAAATCGGTTGATGAAGCGAAAAACAGTCTGACCAGTTTCCGTCTGGGGGCAAAAATTGTGGGAACCGGTACGACAATCACAGCGCAGGAGCCCAAAGCGGGTACGACATTGAAAGAATATTCCGGCGTGACAATTTATACGGACGGCGCCAATACCGAGGCGAATATGGTGACAGTGCCGGACGTTGTTGGCAGAACAGCGACGGAAGTGAACAAGATATTGACAGACAGTGGATTGAATGCGAAAGTGGTCGGCGGCGGCAACAATCAAAAATCTGTGAAACAGGAGCCGGCGGCAGGCACAAAACTGCCGGCAGGAAGCGCCGTGACGGTAGAATTTCAGGGGGAACAGCAGCCGGCAGGATAGAAGAAGAAGGGCGGGGGGATTACATTGACGATAGCACAACTCATCAAAGACATACAACACCGTTCGTTTACTGGGAATCCGTCCGCGGAAGTTTGCGGCGTAACGCGCGACACGCGGGAGGTAAAACAGGGAAGCGTGTTTGTTTGTATCCGCGGAGCGCATATTGACGGACATGATTTAGCAGCGCAGGCAGTAGAGGCCGGCGCTGCGCTCGTGATTGCAGAAAGAGAGACGGGCAGCGGCGCAGCCGAACTTTTGGTGCAAGACACAAAACAAGCGTTGGCGGAAGCTGCCTGCGCGTATTATGGGCATCCGTCGCGCACGTTGAAAGTCATTGGCGTGACAGGTACGAATGGAAAAACCACCATTTCGCATCTGCTGAAAAGTATTTTGGAGATGGCGGAAAAAAAGGTGGGGTTGATTGGTACGGACGCCATTATCATTGGCGACAGGGAAATTCCGGCGGAGCGCACAACACCGGAAGCAAACCGGTTACAGGAATATTTTCATACCATGCTGCAAGAGGGCATGGAATATTGCGTGATGGAGGTTTCTTCCCATGCGCTAGACCTCAAACGGGTCTATGGAACACAGTTTGCACTTGGAATTTTCACCAATTTAACGCATGAACATTTGGATTTTCACGGAACCATGGAAAACTATGCGGCAGCAAAAGCAAAATTGTTTTCCTGCTGCAAGGTTGGTATCGGAAACGCAGATGATGCATACAATGATATCGTTACGGCAAACGCGCCGCAGCGGTATACTTATTCTATTGAGAAAAAAAGTGATTTTCAGGCAGAAGACATTCATTTGTCGCAGCGTGGAACCGTGTTTCGCGTAAAAGGAAAAATGAATGGAGAAATCAAAGTGGGACTGCCCGGTCGCTTTAATGTATATAACGCGTTAGCGGCAGCGCTCGGCGCATTGCAGCTTGGCATTGCGCCGGAGGCGGTGCAGCGCGGTCTGATTATTTCACGCGGCGCAAAGGGACGGGCGGAAATGCTGCCGGTATCGGCGCAGTTTCGTGTGATGGTCGATTATGCCCATACGCCGGACGGCTTATATAACATTTTGACAACGGTGCGCGAATTCGCGCAGAAACGGGTCATCACAGTGTTTGGCAGCCCGGGGGACAGAGACAGGGAAAAACGGGCGCCCATGGGAGAAATTGTGGGAAAATGGTCTGACTATTGTGTGGTTACGGCTGACAATCCGGCAAGCGAACGTGCGGAAGATATTTGTAAAGAAATCGAAAAAGGCGTTGTGCAGTCGGGCTGCGACTATCGGGTGATAATAGATAGGAAGGAAGCTATTTGTCATGCGCTGGAGATTGCCAAGGAAGGCGATGTTGTACTGCTGGCAGGCAAAGGACATGAAACCTATCAGATTGTCGGTACAGAAAAAGTACCGTTTTGTGAAGCAGAAATCGTAAAAACGTATGTTCAGCAGCATTTGACATAAGCGTGGGAGATGGTATTTCCATGCTGAATACAAAAGGGAAACGGAGGAGAGAGTGGAAATTATGGGGAGTCATTTCGTCGTTTTGTTAATTGCACTGGCTGTCGGACTGGTGAGCGGGCCGTTTATTATTCCGGCGCTGCGCAGACTGAAATTCGGACAGGAAATTCGGGAGGAAGGTCCGAGCTGGCACAATAAAAAATCCGGAACGCCAACCATGGGTGGTATCATTTTTATTTTGGCGGTTTTTGTGGGCTGCGTGGCAGTATATTGGCGTGATTTTAAAATCATCATGCTGCTCTATTTAAGTTTGGCATTTGGTGTGATTGGCTTTATTGACGATTTTATCAAGGTGAAAATGAAGCGGAATTTGGGACTGACAGAAATTCAAAAACTGCTTATGCAAATTGTTGCGTCTGTGATTTTTGTCGGCGTGTTATATATCAATGACATCTTGCCGACAGTGCTCTTGATTCCGTTTACGCATATTCAGTTTCAAATGGGCATTTGGTATTTGCCATTTGCTGTTTTGATTATCATTGCATGTGTGAATGCGGTGAATTTAACGGACGGTATTGATGGGCTTGCAACAAGCGTTACCGTGGTTGTGATGTTGTTTTTCTATGCGGCGGGGCGGGCGCTGCAAAACAGTATTGCCGGATTTTCTATTGCGGTGGCGGGCGCTTGTCTGGCGTTTTTGTGGTTTAACAAACACCCTGCAAAAGTTTTCATGGGCGACACCGGTTCGCTGTTTTTAGGCGGTGCGGTGGCGGGCGTTGCTGTAATCAGTGGAACACCACTGTTTTTGCTGATTGCGGGCGGTATTTATGTCATTGAAACAGCTTCCGTGATTTTGCAGGTGGCAAGTTTTAAGCTGACCGGAAAACGGCTGTTTAAAATGAGTCCTATCCATCATCATTTTGAAATGTGCGGCTGGAGCGAATGGAAAATTGTCGGTACGTTTTCAGCTGTTAGCATACTGCTTGGTGTAGTTGCATATCTGGGCATTCACTAATTCTCAAAAAGGGGGTGAAACAGGTTTATGGCACGAAAAAAGAAACCAAACGGACTTTTTA
>CAMNSU010000153.1 GCA_946555455.1 uncultured Clostridia bacterium | reverse complement strand
AGCATTCAAACAAATCTTCAAATTCCTCCATATAAAATACAACGACCACAAAATGGTCATATTGAAAATCAATGTCATAGGCAAATAAACTGTCCGGTTGCAAATCGCTGTTGACGCGCCCATGCAAAAGTCTTTCCAGAAAATTGTTTTTGATATAGTGTTTTTGCTTCTCCAAACTGTTTTCCAGCTTTTTCTTCTCTTTCACCGTGCGGCTGATAGAAGAATGAAGCAAATCAAATTCATTGGTATGTTTTTCGTCTCCTTCCGCTTCTGTCAGTTCCATCAGTTCTTTGAGCGGTTTATAGTTCCGTTTGACAAAATACGAAATTAACAAAGTTCCCGATACAAATGCCAGAATCAAAATGCCTATCGTGATATACCGCAGGGTGCTGAGCGGTTTGTTATACACTTTCTTGGGTACCAGACTCACATATTTTAAATCTCCCAGAGTGGAATCCGCCACACTCATGATATATTTTTCTCCGCCCGAACGAACCGTTGTCCGTTTTTCCGCCAGTTCAGACGGTTTCAGTTCGGGCAGCGGAATATCCGTATTGGAAAACACCGGCTGCTGATTGCCGTTGAGATAGTAGACCATGCTGCCTTCGCTTTGCTCCAACCCTTCCATATAGCTGCGCAGCATCTGCGTATCCGCCTGAAAAACAAAGGTTGCCCTGGGCGAACTGATGTTATCAATCGGCAGAGACTGCGCCATTGCCATGGTTGCCCTGTTTTGCTCCTTGTTCAATATCAGAGACCGGTAGTTACGTTGGTGCTTTTGATTGAGATATTCCATCCATTCATCATAACTCCACTGCGCATTTGGGTATAAAATCCGGTATGCTGTTTCCGTATCTGCACAAAAATTCGTATATATGATATAATCATAATCTTTGAGATAAATATAGAAATTGCCAATGGAACGGTAGACATATCTGCTGTTATTCAGTTTGGTCATTGCGGACATGCTTTCTATTGCAAGCTCCTCTTTGGTGAGCGGACGCTTATACAGCCGGTTGATATCGGTTTCCAAATCCAGTTCAACCAACAATTTCTGCATTGTGCCGAGGTAATCGTCCATGCCGTTTCTGAGCTGTAACATAATGCCGTTGTTCGTGCACGTAACCGCTTCTTCTACCGCATGTACCACCGCCCAATAAATCCCTGCCGCCGCTAACATCGTCTGCGCCAGAATGACTGCGTAGGATACAAACCAAACGGTAAACGCTTTCTGTTTTTTCAAAAAGGCTTTGTGTTTCATCTTGTTCCCATCACATCCCTTCTGCACGCCGGACTGCCTGTTCCACAATCTTTACAGCGTCGCCCAGTCCCATGGAATAGAGCTCCGCAACATATTCCTGAAATTCCGACAGCGGTCTTTTTCCCAAAACAAACTGTAGTTCCTGTGTTCTGATATACTGAAAAACCGGTATCATGATTTCGTTATATCTGCTTTGTTCTTCTGAGGTCAGCGTATACTGCGGCATTTTGTATTTTGTGCCGTCCGTGTTTGACGTCCAAACATCAAGCGCCTCCTGCTGCTGCGGACGATACATATATTGTTCCATATAGCCGATGTTTTGGATAAACGGCCCGCTGTGGGTACTGCGTACATACAGATTCAGAATTTCACTCATGCTTTTCCCCTCGGGATTTTGGCGTACCATATCCGTATAAATTGGTTTTCCGTTTTCAAACACAAAACTTTCGTTTTCAATGCCGAAATTATAGAGTAAAACCCCATCTTCCCCATATCCGTAATCAAGCACTTCCACCGCTTTTTCAGGATTTTTGCAATGCGTTGAAACAGAAGCAAACGGCGCACATTCCGGCATATTATGGCTGAATTTCACGCGGCTCTGTCCGTCCAGCGTCGGATAGGGCGCCGCTACAAAATCAAACGATTTCTCTTTTGCTTTTTGCAAATAGGTACCAATCCCGCCGCCCGCTCTGCAAATGGTTGCGCCAACCTTGCCGGCACCGATTTTTTCCGTAATCACTTCATGGCTGGACGTTGCAAAATCCGGCGCCAACAGCCCCATGCTATACCAGCGGTTCCAAAGCGTCCAAAACTGCTGATAGCCGGCTTCTGCCGGTGAAAAATGCACCTTGCCGTCTTCATAATAAAACGCTTCCTGCACCCCCTTTGCTCCATAAGCGCTCATGAATGCGGAACTGGCTTTCATAACGCTTTCTTCATAAGCAAACGGATATTCCACGCCCGGTATTTCTTTGAATTTTAATAATACATTTTCCCACTCTGTGATACTTTTCGGTACCTCTAACTGTAATTTTTCAAGCCAATCTTTCCGCAATGCCGGTCCGATATAGGTGCACAGTTTCGGATTGTTGCGAATCATCGGAAAGGTATAATAAAGTCCGTCTTCGGTGCGCACTTCTCGGTCCCACGCAGGATGCGCGGCAAGCTGTGCCAACAAATTAGGGGCATGTTCCGCCATCAAATCATTCAGCGGCAAAATCACTTCATCTGTGATGGCTTTCCGCGCGCCGCCCGGATAACCTGACAGGTTATATTCAATAATGTCCGGATAACTGCCTGATGAGAGCATAATGCTGAACTGCTGCGATGTTTCCGCCGCGTCAATATCAATAATTTCCAGATGAACGCCAAGCCGCTTTTCCAGTTCCGTATAGAGTGGAATGTCTGTGCGGTAGGCGCCTACCCGTGTGCGGATATCCGACCAATAGGTAAGCGTTATAGGTTCTTCCTGCACTTCCCTGCTGCACCCTGTTTGCAGCGTCAGACAGCCGGCTATCACCAGCATAAAAGCTTTTTCCCAATGTCTCATCCAACATGCCCCCTTCAATTACATTGCTCTGTTCGTTTTTTGTCTTATGTTCATTATATAGCAATCTCAAAGCAATGTAAATTGCAATCCTTTCCAAGTTTTCTGCTGCCGGAATTCCGTTGTTTTGCCGTCCTTATTTGAGATAGCGTTTCCGCTTTAAATAGCTATCATATGCCGACTGCTGAATGTCAATGGCTTCTTCAATACCAAGGCGCTTTAGCTGTGCATAGTAAGCGTCAAGATAGCCTGTTTCCACGTTCCCCGAAACAAAATTTTCAAGCGTTTCCGTCAGATAGGTATTGACTTGCGCCATGATGTCTGCATATCGTTTTTGTTCTGCTTCCGATATATTTAAGCTGACCGGCAAACGGTAATCAAGCGTATCGGAATCGCAAAGTTCCATTGCCTGTTTCTGTTCCTCTCGTTGATAATATTGCTCTATATAATTTACGTCCTGCACAAACGGACCGCCGTAGCAAGCGCGGACATATTTTGCCATTCCCTGTTCAGCCGTTAAACCGCCGTTTTGATTCGGCTGAATCACCGCGCCGGTATAGACAGGTACGCCGCCGTTTATTTCGTAGGAAACGCCTTCTTTCCCAAAGTTATAAAGCATATGTCCCTGCTTGGAATATCCGAAATCTAAAAAACGCGCGGCAATCTCTTTGTTTTTGGAACTGCCCGAAATACCTGCGCAGTCGCGCACCGGCCAATCTTTCTGCGCAATCATAGCGATGTCACCGGCAGTCCGCACCGGAATTTTTGCAGCGACATATTGAATTGTACTCTCCTCCGGAATCATATTCAGATACGTTCCAAACTCGCCGCCAATGGTCGCGTCAACAGCGCCGTTTTTGCCGTTCACCACCAGCGCGGCGCGCCGCTTAGAATCCTCATTGGCAAATTCTTTGTCCAGTATTCCATCTTCATACCATTTGCGCAAAAGTTTCATATAGTCGGCAAATTCCGGCTCATATGGTCCATATTTCACGGTTCCGCCCACCTGATAGAACGAGGAACCAATGCCAAACACCCCTGTAAATGGCGAAAATTTCGCAAACTGATAAGATCCCAGCCGCAGCGAAAGCGGCGCTTCAATTCCCATATCCCGAAATGCATATAATGCTGTTTCCCATTCCTCCAGCGTTTCCGGCACCGCCAGTTCCGCCTTGTCCAGTAAATCCTTGCGAATGATATAGGTCATGCACGCCGTCAGTTTTTCGTCCGGTCTGATAAACGGATATTCAAAATATTTTCCTTTATCCGTCATCATTTGAAGCGCCCAGTCCGGATTTTCCTTCAGCAGGTTTTTCAAGTTCGGCGAAACATGTTCTATGTATGGCGTCAAATCTGCAAGTACGCCGTCGTTGATTAATTTTTCCGCTCCGCCGGGCATGTCCGACCATGTCCGTTCCATGATGTCCGGCATGTCGTTTGAACTCCGCAGCAGATGAAACGCTGCGTCCGCTTGTCCGGCTGCCGGATGTTCATATTTCACATGAATGCCGGTGGCTTCCTCCAGATATGCCGCTAATTCTGTTGCATTAAAACTGGTGTTGTTGGCAGAAACCTGCGGACTGAGTTCCATCCAATAGCGCAGGGTAACGTCCGTTTCAATCGTAAATTCAAGGCTATCCTTGATTACCAGAGACCCTGTATCCAAACAAAACCAAATGGAAGAAGCTTTTTAACTCAACTAGGTAGGCAAAGACCAAAACCCTTCCAAGGTTTACTCATTTTTATCTTCGCCAGCGTCTTCACTAATAAAACTTTAT
>CAMNSU010000152.1 GCA_946555455.1 uncultured Clostridia bacterium | reverse complement strand
ATATTTATTTTACAGATGATACGAGGTGTTCCTATATGGCTATTACAACAAAGGAAAATATTTTAAAAGTCTTATCCGGATATAATCCATGGTGGAAAACAGGCGTTATCAGCCCGGTATTTTCCAAAAGCTATAAAAGGTTTGCCTTTTATGAAGCTATGAAAAAACTGAATAATACTAAAATCAGACGAACTGTTGTGCTTACAGGCACACGCCGCGTTGGGAAAACTACCATTCAATATCAGATGATAGATGAACTATTAAAAAATGGTGTATCTCCCAAAAGAATTGTCTTTATTTCTATGGATCACCCCATGCTGAAACTCAGTGCATTTCATGAAATTTTAGAATGTTACCATGAAAACATATGCTCAGATAAAGAAGTATATTATTTCTTTGATGAAATTCAATATGCTTGCGACTGGGACAAATGGCTGAAAATCATCTATGACATGCAGCCGGAAACAAAGGTTGTTGCAACAGGTTCTGCAAGTCCCGCACTGATGAAGAGCGGCAGAGAAAGCGGAGCAGGGCGTTGGTCTATTATTCAAGTCCCAACCATGTCATTTTATGAATATTGCGAACTTTTAAATCTGGAAAAACCTATACTTGCAAATGAACTAAGACCCACTATGCTAACCCATATAGAACATCAGGAGTTTTCGGAAATCATGTATAAACTGTCTGATATTCAAAACTATTTCAATCGCTATTTATGTGTAGGCGGTTTTCCTGAACTTGCGCTCGCCGATGATGATATTTTCGCAGAACAGGTTATGCGTGAAGATGTTGTTGATAAAGTCTTAAAAAGAGATTTACCTGCCCTGTACAATATCCGCAACGCAACAGAACTTGAACGTATCTTTCTATATCTATGCAACGTTTCATCCGAAATCGTTTCAATTGAAGCGATTACAAAAGAACTCAATGGTGTTTCAAGACCGACCGTTGAAAACTATATATCCTATCTTGAAAGCGCTAATCTTATTTATTTAAGTTGGCCGATAGATATGGCGGACAAGAAGGTTTTAAAGGCACGACCAAAAATTTATATAGCCGATGCCGCAATCCGAAATGCCGTTCTTATGGATGATACCCTTATGACAGATGCTGTTGAAATGGGGAAAATTGCTGAAACTGCAGTGTATAAGCATATTGCTTCATTCTATTACCAAAAAGCTACTTCCGTCGGCTACTTTCGCGGCGGAAAAAAAGACAAAGAAATTGATATTGTAGTCGAATATCCCAAAATCAAAAATATTTTGGTTGAAGTAAAGTATCGGGATAAAGCGCCAATTTCCGATACTGATGCAATCAGTATGCTTTGTAATGAATCATCAGCTTCTATCATTGTAACAAAATCACCGGCAGACTACGGTATTCACAATACAAAAACAGGATTTAAAATGCTGCGTATCCCTGCCTTTGCCTTTTTATATTTATTAGGACATGCCGAAAAAAACGGCTATAAAGGCATGGAATAAAGGCAGTCTCGGAAGATAAATAACAATGGATAAAAAAGGAGTCTTAAGCATATCATCTTGAGACTCCTTTTATCTTTATTTTTCGGGGCTGCGCCTTGTCATTTCTCATCAAAACCCACAAGGTAGTCTAATGACACGCCGAACAAATCCGCAAGCGCAATCAATCGGGGCAGCGGCGGAATACTTTTTCCCATCTCATAATATTTATAACCTGATTTTGTAACATTTATTTGTTTCGCAATTACCGACTGCGACATTCCACTCTGTTGTCTCAATTGAATGATTTTTTTCGGCAACTGCGCCACATCCATTGCATGATATTCTTCTCTGTTATCTGTCGCTCCTACAAGATAATCTAAAGATACATCATAAAATTCTGCTGCTTGAACTTGCTTCATACCACTTGATATCCGTTCTCTTTTCAAACGCTGAAAAAATTTTTCCATTTTTTCACTTCCTTTGAAATTTTGTCTTGACACCTGCTTATTTAGGTGATATAATAGTAGTGTAAAATATTTACCCAAATGTCAAAACCGCAACATATCACAAAAAATGGCTCTATCCATTTTGGGAAATCCCCCTTGTGACGGACAAACTTCCCCAAGATGGCGCAAAAATCCCCTCAGATTTGAGCATAAAAATAGAGTTGTTATAAAGGTCCGTGGTATCTGCGTTTTGAATACGTCCCTATTGGCGTAGGGATATCGCCTGTCATGGGCGGATTTGCGAGGTTCGCCCGACAGGTTTTTAACATGGACATAGTAGTCCACCTTTTATTGTACTAAAATTTTGCCGAAAAAGCAAGTTTTTTTCAGGGATATGTAAATTTTTTGCCACTGTCCTTCCTAAATGATATACACCCATATACATTGTAACAAAAAAGCGTGACGGCTGCAAGACCATCACGCCTTTTTTATCATTATTTCACTTACGGTTTGCCGCGCGGTTTTGGAGATATCCGCCCAGCCAGATACATGCCAATCCCACCACCACGGGAATCAGGCAGCCGACCCATACCACGCTCGGAACAGCAACATCCTGCCCAAACGATATACCCTCCGGTACATTGCTTATCAATTCCCTCAGTATGATACCAAACGTATTATCCAATTTGTTACTCATAGTTTGAACGAATACTGCATCGCCGAATATCTTGGCAAACGCCACGCCCGACAGCGCCGCGCCGGGTGCGAGAATCTTGCGCAGCCACTCTTTCCATGTGCCGCTGCGCTGCCGTCCTGCTGCAATAAACAGCAGATATGCGCCGAAAATACCATACGTCCCATATTGCAATATCATTCTAAATTTTGAATCTGCCATGTAGCTCGACCTCAGAAACAGATATCGTCCAATATCATTGCTCCAGCCCAGCAGGACAATACTTCCGACACAGAGTATAACTGCCTTGCTCATGTTCCCGCCGTTTGCCATGCCATAGGACAGGCTAACTGCCACCAATGCGGCAATGAGCCAGCCGCCAATGCTCAGCATCAAACTCCTAAAAACGCCGATATTGCCCAGCGACACACCGCCGTTTTCAAACGGACAGGTCACTGCAAATGCCGATATTATGCAAATCGTCAGCACCACGCCAACCAATCCCAGCGCCCATGCCGCGACCGAACCCGCGGCAGTTTGTTTTTCTTTCAGCGGTCGCTTCTTTTCTACGGTCGCCAGAAAAATCAGTCCGATTGTTCCTACAATTGCCGGCGTTATTTGCCATGACATTTTATAATAAAACATTGCCGCGCCGGCACTATACTGAAAATTCAGCATCGCTGTCCGATAGATATAGGTATCAAATATATCCGCTGTTTCATAGGTCAACGGAGAATAGCTCAGGAAAATATAGGAATTTTCCGGCGAAAACATCTGAACCAAATGCAGACACGCGTAGCAGCCTACAGTGAACAACGCGCATTTCAACGGCGGCATTCGTTTACCGATAAACGCGCCTGCCAAAACCGCAATCGGCGCAAAACAGAATACCGCATTTAGCAGCGGTCCGATTCGGTAAGTGCTCGCGTTCTTCAGCCATGCCGCGGGCAACAAAAATTTCGCCACCAGTGCAGCCGGCAGAAAAACAGGGAGCAGCAATGCGGACAATACGCCGCATTTCAGCCACACATTTTTCATGGACGCCACGCCATAAGTCGCGCCAAACACATATATGCTGCCCAACACAAGTATTAAAAAACCATAAAATAATGTGTTTTTATTCATTTCTGTAAAATGATATGAATAAACAAATCTTCTAATATTCTCTGTTCCCACAAACCGGCTGCCAAACAATCCGGCTGCCGGACTATAGTCTATAAACGCCATTATCAGCGTCAAGAGGCAGGGATAAATCACAAAGAAAAACAGAAAAATCAACGCCGGCGCCGCAATCGCCCACGCAATTAGGTTGCGTTTGGCACCTCCGGCAGATAAGCCGCCGCCCTGCGACCGCGCGGTATTCCGCGGAGTCGCTGCCGCACGGTTTGCCTGCGGCGCAGCCCCTGCCATATGACCGCCTTGCGGCGCATTTGTTTTCGCTCCGGCATTTCGGGGCGCAGCGCCCGAAGTAGCCGTCTGCTGCCGTACACCGTTTGGCGCAGCTTTTCCAATCCCGCCTTCCTCCGGCAGTTTGTAGCGCGCGCCGCACTTTGGACAAACGCCATTTACATTTAAAAACGTTCCACATTTCATACAAAACATGATTCTACCCCCTTTTTTATCATTCTCCACCGCTATGTTTTCTTCCATTATAACACCTTCTAACACAGTTGTAAATAACTTTAAGATAAAAATATTCTGTACTAACATTGAATCAGCGGAGAAAAAGCGGAAGCTACATTCTCGCAAGAAAAGTAAGAGGAGGAGAATTTTGAGTGAAACGGGGGCAAAGAGCGGAGAATGTATTCCTCCAAGAAAAGTAGTAGGAGGAGACTTTGTGCAAAGCACAAAGTCGGAGGACATTTTCAAGGAAGAATACATGCGGAGCGTACCTCGGGGGACATTTCCAAGGGGGAAACGGGGGTTCTAAGCGGAGGGTATTTACCCTCTGGGGCACGCGTCCCTCAGAAAAAGTAAAAGGGGGAGGATTTGGGCATAGTCCAAATCCGGAGGACATTTTTCACGAGGGATATACCCGTAGCGACCATTGGGGGGACA
>CAMNSU010000151.1 GCA_946555455.1 uncultured Clostridia bacterium | reverse complement strand
GCGCGTGGATATTTATATGGAAGATTTTGCAAAAATCAACGCATTCCAAATTCCGTTGTCCTTTGAACCTGAATATTTGCAGGTTGTGGACAACAGCGGTAAAAAATATACGCAGGAAAATGTCGTTCACCCTGGCTTCAATGGCGAATCGGGTATCAAGACAAAAATCCCGACCAAGACCTATAATCCCGAATCCTCCAGCACCATCTGGCAGGGCGGAACGCTGACGGAAAACGCCTATCTGCCGGCGGTGGACAACATGGAAGGCTATGTATCCGTTCTCGGAGACGCAACCGCGTCCGACAAACTGCTGCACGCCAAAATCAACGGCAAACAGCTCATGTACAGCATCGAGTTCACCGGCGTTGCGGAAACGCCGTCCGGCGTGAAAACGGGCTTTAGCATTACTTCTGAAAAAGACCCGACTTGGCCGCGTCCGGCGCAGTGGCAATCCCTGCGTGCAAATGAGAGCGTGAAAAACACAGGCTTTGATTTCAAAGACCCCGATTTCGTTTCCTTTGCACTCAAAGAAGTGAAACTGGAAGATTTGGATTTGAACCTGCTGCGTGATGAAACCTATAATGTCACAGACAAATCACCGGAAGCGGGCGAATCGGAATATTATCTGCTGGACAAGAGAAACACGGAGTCTATCTATACCGTAGCGTCCATCGCAACGCCATCCAACGCGTCCTTCCCCGACGTGGAAAGCTGGACAGTGGAAGCTGTTGCAGACAAAGAAATGAACGAAGGCGCACAGCTTAGCGACTATATCACGGTACTCAGCCAACTCGACGATCCGTCCAGCTTGGAATTCCGCATTGAGTCCTCCATTGCCTACAATGATAAGGTCATGAAAGACGGCGCATTTGTGCCTGCCTATGTGAAGGTGACGGCGCACAGCACGCGAATTCCGAACAAAGACGGAAAACCGGCAAAAATGCGTGAAATCTATATTAAAATTGCGGACAACGTTCCCGCGCCGGAAACGATTACGATTGCCAACAAAGGCACCGGCACCGATGAGTTTAACGACCCGAACGGCATTGCGGGCATATTTAAAGCAAACGCAACCAGCAGTACGGCTTTTTCCACCACCCATCATCTTGATGTGGACTATTCTTTCACCTTCAAAGCAGCGTTTACCGGCGACGAAGAAGGCTTCAGTAAAGACGTTGTTTGGCAGCTGCTGCGCGTGACAAAACGCGCTGATAACGGCGATATCGAGGAAACTGCCGCGCTTGGAACAGACACTTCCGCACCGGTCGTGATTAGCGCGACAGGCACGCTGGAAGACAAAACGCCGACCTGTACCGTGCAGGCACAGCATTCCATGGAAGACGACGAGGACGTTGTTTTGAAACTCTCCTCCAGCGTTGACCCAACTGTTTGCGATTATGTGCCGATTCGCGTACAACTTGCCCCCTATGAAATCAAATATCCGGTTGAAACTGTTACATTGGTCTATGGCAGCGGCTTGAAACAGCAATATGATTTGACAAGCAATTTGCAGGTTTCTCCTGTTGACGCAATGGGATATACGGTAGAATATGACACCGACGTGAAAACCTACGGACGCGCCAATGCAGACGTGCAAGTAGTTGTCAACACGCGCGACGGTGAAACCTCCGCTGTGATTGACCCAATCCGTGCAGACGCGGAATTTAACGCGACATGGTATGACGAAGTAACCGTCCGCGCAAAAGCAACCGTCAACGGTCAGACGCTGACGCTGGAGCGGAAACTGAAAGTCTACACCATTGACGCAGTGCCGCCGGAAAACATGTATGTGCAGGGTATTAACGCGGCTGGCGATGACCGCGACTATATCCGGTTTACCATTGATAAAAACAAATCACAGCTTGAACCGGGCGACAAAATCACCATCTTCCCTGACTACACGACAACCGTGATTCTGGAAGGCTATAACAACCGGACACTGACGCAGGCTGACATTGACTTGATGTGGGGTACCGGTATTAAAGTGCCGGGCGGTCTCAACGATGCAGGCGGTACGCTGGGTTATATTTTGGAACGCGTTGGCGAAGCTCCGTCTTCTAAGACACCTGTTACCTACGACCCGGCAGCCATTAAAATTTCCGGTTTTGTCCGTTTGGACGGCAAACTGGCAAACAGCACTGCAAACAACGGTATCACCGTTACGCTGGAAGGCGTGAAAGGCCCCGATGGTCGGACGCTGTCAACGCTGACGAAATCTGACGGAAGCCGCTATGGATTCTTTGAATTCGACCAATATGTTCCGGCAACGACACACAACCTGATTATTTCCAAAACAAATTATCTGACACGTAATGTTACGTTTACGATGAAAAAGACGGATCATTTTGAGGTGTCGACCTATGAAAATCCGATTTTGCTGTTCCCTGGCGACTTGGACGGCAAACGCGGTATTCAGTATGACGATGCAAATGAATATCGTATTAACTTTGTTGGTCGGTATTTGAAACGTGGCGAAGTGAGTTCCGCTGTTTTTGACACATTCAATTTTGTGGACGAAGATGCAGGAGATACGCCCGCAATCAATCTGTGGGATATCGCTCTGGTTCAAAAAAGAATCACCTACCAAAGCTCCGATTATCCGGCATGGACAGTTGAGTAATCGGTAATTACTGCTTTTTGCAGCTAATAATATGAACTAATTTGCATACCACACTTCTACATGTTATGCAATGAACAAAAAAGAGACCCACAGCAGTTCTCACCTGTTGCGGGTCTCTTTTTTGTCTCTTTCCTTTTCTCAACAAGGACACATATGGTTTTATTCTGTTTATCTATTCTCCGGCGACACTTCTTGATGAAGATAGTTTCCCTTCCCTCTTTCTTGAATAACTATATTTTAATCAAAATCGCGGTTATATGTTTTCCCTTTTATTTTTATTAAAAAACCGGAAGATACAGCCACATTTTATCACATGGCATCTCTTCCGGTTTTATATCTGCTATTCTTTTCAAAAATTATAGGTTTTGTCACATAGATTTTCTATACACCTTGCCTAGTCATTACGTTTTTATTCTACTATATTTCATCTGATTTGTCTACATGTTTTTTGCTTTCTTTCCATTTTCTGCTTTATATTGTACAAAAACCCATATTATGCAAAACCTATACATTTTGCACTGGTTTTGCCGCATTTTGCAGATAGTGTTGTGGGGCATTGTCTGTAAAAACAGCGGTGTAAATTTCACAACCACAATAAAAGGAGTGTAAAATTTATGAAAAGAAAATGTAGTATGCTTTTGGCAGCGGCTATGTTACTGACATTGTTTGTGCTGCCAAGCGGAACCGTCGGGGCGGCGTCAACGCGTCCGCGTACGGCAACGGTGGAGGAATTGAAAGCAGCCAATTCTTCGCGTTCCTCCTATCCTGCAATGGTGCGCGTTATGGATGGCGTATTGTATGTATGGGGAACCAATGGTTCCACCAGTGCTATTGGCGTCGCCGGACAATCTTCTATTACAACACCGCTGGCGCTGGATGCCTCAATTTTTGAAGGCGAGCGCATTAAAATGGCGCAGGTGGCGGACTGGTCTACGGCTGCCATGACAGAAAGCGGCAATATCTATCTAGCTTCGACCACTGCATGGAAAAAAATCGATATGAGCCTTTTCGGTGACGCGGTGCCGGTTGATATGAATATCACTGCACAGAATTCTATCATCAAAGCCCAAAATCCCGACGGCTCTTTTTCGTGGTGGGCGCTTCGTTTTTCTACCGGCACATTCAGCAGTCTGACAAGGGTTGATGATGAAGTGCTTTATACGAGAATGAAAACGGTCACAGGAAAAGACGAAGTGCTTCAGGATGCATGGACATGCGGTAACGCTCCTACAGACTATATTGTTTTGACAGAAAGCGGAAAACTTTTTGCATGGGGAGATAACCGCCGAGGCATTGCCGGCAACAGTTGGAACAACCAAGAAGGTACAGAAGAACTTGTAAAAACTGCCCAAAAAGTCGAAAAAGCGGACGCATTTCATGTGACGGGACGCCCTGAATTTGCAGGGCGTATCATCAAACAGCTTTCCATGGACTATGCAACCGTCGTGGCGATTGACGACCGCGGAACCGTCTGGACATGGGGCTGTAACTCCAGTGGCAGAATTGGCAACGGAAAAGGCAATGGGACTGCATGGTATGGCGGCACTGAGGATACAGCTACACCCTATCCGGCATTTGGACCGGGCAGTGAAAACAACCCTTCCAAAAAAGGTCATTATGTTATGACCTCCGCTACTTATGGTATTGTAATATTGACCACTGATAACGAACTGTTTGCGTGGGGGGATACCACGCGCTATATGTTGGAAAGCAAAACTGCGTCTTACCGTCCGGTAGAAGTGTTTGAAAACATCACAACACAGGAAACAATTATTCAGGTATGCGGTCCCGCTAGTTCTACCTTTGTGAACACCTTAAGTGGGAACAATTATTTTACCGGTGACGCATATCTGTCCGGTACTGGTCAAACTTCCGGAACAATATCCAAACCGGAAAAAGTGGAACAGGAGAATCTTCCTCCCACAAAACCCCAGTCCACGAACCGGATCTATACGACGATAAAGACGACGACAGATGACGGAACACCGATAGAATATGCGGCGGATTTGGGTAACATCACGAACAACCGGC
>CAMNSU010000150.1 GCA_946555455.1 uncultured Clostridia bacterium | reverse complement strand
TGCAAGCTTTACAGGCTATAGCAGAGGAGTGCGGTGAAACCTTTACCTTTGATGAAAACTCCATAATAGTAAGAATTGAATACAATAAGTAAAAGAGCGAGGATATTGTTCAAGATTGCGAAACAGTACGAATAATATCAGGAAATAGAGCTTAATTGGAATAAAATGATTTTACACCTTCCCATATCGGGAGGGTGTATTTTTTATGCCCAAAAATGCGAAGGGAGGTGATTTTACAATGGGAAATAAGGCAAGAGCTGTCGGAGAAGTAGCGAGAGCGACCGGTGATGTAGCAAAAGCGCTGGTTGCCGTGGTTGGGCTGGCAACGGTGATACTGTTTGAAATCGGAAAAAACAGATAGCCTATATCCGGAGCGTATCCCGCTCCGGATAAATCTTTTCAATGAGAAAAAATATGTTTGGGAGGTAAAATAAAAAAATGTTTGAAATATTAGAAGCTATACTATTGGAAGCCTGTTCCGAATGCGGAAACGACTTTGAGCAAGGAGAGTTGACCGAGTTTGACGGCGAGCGTCTATGCACAGATTGTCTGGACAACAATACCTTTGTATGCGCCTGCTGCAATGAAAGGCATTGGAACGACAACCAATACGGGGATTGCGACACGCCGCTATGTGAAGCGTGCTACGAGGAATACTATACCCGTTGCGAGGGCTGTAACAGCGTTATCAGGCGAGACGAGGCGAATTATGAGGAGGACGACGAGGACAGCGAGTGTCCCTATTGCGATTCCTGTTATAACTATAACGGCGAAGGGCGGTATCTGCACGATTACGGTTATAAACCCTCGCCGATATTCTACGGCGAAGGCAAGCGGTATTTTGGTGTGGAGCTTGAAATCGACAAGGGCGGTAAGGAAAACGGGAACGCCAAAACCATAACTAAACTTGCGAATCAATCGGGCGATAATATTTATATCAAAACAGACGGCAGCTTAGACGACGGCTTAGAAATTGTTACACACCCTATGACGATTCAATATCATATGTCGAAAATGCCGTGGCAGGATATTTTACATACGGCTGTCAGATTGAGGTATCAATCGCACAAGGCTACCACCTGCGGACTTCATATTCATGTCAACCGCGACAGCTTAGGTGAAAACGTAAAAGAACAGGACGAATGCGTGGGGCGCATATTGTTTATTGTAGAGCGGTTTTGGTCGGAGCTTCTGAGGTTTTCGCGGAGAACGGAAAACCAGATAAGGCAATGGGCGAACCGATACGGCTACAAGGAAAATCCATCAGAAATTTTAGACCATGCAAAAAAAGGAGAGCGCGGTCGGTATGCCGCTGTCAATATTACAAACTGGAACACCATAGAATTTCGATTGTTCCGTGGGACGTTAAAATACAATACTTTGATTGCCACATTGCAGCTCGTAAACGAGATTTGTGATGTGGCTTTTTTCATGTCTGATGAAGAAGTCGGGGCGTTGTCTTGGTGTGATTTTGCTGAAAGGCTTGACCCCGAAAGACATTCGGAATTGATAACTTATCTCAAAGAGCGGCGGCTGTATATCAACGAGGCGGTTAATAGTGAGGAGGATGAATAATGTGTTGTTTATTCGGCATTTATGATTACAATAATTATTTCAATAAAAAGCAGAGAAATATCATACTTTCCGTACTTTCAACGGAATGTGAAGCAAGAGGCACAGACGCTACGGGGATTGCCTATAACGCAAACGGCAAGCTTAATATATTCAAGCGTCCGCTTCCGGCTCACAAAATAAAATACCAAACGCCGGAGTTTGTAAAAGTCATTATGGGACACACCCGTATGGCTACACAGGGGAGCAGAAAACGGAATTACAATAATCATCCGTTTGCGGGACAAGCGGGTAATACTTTATTTGCTTTCGCCCATAACGGTATTCTCTATAATGATGAACTTATAAGAAAGGACAAAAAATTACCCAATACCAAAATCCGGACGGACAGCTATATTGCCGTTCAGCTTTTGGAGCAGGAGCGCGCATTAACCTTTCAAAGCCTTGCGAAAATGGCGGAAACGGTAGACGGTTCTTTTACTTTCACCGTTCTGGATAATGGCGACAATCTGTATTTTGTGAAGGGCGATAATCCGCTATGTATTTATCACTTTGTCAGCGCGGGATTTTACATATACGCTTCAACAAAAGAGATTCTGGATAATGCGCTGAAACGACTGCGGCTGAATAAAAAAGCGCATAAGGTAGTCCCCAGTCATTGCGGTGATATTATCCGCATTGATACCGGCGGGAATATAGCGACATCAAGGTTTGATACCCGCGCGTTATCCTCTTTGCAGTATTATTTCAGACCGTATCGGTGTTCCTTTTATGATTATCCAGATTGCGATTATCCGGATAATGAACATTTACAGACAGTCCGCGAAATGGCAGGGACATTCGGTTATTCGCCGGAAGATGTAGATTGCCTGTTAGCAGAGGGATACACGCTTGATGAAATCGAAGAAGTCTTTTATGGAATTGATATGTCCCAATAGGGTACAGCGTACAAACGGAACGTCCCATAAACCGAAAACCAACTCTATTGGCACGGTTTTCGGATGTTCCGTTAGAGTACACCCCATTGGTACGGGAAAGGAGAGAAGGTTATGAAAATAGGTTATATTCGTGTCAGCACCATCGACCAGAACACAGCGCGTCAGGAAGTGCTGATGAAAGAGCTTGGCGTTGATGAAGTCTACATAGATAAGGCAAGCGGCAAAAGCAAGGACAACAGAGCGCAATTATATACTATGCTTGAATACGTCCGTAAAGGCGATACCGTCATAGTGGAATCTATCAGCCGTTTTGCCAGAAATACAAAAGACCTTTTGGAGCTTGTGGAAATTCTTACCAAGAAAGAAGTGGAATTTGTATCTAAAAAAGAAGCGATTGACACAACCACGCCCACAGGGAAATTTATGCTGACAATATTCGGGGCGGTCGCAGAACTGGAACGCGAATATATTTTACAGCGGCAAAAAGAGGGCATTGCGATTGCGAAGTCCGAGGGAAAGTATAAGGGGCGCGCACGAAAGGAATACCCCGATTTTGATAAGATTGTCGGGCTGTGGCGCAACGGAAAAATCACCGCCGCCGAAGCTATGAAACGTTTGGGTATGAGTAAGACAAATTTTTATAGGAGAGTGAGAGGGTAAGCGCTACCCTCTCCGCTTATTCTTTGCGTAGCGTAGCGTAGCGAAATTATATACCACAAAAATTACTCTTGTTGCATGGACTGTATTTCGTTATATAAAACTTCCAAATTTTGAACTCTTGATGTGATTTCTTCCTGAAACACCAGTCTGTTCGTTTGAGGTAAGAGGAAGTAAAACTCACTGTCATCCCTTGGCAGCATATACTGTCCCAAAAACTCGTTGTATTCATCTATAAGTATCGTGAAATCTATTATTTTGCCTAATACAGGTTCATTGCTGTCTCGAAATTCATACAGTTTAGTCTTTATTTCGGATACAAACGCACAAACATCATCAACTAAATCCATTAAAATACGAGATATTGAATCGTTTTGCAAAAAATCTAAAATATTATGGTTTTTAACCGCTTGATTGAATATTCCAAGCATACGTTCTTTGGGTGACTCTATCCATGGAAAACCAAGAATTTCATAGAATTGTTTTAGTAAACTTAAATAAAACGCTAAATCATCTGCGGGGTTACAGTCTACGACCCCAGTATCTTCCAATTTTCGGAATGCTTCTAAAAGTATCTGCCATGTATCAGCAGTATTATCTTTAAAATATTTAATAAAACCGGCTTTGTCAACTTTGTATTGCGGGAAGTAAGTTGTGGACTGTGCCATGTTCTTTCTTTTAAACCATTGCTTTACAACTTCTGGGCTGATTCCATCTACACTTCCGGCAGCTTGACAAATGTTAATCACAAGACCTTCACGGGTGCAATCAAAAATTTTAGTATCATTTATTGTTTTAAAAAAGTCAGTAAATGTCATATCTTCATCCCCTCGTTAATTCGTTTGTCCCCTTGCTGTACCCCCTCTGTCCCATTGCTGTACCTTGGCAAATCGCATTGCCATCCGTTACACTAAAAACAGCGCTAAACAAGAGCGAATATATTCTACCATATCTCGCCATTATTTTCAAGCACGTGTGATTTTGAAAAAATAGAAAGGAGGAATTGCAATGCAAAAAAGCATTTTGAAAATGGATAGAATTTCCAGAAACCGCTACCATACGGTTTTCAGAAACAATCACGGACGGAGGATATACCTCTGTCTGAATTATAGGAATAACGAGGTTTTAATCACGAATTGTTTTTACATAGACAGACCAGAAAGGAACGGTACCAAAGCCGTTCCGCACAGATTTAAAACATCACGCTGTGCGCGCGAAAATTTACTTGATGTATTGGCTGACGAGCTTGACAAAAGATTTTTTGACATTGAGTTTTCTGAAACTGAAAACGACGTATCCGCTGATGAATACATCAGATTCAAAAGCGCGGATAAGCCAAAATATAAGTTCTTGATTCTGATAAACAGCGGCGATTCATATAAAACAAGATTGAAAAATCGTGTTCACAGGTCTATCTATCTTGAAATCAGCCGCAACGGTAACAACGGAATTATTACTGACTGTCATTATTATGACCGCCAGTATAAGCGCAACAATGCCTACATATCACCATCAGGGTTGACAAGCATTACCTTTGATTTCAGCCTTGACAATATACGCAGAATCGTTAATAACGAG
>CAMNSU010000149.1 GCA_946555455.1 uncultured Clostridia bacterium | reverse complement strand
GTGTATTACAAGTTAAAAAAAGGAGGAGTTTATGCCATATATCACAATCAAACAATCGCCGGTATACTATCAAATCAGCTTTGAGGATATGATTGCCGGCATACAGGATTTAAGCAAATATATTATGCCAAACGTAACCAATACCCGCACCTATTGGGTGGAACACCCGAATGATAAATTAGTGGAAAATACCGATATCGGTGGAATGATACAATTGCTGCAACGGTTCAATCAGTCAAAGGAGACTCTGTTTCAAACAGACAGAGCCTCTCTATATCATTCCTTCTATATTCCGAAAAACAGCGGAGGACTCAGACGAATTGACGCTCCGGTCCCGGAACTGATGAATGCGCTGCGGGAGCTAAAAACATTATTTGAAACACATATGTTTGCATTGTACCATACAAGCGCCTTTGCATATGTGCGCGGACGCAGTACCATTGATGCGGTAAAACGCCATCAAAAAAATGAAAGCAAGTGGTTTCTAAAGCTGGATTTCTCCGACTTCTTCGGAAGCACAACACCGGCGTTTGTATTGGAGATGTTTTCAAACATCTTCCCCTTCAGCGAGATAGTACGGTATCCCAACGGAAAGTCCGAGCTTGAAAAGGCGCTGAATCTATGCTTTCTGAACAATGGTCTGCCGCAGGGAACGCCGATATCGCCGTTTATCACCAATGTGATGATGATTCCGATTGACCATTTTTTGAGTAATCAGCTGCGAGATTTTGACAGTCGTCGGTTTGTCTATACCCGATATGCCGACGACCTTTTGATATCCTGTAAGGTTGATTTTAACAAGGACGCTCTGCAGCAGTTTGTGATGGATGCGCTGGCAAAATTTCATGCCCCCTTTTCCATCAAACCGAAAAAGACCCGATACGGTTCCGCCGCCGGGCGCAACTGGAATCTTGGAGTTATGCTCAATAAGGATAATCAAATCACGATAGGACATAAAAAGAAAAAGCAATTTAAGGCGATGCTGGATCATTATATGCGCGACCGACATTCAGACGCCGCTTGGGACAGACATGACATTCAGGTGCTGAACGGGCTGATTTCCTATTACCGTATGGTGGAACGCGGATATATTGAGTATTTGCTCAAACGATACGGCGAAAAGCATGGAGCAGACATTGAGCAATGTATCAAAGCGGATTTATCTGCATGAAACCTTTTGTAATGAATATTTTGAAAAGTCAAAAGCTTCAGGCGGTTCGCTGAAGTATCAATAAGTGAGCGTGACAGCAGGCAGCCGACGGATACCGGCATCCGGGTCCGGAACTCCAGAACCGGAGGCTGGCAGAAGGTTGGCATTGAAATTGTTGATAACTGGGCTGTTTTTCATAAAAGTCAGTCGGGTTATCCACAGAATCAGACGACATCGCACTGATTGCGTCTGCAGACAATGCGTCACATCTGCCTCATCTATTACTATGCAGATTACAAAATAAACCTTGCAGATAACAAAATTAAAAACCAATATTCATAATGTATAACCAATTCATTCAGAACTGGTGCTTTGCGGTTTTACCCAAAGTTATGACGCTAGGGAGCATTTCGCAAATTCTTCAGGATCCGCTCCGGGCTATCCGCCCTTCGGGATCCTTTCCGCATTTGCTCTCCTGACAAATAAACAAGCCACTCCGAGAACCGGTCAGCTCCGCTTCCTTCGCCGGCGGCGAAAGGAAACGAGCTGCCTTATCTCGTCATGTCTTATTATTCGCAGATTATGGATATTGGGCGTTCTGCAAAACGACCGTTATTGCGACAAAATATCCGTTATGAAAATCAGCCTCAAAAACGCTTGATTCAGGCACATTTTTATCGCAAAACGCATCGCAGAATCAAATTCGCATAACACAAACATTTTTGAGAAAGGAGCCGCTATGAAAAACTATAAATTCGGATATGCGCGGGTATCCACCGCCGAACAGAACCTGGACAGACAATTGGACGCCCTGAAACAATATGGGGTTGATCAGATTTATAATGAAAAAATGACAGGCACCAAACGCAACCGTCCCGAATTGGAAAAACTGCTTGACCGAATGACTGAGGGCGATACCGTTGTGATTGAGAGTTTATCCAGACTGGGACGTTCTACCAAAGACCTAATTGAATTGGTGGAATTGTTCGATAGCAAAAAAGTACACTTGGTTTCCTTAAAGGAATCCATTGATACCAACACACCCACAGGAAAGCTGTTGTTTACGCTCATGTCCGCCATTGCCCAGTTTGAACGGGACTGCATTGCTGACCGGACGATAGAGGGATTAAAAGCAGCCCGCGCCAGAGGACGGTTTGGCGGCAGACCGCGATTCAACAGCGAACAGGTCAAGCGTGCGATAAAGCTTTACAACACAGGGCAATACGCCTTGAAAGAGATTGAAGAACTGACCGGCGTGAAAAAGGATACGCTGTATCGAAACTTAAAATATGAGAAAGGAATGAGCCTGATATGATTTATGCTGAAGAATTGCTAAAACTGCCAAAGTTGGGCAAGGATGATACATTTGCCTTTGGGTGTACCAAGTGCGGTAAGTGCTGCAGGGAACGTGACGATATACTATTAACGCCGTTAGATTTATTCAAGATAGCCAAATATTTGAATCAATCCATTCGCGAGATTTTGATAGAATTTTGTGAAGGCTATGAAGGCTCGGAGTCAAAGCTACCTATCGTTCGGCTCAAACCAAGGGAATACAGAAAGACCTGCCCGTTTGCCTCAAAGGACGGCTGCCGCATCCATCCTGTCAAGCCTGCCGTGTGTGCGCTTTATCCGCTGGGGCGTATGACCAATTGGGAAACCAAAGAATTTACATATTTTCTTCAACCCGTCCCTTGCGGAAGTCGGAAACAAATACAGACCGTCCGTCAATGGTTAGAAGATTTTTCAATATTGGATGAGGAAGAATTTACGATACTATGGCATCAAAAAATCGGTGAAATATCCGAAATTCTAAGGGAAATGTATCAAGAGCGCACCTTTAATCATGATCCAATAAACGCTATGTTGATAACGCGCTTATATATGTGCTATGAATTGAACAAGGACTTTTTGGACCAGTTTCGTAATAATTGTACGGAAGCATTACAGATGTTGACTCAAATATCAAAATTAGTAACGTTTGATTAAACCAATAACAAAGATATATTATTTAGTGCGGATTGTATCTCCCATTGAAAAAAATAAGTGGAATCCATCGCCTCTATAGGCGGTGTTCCACTTATTTTTTCTGCTGCTCCCCAAATAACAAAGTCACTTCATCAACCAGTCAAGCACATTGATTTGTTTGATTCCGTTATGGGAAGTAAGCGGCTCATTATCCATTGTCAGCAAATATTTTGGATTGTGGTCGGAAATGCTGTCAAGCGGTTTTAATTCCCGTTCCAGCACACTGTCGTCCATAACGCTGTATGCCACCTGATAATACTCTTCTCCCTCTTCTCCGATTGCAATAAAATCAACTTCCGCATTGCCTGCTTTCCCGACATGAACCTCATAGCCCCTGCGCAAGAGTTCCAGATAGACAATATTTTCAAGAATGTGTCCTCTATCCGCTTTTTTTGTTCCCAGCAGGTAATACCGAAGCCCGATATCAACCGCATAATACTTGCCGCCTGTCGCTAAATACTGCTTTCCTTTTATATCGTACCGTTCCGCCTTATATAAAATGAAGCTGTCAATCAATGCCTGCAAATACACCTCAACGGTATTCACCGAAATTTTATTTCCGCCTGCAGTAAGAGAATTTGCTATTTTCGTAGCCGAAACAGGATTCCCGATATTATCAAACATAAACCGCAGGATATTTCTCAAGCCCGGAACATCTGATATCTTTTTACGTGAAACAATATCTTTGAGTACTACAGACGTATAGATTCCGTCAAGATACATTTCAATTTCTTTTTTTGCAGACAGTTCTAACGCATATGGAAATGAACTGTTTGTGATATAGTTTGTATATTTCCTCTGTAAGTCCTGGGTATCTCCCTGCGCCGTCACGTATTCCTTAAATGACAGGGGAAGCATCTTTATTTCAACATACCTGCCGGACAGAAGCGTTGCAAGTTCTCCGGAAAGAAGATAGGCATTGGAACCTGTGATATATAAATCAACATTTTTCTTTATAAATAATCCGTCGCAAGCCTTTTGAAATTCCGGCACATTTTGGACTTCATCCAGAAAAACATAGTTCATTTTATCAGGCTGCAAACGCTCCTGCACGTAATCATATAACTGCATATAATCTTTTATGTCATGAAACTCCGGATCTTCCAGATTGATGGATATAATCCGAACGTCCTCTACACCATGTCTTTTCAGATAATCGCAGTACAATTCAAACAGCGTAGACTTACCGCAGCGGCGTATCCCTGTAACAACCTTTATCAGCTGTTTGTCTTTAAAACTTTTCAGCTGTTCTAAATATTCTTGTCTTTGAATCATGGCAATCGCCTCCATGCAACGATTTTAACATACAAACATGCTTTTGTCAAGTTTGTTAAATTATTCTAACAAAACCTCTTAATTTCATTTTTTTATTCATTCAATATTATATTTGTCTTTCTGGTTTTTATGTGCAGAGAATTAATATAATCAAACAGGTTCAGAGCATATTGTACTTTAAGAATCAAAATTGGTGTGCCAAGTGAAGGTGTATAATTTTGTTCTTGAATAGCGTATATGAAAGTGTTATAATTAGTTTATAGATATAGATACATTATACAACAAATATTTGATTGAAGGTTA
>CAMNSU010000148.1 GCA_946555455.1 uncultured Clostridia bacterium | reverse complement strand
ACTTTCCACGCCATATGTTTAGAATTGTTGCAGGAACTGGGGGAAACACGGACATTGATAAGCGGAGAAGAAGCGGCAGAACTGGCGGAACAAGTGATTCAGACATATGAAATAAAGATGAAGCCAAAACGGTTTCTGCAAGAAATCTCCAATCGGAAGAATGGATTAGACAGTTCAGAAGCAATATCAGAAGAAGTCTGCATTGCCTATCAGAACCTGTTGCGGGAGAAAAATGTGATGGATTTGGACGACGTACTGCTGGATACAATAGCGCTGTGGGAACAGAAAAGTATCTCAAAAAAGCAGGAAAAACGGTTTCAATATTTATTGGTGGACGAATTTCAGGATATCAATAGGGTGCAGCACCAATTGATTCAGGTATGGGCGGAAAAAAGCAAAGGACTGTTTGTAATCGGCGACCCGGACCAGTCCATATATGGGTTCCGAGGAGCGGACGCGGCTTGTTTTAAGCGGTTGGAGGAGACATATCCGGCACTGCAAAAAATCTATTTATCGCAGAATTACCGTTGCACACCGGAGATTTTAGAATGTGCGCTTGCTGTGATGGACGCGGACGGCAACGGGAAACGGCGGCTAAAGGCAAACGGGGAAAACGGAGAGAAAACGCAGCTTTTAACAGCGGAAAGTGCGCTGTCGGAAGGGATTTTTGTCGCAAAGAAAATCAACCAGATGGTGGGCGGTATTGATATGCTGGACGCTTATGGGTTTGCACGCCCGACAGAGGAAAAGAAAACCAGAAGTTTTTCGGAAATAGCGGTGCTGTACCGGACGCATAGGCAGTGCAAGGTGCTGGAACAATGTCTGGCACAAGAGGGAATCCCTTATGTGGTTGTAGGGCAGGACGAACTGCTGACAGACCCCATTATTCGCGGCATCATAGCATTTTTTCGGTTTCTATTGTCGCCGGAAGATTTCTTTTCTATGCGGACAAGCTTGAAACTGCTAACCGGCGTAGATGAAACATTTGCTGCGGCGGTGCAGGAACAGTTACAGGGGAAAGTTGGAACATTACAAGAGCGGCTGGCGGCATATCAGACCGGCGGAAGCGCGGACGCATATTTTAGATGTGTGGCGGCATGTCTGCCTAAAATCGCAAAGGAAAAACCTGTGAAATTGCTGGAACGTGCCATCGCTGCATTTGGTCTGGAGGAAGCGGAAACGGTGAGCCGTCTTTGCAATATGGCGGTTTTATATGATAATATGGAGAGCTTTTTGAACGCATTGGTGCTTGGAAAAGAAAGCGATATTGTACGGAATTCCGGTCGGCATTACACCTCTGACGCCGTCACGCTAATGACACTGCATGGCTGCAAGGGACTGGAATTTCCTGTTGTATTTTTGTGCGGCGTAAATGAAGGGACGCTGCCGCTGGAAATGAAGCATGACACGACCGACCATGCAGAAGAAAGGCGGCTGCTTTATGTCGGTATGACGCGGGCGCAGGAGGAATTATATTTGCTGTCCTCACCAAAACCGTCCTTCTTTTTAAATGATATTCCAAAGGAAATGCTGTGCCATGCACAGGCGCGTCCACCCAAACAGCAGGAGGCGCAGCAAACGAGTATGTTTGATTAAAAAAGAAAAAGCGGTGAAGAAAGGGTAGAGGTTAATAAGGAAGTAATTCCGCAAGATTAGAAATAGTCTTGCGGAACTTTCTTGTTTAGTGTTTCCATTCCCGCGAATGTAGTTTTAACCTCGTAAATTGTACCGCCGATTTTGTAAATTGAAGCATACCTGTTTCCATTGTTTTCCGTATCCAATCTTATCCCGTCCTTTTCCGTAAAAACTAGATTTTATAGAGAAGCAAGCACAGCAAGTGCAGCTGCACTTGCACAAAATTGATTTTGATTATTGGGATTTCACAAACTCTTTTTGATGAAAATTTTGATGTTCCTCTATACATTATTCAGATGAAATTTGTGCTTTTGTTGTGTAATTTATTTTTCATCTAAGTAACAAATGAAAGTCAGAAATTACAACTGTTTTTATAAAATTTCTTTCTGTCACTATTACGAAGAGAACAGATTCTTGCCAAAATAAAAAATTATGTCATAATTGAAAAAACACTTGACAAATCAAAAAGTTTCAGATATAATGCTAATAGAGTTAGTAATACTATTAGAAAAGAGATGTGCTATGGATTATAATAAATTGGCCAAGCAGCTTGTCGATATGCGCGCAAGTATGCCGCAGGTCAAAATGGAACGCGCCATGTCCCAAATGGCAAAAGGTGAAATTCTTGCGATGAACTATATCGCCGCTAACGGAAACAAGGTATATCCGAAGGAGATGAGTAAAGCGCTTATGCTTACAACGGCAAGGATTGCGGCAATGCTGAAATCACTCGAAAAACAAGCTCTTATTACCCGAAAGCCCGATACTGTGGACAGCCGTCAGGTAATTGTTGAACTGACGGAAGCGGGCGCTTCCGTGGTTGAAGAGCGCAGGGGGGCAATGATAAAAGCCGTCGCAAAAATGCTTGAAGCATTGGGAGAAGAGGACGCAAAAGCATATGTGAGGATACAGAAAAAACTGATAGAAACAGGAGATATCTGGAGATAACAATGACACAAAAAATTTAAGGCGCCATATTTATGGAGATAAGTCCTATGCGAAAAAAACGCATAGGACTTATTTTTTTGAAAGGAGAATAGATATGAACAAAATGATTGAGGTCGAACATTTTACGAAAAGGTACGGTGATTTTACAGCGGTGGACGATATTTCGTTTACTGTGGACGAGGGAAGCATTTTTGCGTTTCTCGGACCGAACGGTGCCGGTAAAACGACAATGATTAAAATGATGGCTGATGTTCTGCTACCTGACAGTGGGCAGATTTTATACGACGGTAGGGATATTCATATTATTGGTGATGAATACAGGGCGAAAGTTGGATATTTACCGCAGGAGATAAGTTTTTACAGTAATTTTACCGGCAAAGATTATCTTGCATATTCCGCCGCGCTTAAAGGTATGGAAAAATCATATGCGAAACAGCGAATTGATGAGCTTGCGCATCATGTTGGCTTGCAGAACGATTTGAAACGGCAGTGCCGCGCCTATTCGGGCGGAATGCAACGCAGACTCGGGATTGCACAGGCGCTTCTTGATAATCCCGAAATTTTGATTTTAGACGAACCGACGGCGGGACTTGACCCGTTGGAACGCGTAAAATTCCGAAATATCATCTCCGCGTACTCAAACGACAGATTGGTGCTTTTGTCAACGCATATTGTGTCTGAAATTGAGCATATCGCTTCTAAAATAATGATGATGGAATACGGTGTTATCAGATATGTGAACACAAGCGAGGAATATATCAAAATGGCGAAAAATTGCGTGTGGCTTGTGAAAATGTCTGCTGAAAAGCTGGTGGAATATCAAAATAACGCTGTTATCAGCAATGTGATTGCAAAAGACGGCGCTATGGAGGTTCGCGTGATAGACGAGGAAAAACCGTTTGCAAACGCTGTGCAAACCGCGCCGACGCTTGAGGACGTGTATTTATATATTTTTCATTATTTGCCCCAAAAGGCGAGGAGGTAGAGCCATGTCATTATTTGTGTTTGAACTGCGAAAGCTGATGATGAATAAGAAAACGGTTATTTTACTGCTTGTATTATTTGCGCTTTACAGCGTAATAGGATTTTCTACATCTTTATTTTTGATTGGAAATAATGACGTTTATAAGGATTACGAAACACTTTCCGCTGATTATGAGGGCGCGATTGACACGGAAAAAGCAGAAAAATCAAAAGCGGTGTATGATGAAATAACCGCTCGTTACGGGACAGATTCGAGAATGATTGCAAGGAGCATAAAAGACAGTCCCGAAACAATCCTTGCCGTAAAATACAAGGAATTTTGCGAAAGAGTAGACGAATACCACAACGGAACGCCGCCCGAAAGCAACGAAGAAGTGTACGGAATAAACGCTTTAGAATCAAAAATACATGAACTTGAAAAGCAGGGGCAGCAAAATACCTTTGAATATAAAAAATTATGCGATTCCCTGCAAAAGCTGACTCCGCTGGGTGAGCCTGAATTTGCAAACATTCTGTTATGGGAAAACCTCTTTACAAATTGGGGAGAACACATGATGCAGTTTCTGTTATTGATACCGCTTGCGTTTCTCATTGCTCCGGTTTTTGCGATAGAAAGGTCAAGCGGTATGGATCATTTGATTTTAAGCTCTCGTCATGGCAGACGAAAAATTGTCACTGCGAAGCAGCTGAGCGTGTTGATTACTTCCACCGTCATAGTTATGATGTATTTAATCGCTACTTTTGTTTTCGGCTTTCTTCCGCACGCAAGTCTGCACGGATGGGATGCCGCAATTCAAACAATACCAGAATACGCACGGTCAATGTTTGGGTTTAAGGTTTGGCAGTTTGTCGTTGTTTCGGCGCTGTGGCTGATTTTTACCGGCGCAGTTTACAGCCTTATTATCGGCTTTATTTCCTCACGCATGAAAAGTCAAATGAGCGCTGTCGGTATAAGCCTTGCGATTTTATTTATCAATGTGGGTTTAGCGGCAATGGGTGATAGTGTCATTCAAAGAATACAGCCGATGATTGACTTTGGGCTGGCAAATATTACTTTGATAAAAGAAGTATTTGGCGGATATAAGGTTTTTAATGTGTTTGGTATGATTGTCAGTTATCCGATTATGGCAGTCTTTGTTTTGGGGATTTTCGCCGTTCTTGCCGTATTTGGGATTTATCGGGGGCAAAAGTACAGAACTGTGGTATAATAGTCACAAAGTGACTATTATAGAATAAAAAGCGCCGCCGAATTGTTTCAACGCTTCGCTCGAAACCGGCGATGCGCTTGCATTATACCAAATTGCTTCGCAATTATGGTATAATATACGCAAAGCGTATATTATACGGATTAGAAAAGTGCCTTCGTCTCGCCGCGCATAGGAACG
>CAMNSU010000147.1 GCA_946555455.1 uncultured Clostridia bacterium | reverse complement strand
ACAAAAAAGTTTTTTGATGAAGTTGTGCGAGAAGCAGAAGAACTTTTACAAACACAGCCGCCGCAAACACCGGAGCGGCATCTCAGCACAGAACGATTAAAAAATCTGTGTTTGGTATACCGGTTAACAAAGGAAGAACGGTTTGCAAACCGCGCATGGCAAGAAATGGAGAGAATGTGTAGTTTCCCGACATGGTCGCCTACTGAAAAACTGGATATGGGGTACATATTAAAGGGCATGGCAATAGGCTATGATTGGCTATTCGATTTTTTATCTTCTGCGCAGCGTGAGATAGTAAGAACTGCGATTCTTGATAATGCGTTGCTGCCCGAACGTAAGGTTTATCAAAATCCTTATGAAGAAGGTGTGGACGCGCATTATATTTTGCAAAACACGAATCATAACGTATCCATAAACTGTGGGCTGATGATGGCAGCGGCGGCACTGTTTGATGAATGCGAAGAGGTTTGCAGCGAGATTATAGAGAGTGCATTATGGGCGCTCGAAAACTATCTGCCGGAATTTTTGGAATATGGCGCCGGAAAAGAAGGGGTATATTATTGGTATTGGCCCATAGAATCTACAAATGAAATCATGGGTACCCTGCGGGCGACTTTTGGGACAGACTATGGTATTAGCCGTACGCCCGGAATCGAAAAAACAGGCTATTTTCCTATATATATGACGGGTGCAACGGGAATGGCATTCAATTGGGGAAACGGACTTCCCAAAATGTATATCTCCGCTGATTTATTTCATTTGGCCAAAATACTAAATAAACCGGAACTTTGCAAGTTAAGGTTGAAAGCAATGGAAAAATATGATATAACAGCAAAGGCATATGACCTGCTTTGGTATTTGCCGTGCGGCTACGATTTGTCAGAACTTCCCAAAGATGGATATTTCGAGCGCACGGAATCGGTTGGTATGTGCAGCGACTGGGATGACAAAAATGCGCTGTCGGTCTGTTTGAAAGGTGGATTTAATAATGAGGTTCATGGCAGTTTGAACACAGGTTCGTTTGTGTTGGACGCGCTAGGAGAACGCTGGGCGTGGCTGATTGGACAGGAAAGCTATGATGTTCCTGGATATTGGGATTACAGCGAAAACGGACAGCGGTGGACTTATTACAGAATGCGGGCAGAAGGTCAAAATGCTATGGTGCTAAATCCAAGCAATAAGCCCGACCAGTATCCGCTGGCATATTCCAAAATCGAAAAATTTGAAAGCAAGCCACATGCAAGTTTTGCCATTATTGATGCCACGCCGGCATTTTCAAATGATGAAACGGTGAATTCAGCAAAACGTGGCTTTTATATGTTAGATAATCGGCAAAAAATAATGATTCAAGATGAGATACAAGCACAGAATGCAGATTATTGGTGGTTTATGCAAACAAAGGCTGCGATTGAGATTGGGGCAGATGGTAAAACGGCAGTATTAGAACAAAATGGTAAAAAAATGATGGTATTTCTCCGATCAAATGTACCTGCTGTATTTCAAGTGTTGGATGCAAAACCTTTGCCGATGTGTCCTAATCCACCGGAAAACAGTCCTAATAGCGCGGTGAAAAAATTAACAGTGCATATTCCAAAGGCGAATGATATAACAGTTTCATTGGTGTTTGTACCGTTAACCGATAGAATCAATATTGGGAGAATTCCTACTTTAAAGACTATGAATACTTGGCATATTTTATAAAAAATATGGAAAAAAAGCCATTAATATTTGGAATGTTTAAATTCAAAAAAGATGGCAGTTTATTCTGCGAAGAAATATCTCGCAGTTTGTAATCGTCTGCTGTCATTGTTATTTCTCAATAATGGCAGTGGGCGGTTGATGCTTTAACATATGAATGCGATAAGCTCTTTACTTCGATATTTTCGTACGATATGACAAGATTTCTTGCAGCAAGCCTATAAGAAAACACTATTGACAAAGCTGAGATTTTGTGTATAATAAGGAGTAGAAGAGGAAGTGTGAGGGCAGATTATGGAGAGTAAAGTAGGAATTGTAGGAAATATAACTGAAATTATCGTACTTTTTTTTAATGTATTGATATATATGCAGTTAACCGTTCTCAAAAAAGATAATTATGTAACGCGTTTTCTGATATACGGTGGTTCCATTGTAATTATAGGGACATTTTTTGTATTGACATATACAGGTATTTTATCAGAGGCAATAGCATCCTTTTTATGTGTGACAATACCGAGTTTTTTATTGTTTTTTGCTTTGTCAAAATTTAAAGATTTTAGATTTTTTGTAACTTTTTGTTTCTTGGATACGGTAACTCTAATTATCACTTTCTTTACCAGGGCCATTCACGTTGTTTGTGGCGATGTACCCGGTATTATTAGTTCCTTCATTGTTTGCGCTTTGATGTTTCTTATTTATATAAATGGTAAATCTTATTTTCGCAGTTATCGAAAATTGATGGAAAATGTAAAAGATGGATGGGAAACGATGGCGCTTTCCTCCTTTTTGATTTATATATTACTTATCTTCACAGCAGCATATCCGAGACCTTTAATAGAAAGAATAGAATATTTGCCGGTATATCTGTTTTTATGCATTACCGTTCTTTCGTTTTATGCATTGTTTCTTGTAACACTCATGCACAAGAAAAAACTTTCCGATTTAAATGCACGGTTGATGAAAGAAAAACAGTGGCATAAAATCGCTTACAGAGATGCACTTACCGGTCTGAGAAACCGCATGTCCTATATAGAAAAAATCAATGAACTGGAGAGGACACTAGAAAAAACAAATGTTATTTATGCCGTTATGATTGATATTAACAATTTCAAAAAAATCAATGATACATTAGGGCATCATGTTGGCGACCTGACTTTACAAAATGTTGCAAAGTTGCTCTCGGATACTTTTTCGGAAGAACATTATACAGCGTTTCGTATCGGCGGAGACGAGTTTGCAATTATTGCGAAAGATGTATCGGAAGATACACTAAAAGAGAAAATCAAATCTATCAAAACGGCTGGGATGGACTCCGATATTGGTTGTCCGCTTTCGGTGGGATATTCTGCAGTGGATTTTGAACAAGATAATATTATGGAAAATGCGTTCATCCGTGCTGACAATGCGATGTATAAAGATAAAGCAAAATCAAAAATGTATCAAGAAAACGAATAAATAGCGAAAATACAACACCTTCGGTTGCTATGACGATTGTCATAATATCCGAAGGTGTTATGATTGATACAGATACGTACCGTTTTCTCCCCCTGAAATTTATATTCGTTATTAAGAGGGAGTATAACAGCGTTTATTAAGAACGCTAGTCGGCTTTTAATTTTGAAATTACAGTTTCATCAGGCGACACAAAAAGCGTTTTGTTTTTGACATATATCACCATGCCAGGCTTTGCACCGCCTGGCTTTTTTACATTACGGATTTGCGTATAGTCCACAGGCACATTGCTGGAAGCACGTGCTTTAGAGTGATAAGCAGCGAGCGCTGCCGCCTCCAGAATGGTGGTTTCAGGAATTTCCTGACCTTCGGAAATGATAACTGTATGTGACCCAGGAATATTTTTTGTGTGGAACCAAATATCGTTGCCACGGGCAATTTTCAAAGTCAAAAAATCATTTTGTTTGTTGTTTTTTCCGACAAGAATAGTAAATCCATCGCTGCTGGTATATTCCGCCGGCATAGAAACAGTATCCTTCTCCTTGCGTTTGCTCTGTTTTTGCCTGTTTTTGAGATATCCTCCGGCAGTGAGTTCTGCTTTGATTTCACGCAGGTCTGATGTAGATTCGCATTGAGCGATAGCAGTTGCGACGCTCTCTAAATATTCCAGGTCAGCGGCTGATTTTTTCAATTGCTGCGCTGCATTTTCTGCTGTACTTTTTAGTTTATTATATCTTGCATAATATTTTTGTGCGTTTTGGCTGGGCGTGAGTGTTGGATCCAGTTTGATTTTCACTTCAGGTAAATCTGTTTCATAAAAATTTTGTGCATGTAAAACGCGGTCACCGGATGAAATCTGGTAGATATTTGCAGTAATAAGGTCGCCATAAAGCTTATCATTCTCGCGTTTTTCTGCGTCTTGTACGGATTGTTCCTGTAAATGCATTTTCTTATGGCAACGCTGTATTAAATTGTTGACTGTCTTTGCCATATCGCGGCTCAGCGTAACCATTTTATTATGCCGCTCCCGTTCCAGATAGAAGCTGTCTAATGACTCGCATAATTGCGCAACAGGCTGGACGCGGTACAGTGATTCATATTGTGTGATAGGAACCGGTGCAAAATCAACTGGTTTTGTGCCATCATAAAGCAGTACCGGCGAAAAGGTGCACGATTTCACTTGTTCAAAAAAATGAGTGAGTTCCGCTGCAACATCATAAATCTGGTTGTTGGTGAGTTCTGCAAGTGTCAAATCTGTTCTGCCCAAAGCGCGGTAAGCAATTTCGCGCGATAGCAATGGGGATAACCCCAATATCGTTTCAAGCAGAATTTTGTCAATTGCTTTTCCGGGCGCGCCATGTGTAATAATTTGGAAAAACTGTGTTTTATCGCAGGAAAAAGGATGTTGCTTTTCCATTTTAGGCGGTAATTCATAGGGGAGACCGGGCAGAACCAAGCGCATGGAAGTGACTGTATCGTCGACATGTCGAATGCAGTCCGCTATTTTTCCGTTTTCATGTACCAGCAAAATGTTGCTATATTTTCCAAGCAGCTCCACTACCAACTTTTTCACTACAATGTCGCCAAGTTCGCTTCGCACTTCAACTGCAAATTCGATGATACGTTCCAAATCGTATTGCCGGACAGATAAAATCTTGCCGCCGCTTAAAAACTTGCGCAGCAGCATACAAAAATTGGGCGGGGTCATAGGATTTTCGCGTGCCGTCTCTGTTAAATAGACGCGTGGAAACGAAGCGTTGCAGCTTAAAAGTAATTTTCTGTTTTGTCCTTTCGCACGCACATGCATAATAATATCATAGGAATCTGGCATATAAATTTTATCAATACGTCCTTCTGTTAAAAGGGCATCTAATTCCTGTGCAACACAGGTTGTTGTAATCGAATCAAATGGCATAATCTTTTCCTC
>CAMNSU010000146.1 GCA_946555455.1 uncultured Clostridia bacterium | reverse complement strand
GCAAGAAGGAACTGACGATTCGGTGGAAATATATGAAGGGTCCATTGAAATATCGCTAGCCTGCATTCCGGAAAAGATATCGCTGGAGGACGGCACTGTTTTGTGGCAGCGGGAGGAAACGTGAGACGGGAAACAAACAATTTCTAAAGGAAGTGAGACAGATGAAAACAGAACGACAGCAATCTGATAAAAGCCGTTCTAAAAAAGATACATTTAAGGCATGGCTGGTAGAGGGTGCAGCGTTTGCAGGAACATATGAACTGCCTGTACTTACACCATGTCACGCAAAACCGGAAAGGGCAATCCCTTTTGACAAGGCGCTCCGCGCCACAGAGAAAAATGCATGGGTACATTTTTTTACTGATGACCGTAGATTTGAGTGTATTTGGAACAATCCGAAAGCATACATAAACCGCCTGAAACAGTTTGAAGGCGTCATTTCACCTGATTTCAGCCTATATCGGGACATGCCGCTTTCCATGCAAATCTGGAACGCCTACCGCAACCGCGCGCTTGCCTATTGGCTGCAGCGCGAGGGCGTGAAGGTGATTCCCAACGTACAGTGGGGAGATGAACGCAGCTATGCGTTTTGTTTTGACGGCATTCCGGCAGACGGCACAGTTTCTGTCAGCACGAACGGCTGTATTCGCGGCAAAGAGGATCGGCGCTATTTTAAACAAGGACTTGCGGAACTAATGAAACGGCTGCACCCGCAGCGAATAGTAAACTATAGTTATATGCCGGAGGATATTTTTTCGCCTTGCAGGGCAGCAGGGATAGAGATAATACACTTACCGAATTTTCATGATATCGTTCGGAAGCGGAAGCTGTCATAACAAGGCGGCTTGACGGATATTACAAAACCAAAATCAGCCGGAGCAATTACGCTCCGGCTGATTTTGGTGTAAATACAAAAAATGCTGCTGTAGTCGCAATAGAATCCGCGTTTTCCGCGGACTTACGCAAGCGGATTGAACAGCGGAACATTTTGCACCGCCTTGGGTTTTGGCGCCTTGATGGGGTCGCACATCAAAAAATAGCGCGTCTCATCATAGATATGGTCTTCCGCTGAGGTATCCACGTCCTCGCAGTCCATGGGGTCATAGACCAACGACGGCACCGTCCGCAAAAAGTCGCGGCAGGTGTCGAACACATAGAACATGGGAAGCCCTTCGTCGTCGAACGTCAGGCGGTAATGCAGTTGCATTTTGCCCGCAATCCGCGCATTGTTCGCCGGCTCAAAATAGACGCCCGCCTCCTCCATCATGCGGATAATACTGCCTTCTTCGCCGCGGGACGAATCCCAAATGGAAGGGTCGGCAACGCCGAAAATGGTGTTGCCTTTTTCATATTTTTCCTCAATTTCACGGATTTTTTCCGCAATCTGCCGTGGACTCCATTTCAGCCCCACATTGGGGTCGCCCGTGCAGCCGTATAACTCCCGATAACGATACACACGTCCGTCCCAGTCCACTGCCCACCAGCCTACAGAAAAAGGGCGGGAGTAGCCAAAGTCAAAGCTGCGATACCGCCGCCAGCTTTTTGGAATTTCAAACGCCGGAATGACGTGCGTCCAAGTGCGGCTTTCATAGCCGTCGGGATTGTTGCGAAATTCCGCAAACACTTGTCCGGAAAAGCTGTCCCAGTCGCCGTAGAGCAACGCTTTGCGCTCCTGTTCCGGCAGCATGGACAGCGACGCCACATAGTCAGGATTGTTTTGCAGCAGGATTTGGTTGTCGAAAATGGTGGACGGAATGAAAATCCGCGATTTTCGATATTCCTTGCCGCCGATATTTACCGTTTCCCAGTAAGTGGTTTGCGGCGGTTTGCCCGTGATGAACCGGTCCTTGACCCAAGCGTGCCCAATGCCGCCCGGATTACAGGTCGCGCGGATATAACAGCGCGTGCCCGGACCGCCGGGACGGTTACGGCTAAACATATAGGAATATTCTTCCCATTCAAAATGCGTCAGTTCGTCGAACCCAATAAAATCGTAGTGTTTTCCTTGGTATTTGATGCGGTCTTGTTTGTGCTGCATACTGCCGAAATAGATTTTCGCGCCCGAGGGAAACGACCAGCAATGCGTCTGCCCGTTATATTTTGCGCCCGGAAAAGCCAGCGGATAAAACTGCGTGGAGCGGTCTACCAACTCCGAGCATTCCGGATACGTTTTACGGAAAATAATGCCGCGGTAGTGTGGAATTTCCACTTGCCGCAGCGCCTCCATCAAAAGCGCGTCCGTTTTACCGCCGCCCGCCGCACCCCCATAGAGCGCTTCGTCCTCCCAGCGGGACAGGAACTCCGCCTGTCTGGGCTGGGGCTGCCAAATGATTTGTTCTTCCTCCATTTTGCCGCCCCCTTTACTCTGCCGCGCCGGGCGGCGGTGGCGGGGGGATAACCTCGGGCAGTATGATACGGTGCTGCGCGCCCTCCGGCTGCTGCACGGATTGCGTTTTCTCCTCCGCGTCCAGCAGCTTGCGCTTGAGCGATACGACTTTTTCCAGCGCCCGCGCCGCCTCCAAAATGCGCTTGGTATCCAGCGCGCCCAGCTTTTTTTCCACCAATTCCTCGGAAATACCATCTACGGAAGTTTCGCGCACCTTGGCAACGTGCAGGTTGAACTGTCCCTTCTGCGCCGCCTCCAAAACCATGTTAATGATGGTGTCCGCTGCTTGCAGTTCACGGTCAGCCGCGCGGTAGGCAGGCGTGACCAGTTCCACATCCGCCTGTTTTTTCCGCCTGCGTTTTTTTTCTGCCGTCTGCGGCAGTTTATTCTCGGCCATAAAGTCCTTTTCCCCTTTCTGGTCGGACTTCCAGGCGCGCGTGGCATTTTTGTCCCTGCCCCAGGAATCCCTGACGCTGGCAGGTGTCATATTGCGCTGCTAATTCCGCCAAAAGCTTCGCTTTTTGCCAGTCGGCGCCCAATGCCGTTTTCATTTTTGCGTCCTCCAGGTTTTCACAGCGAAGCACTTTGAAAGCGTTTTGCAAAATATCTGTCGCAACCGCTTGTTTGTCCAGAGACCGCCTCATCAACAAAAATACCTCCTCACTGGTTACTGTATAGGGGAACACAATGGCGATATAAAGCGCCAAATAGTTCTCCTGCAGCGGGTCGCTGCATATGCTTTTTACATATCCGGTCATAGGACAACACCATCCGAATAGATAATCCGCTCCACGACCCGCACTTGGTACGGATACTGCTTGGACTGCTGCTGCAATCCAAGCCCTGCGGCTCTCATCAATGCCTGGACGTCGCTGCGGCGAAATCCCCGCCGTATGCCGATATGCATAGCGGTTTCTTCCTCCGCCAAATCCAGCGCAATGCGCCGCAAACTTTTCAGTCCCATCAGCAGGGTATGTATAATAGCAGCCACTGCACTTTCGACAGCGGCGCCGCCGCGTCCGGCATCGGCACGACCGCATACATCTAAAGCGACAATGTTCCCCTGCTCACGGTATACTTTTATAATTACCACGTTTGTTGCACCCTTTCTGTCCATTTTTAGAATATTTTTTTAAAAAATCATGTGTTTTGCCTGTACAAAAATAGCACGATTTTTGAACTAAAAACCACAGACAGGTGCCGAACACCTAAATAAAAAGTATTTTTATATCATCATCACTTCTATTATATCCCATTATTTGGATAATGTCAATAAAACATTCAAAATAATTGAATGATTCGTCAAATTTCGATGATTTTATACAATTTGCTTGATTGCACGACAACTTTATGGTATAATATATAATATAATTTAATATAAGTTATCTTAAAAACAATTAAAAATACTAAAAAAATTCATATTATAAGTAGCGGAAGATTTGGATAAAAGCAGTAATATAAAAGAAAAAAGTGTGCCTAAAATTAGATTTTAAGTATTATCTAAAAAGGTATAAAACAATATATAAAAGATAAAATTGCATAAAAAAAGAAATGTTTTTAAGGAGAGGGCGTGAAGGAATGGATGCAAAGCTGATTGGAGAGAGAATCCGGCAAATGAGAAAGGATCGTCATCTGCGCCAGTCGGATTTAGCAAAAGAACTGGGCGTGCGCAAAACAACTATCTCAAACTATGAAACAGGATATAGCATTCCAAAACGGGAGGTTTTGGGGAAAATCTCGAAATTTTTCGGCGTATCCATGGACTATTTATGTGCGAGCACAGATGAAACAAAAAAATATCTTCAAACGATGGAGACCTATCATCAAATGGAGGAAATTCCGCAGTATGAATATTATCCGTTTTCCTCGTCGGACGGCACGTATCCCAGACCGCGAACGATTCGGGCGACCAGAGTCAGCCGTCATCATGCGCAGGATACAACGTTTTCAACGGTTGTGCCGGACAATGCAATGAACCGTTTGCGGCTGTGCGAAGGGGACGAAGTGTTGGTAAAAGAGCAAAACTATGCCAATGTGGGGCAGATTGTTTTGGCATATCTGTGCAGGACAGGGGAAGTGGTGATACGCCGGTTTTATCAGAACGGGCAAATGATTACGCTGATGCCGGACTCAACGGACCGCTATTATGAACCGATTATGATTAACGTGGCGGAGGAACCGATGGAGATTTTAGGCGTGATTTCCAGTGCTGTCATACAAATTGACTAACAGCGGCGCGGCGGTACGATTACATTTTTGGTGAATTTTTGTAAAAAAAGGCTTGATTTTTACCCGCTATCCATGGTATAATAGAGATAAGCGTCTTTATGGGACAACTTCGCCGTGTAGAAGAACCCCATAAAAGCGAAAGACTGCCGGAGACGGCGAAAACTGGATTTCAGCCGCCGCCGGGCGGCGGTGCCATAGAGCATAGGAAGGTCTGACCTTGCGCGGACGGTCTATGCGCCAGTATGACTTTTGATGAAATGCGAGGTGAAAAGAATGCCGAATATTAAATCTGCGAAAAAAAGAGTACGCGTGATTGAAACGAAATCCATGCGTAACCAGATGGTGAAATCTGCGCTGAAAACAAGCCTGCGCCGGTTCCAGGAAGCGATTGCGTCAGGGGATAAAGCAACTGCTGAAAACACCTACCGCATTGCAGTGAAAAAAGTAGACCAGGCGACAGCAAAAGGGATTATGCATAAAAACGCGGCGAACCGTAAAAAATCCCAGCTTACAGCTGCATATAACAAAGCGATTTCCTAAGGAAATGCGAAAGAAATATCAGACGGTCGTTCAGACCGTCTTTTTTTCTGCCCGCAAGGTATCGCTGCGGGTACAATCGCTCCCCTAAATGTTCCCCCAATTGTCGCTACGGGTATATCCCTCGTGAAAAATGTCCTCCGG
>CAMNSU010000145.1 GCA_946555455.1 uncultured Clostridia bacterium | reverse complement strand
GTCTCCGTTGTAACCCTGTTTCAGGTTAACGCCTACTTCGTTAGCAGCTTCCATTTTGAATTTGTCCATAGCAGCTGCAGCTTCCGGTACTACCAATTTGTTACTAGAGTTGTTGTTACTAGCCATTGTTCATTCACTCCTGTGTCAAAATTTTGTTTAAATAGTTTTGTTCGCACCTTAGTGCAATACTATTGTGTGTGAAATCTTTTTTTTCATGTAAGGAAATATTTTCTTATAAATCTGTGAAAAAAGAGATTGCTTTTTTATGGGAAGTGTAATATAATGAACAAATGAATTTAGGGAGGCAAATAAGTATGATAGAATATATAATATTAGGCGCATTGGCGCTGAATTTGATTTTGCTTTGTATTTTCATTTTCAAAAAAAATAAAAATCATGCGGGAAATATAGAAGATGTGGTTGCAAAAGCGGTTCGGGCAGGAGAAGCGCAATTGCGCCAAGAGATTTCCGCACGAATGGAAGCCTTTGAAACAAGTACTTTGCAAAAATTGACGCAAATGTCGGGACTGCAAATGAATCAAATCAGCGAAACGACCAAAATGAGCCAGCAAATGCTGCAATATCTGTCTGAAACAGTGAATCGTAATTTAAAAGAGATTCGGGAAAACAATAATTTGCAAATGAACGATATGCGCAAAACGGTGGACGAGCAGTTGAATCAAACGCTGGAAGCGCGGTTGACAAAATCGTTTCAAACGGTTTCCACGCAGTTGGAGCAGGTACATAGCGGTCTTGGGGAAATGAAGCATTTGGCGCAGGACGTCGGCGATTTGAAAAAAGTGTTGTCCAATGTAAAAACGCGCGGCATTTTGGGAGAATTGCAGCTCCAAAATATCTTAGAAGAAGTGATGGCGCCGGGGCAGTATGAGGAAAATGTAGAAACGGTGCGCGGCAGCAATAAACGAGTGGAATTTGCCATTCGGCTGCCCGGAAAAGAAGGCGGCGCAGTATATCTGCCCATAGATTCTAAATTTCCGCTGAATTATTATGAAACTTATTTGAATGCCGCACAGGCAGGGGATACGCAGGAAGCGGCAGAATGTGGGAAACTGCTGGAAAGCGCTATCCGGCAATATGCGAAAGATATTTCTTTGAAATATATCAGTCCGCCGGAAACGACGGATTTTGGCGTAATGTTTTTGCCAACGGAGGGATTGTATGCGGAAATCGCGCGGCGTAGTGATTTACTGGCGCAAATGCAGCATCAATATAAAGTGGTCATTACAGGTCCGTCCACATTGTGCGCGCTGCTGAGCAGTCTGCAAATGGGATTTCGGACCCTTGCGCTGGAAAAACGGACAAGCGAGGTGTGGGATACGCTTTCCAGTGTGAAGAAAGAATTTGAAAAATTCGATATGGTGCTTCAGGAAGCACAGGCGAATTTGAATAAAGTGGGCAGCAGTATTGATAAATTGGTTGGCGTTCGGACAAGAAAAATATTATTACGGCTGCGAGAGGTGCAGCAGCCGGAACAGGAGGAACAGCAGGATGTATGAAATTAGAAAAATGTTTCAAAATGCGTGGGTAAGGGAAAACATGATTCCGGCGAAAGACTATCATCCGTATCCCAAACCGGAGGAGAGAGAATTTTGGGAGAATCTTGCGCCGGAACTAAAGAAACATTTGCTGGAAAAAGGACAGGAATATTTGGCGTTTGAATGGAAAGGGCTTCCTGCAACCTATTTTCTGGAATTCTATCGCAGCGGCAACCGCGCCTGTTATGAGGACTTGTCCTATCAAAAACGTATGGCGCTGGGCGCGCTTGTCATGGCGGAATGCGTGGAAAATGAAAATCGGTTTCTGGACGATATTGTCAATGGAATTTGGTCTATCTGTGAGGAATCAACGTGGGCAATCAGCGCGCATTTGGGCAATTGCAGCAGCGGGTCGTCTGACGTTCTGCCGGATAGTTTAAATGACGCCGTGCTGGATTTGTTTTCGCTGGAGACGGCGCAGCTCATTGCATTTGTCTACTATTTGCTAAAAGATAAATTGGATACCATATCGCCGCAAGTTGCAAAACGGATACAAGGGGAACTGAAACGGCGCGTGTTTGACCCCTATTTAACAGGCACAGAATTTTGGTGGATGGGATTCATGGGCGGTCAGGTGAATAACTGGGCGCCGTGGTGTACAAGCAATATTTTATGGACGTTTACTTTAGCATGTGAGAACGATGCCTACCGCGCGGCGGCAGTGAACAAAGCGATTGAAACTTTGGATATTTTTGTGAATTCCTATGGAGAAGACGGCGCATGTGTAGAAGGACCGGGATATTGGTTCAATGCTGCCGGATCGCTAATGGATGCATTGGAAGTGATTTCAGACGCAACCGGAAATCAAATACCGCTGCAAAGCGAAAAAATCAAACAAATGGGGCGGTTTATTTGCAATGCAAGGATTCATGAAAAATATTATATGAACTTTGCTGATTCGCCGCTGAAAATCGTGCCGAATGCAGCGCGGATTTTCCGTTATGGGAAAACGATGCAGGATTCTGTGATGATGGCGGAGGGTGCAGCGCTCAAACGGCTCTGGGGCGAACCTGTTCGCTATGCAACTTGGTATTGTATGGGACGCGTTTTTGCAGAAATTTTGTGTTATGACGAAATGAAACAATATGCAGGGGCGCCGCTGTGCCGGCAAGATGTTTGGTGGGCAGATGCACAAATTATGATAGCGCGGGAAACGGTGGAAAGTGATAAAGGGTATGCGCTGATTGCCAAAGGCGGACACAATGGGGAAAGCCACAACCATAATGATATCGGCAGTTTTATGCTGTATGATGACGGACAGCCGGTTATCATTGATATTGGGGTGGAACGCTATACCAAAAAAACGTTTTCGCCGCAGCGGTATGAGATTTGGACAATGCGCAGCGGGTATCACAATGTGCCGCAGATTGGCGGCGCGGAACAACTGCCCGGCGAAGAATATGGCGCGCAGCAAGTTGACTATAGGGTGGAGCAGGGCGTGAGCAGTCTGACCATGGAACTGCGTGATACCTATGGTGCAGAAGCGGGCATTCATTCATGGAACAGGTCGCTTTGTTTAGACCGCGGTGCGGCATGTGTGCAGATTTGCGACCGTTATGAGTTAGTGCGGGAACAGGAAATAGCCTTCCATTTTATGACATTGCAAAAACCGGAAATCCGCGGTGCAGAAGTGAAAATAGGAACATCTACACTGCGAATCGGCGGCGCACAGGCTGCTGTTTCAGCGGAAAAAATTGATGTGACAGACAATCATTTACAAAAAAGCTGGGGCGATACGCTGTATCGTGTTACCGTCATAACAAAAGGTCAAAAAGGGGAAGTTTGTTTTGAAATCAAACGATGAATGCCATTATGTCTACATACTCCGTTGTGCCGACGACACCTTATATACCGGCTGGACAACGGATTTAGAAAAACGTGTGGCAGTGCACAATGCAGGAAAAGGTGCAAAATATACCAAAAACCGGCGCCCTGTGGAATTGGTTTATTACGAATGTTTAGACAGCAAACCTTTGGCGCTGCGCAGAGAATACGCGATTAAAGCCCTGAGCCGCCAGGAAAAATTGTCATTAATTCACCGGCATGAGCGGTAGAAAATAATAGATACAAAATGCCCGATATGTAGATTTTACATATCGGGCATTTTATCATAAAAATGATTTATTCTTCTTGTGATTCCATTTCTTGCAGTTCCGCCTCGCTTGTTTCCAAAAGTTCATATTGCGAAAACAGTTCTTCTTCCAGCGTTTCAATCGTGTGATTCAGCTCCATCAACTTGGTATAATCCGCCGCCATCTCAGGCAGCAAAGTTTGTTGCTTGGCTTCGTCCACCGCCGCTTCCAACCGTTCAATTTCAGATTTTGCTTTGGCGGCAGTGCCGGAAAGTTTCCGCTTGCGCGCATTCCATTCCTTTTGCTCCAGATAGGAACGTTTTGCCGCACTGACCGGTTTTGCAGCCTGTTGATTGGTGGAAATCGTCTGCACACTGTGTGCCAAATAATCGTCGTAATTCCCAATATGGGAGGTCACGCCGCCACGCTCCATCACGAGAACGCGGGAGGAAAGTTTGTTGATAAAGTATCGGTCATGGGAGATAATAAACAATGTGCCGTCATAGTCTTGCAGCGCCTGTTCCAATGCTTCCATGGAATCTATATCCAGATGGTTGGTCGGTTCGTCTAAAATTAAAAAGTTAACCCCTTGCAACATTAATTTCAGCAGGGCAACCTTTGCTTTTTCGCCGCCGCTGAGCAAGTTGATTTCTTTAAACACATCTTCGCCGCGAAATAAAAAAGCAGCGCAGGCATTGCGTATTTCCGTAGCGGTCATTTTGGGATAGGCATTCCAAATTTCTTCAATCACGGAATTTTCGGGTGTAAGCGATTCCATGTTTTGGTCATAGTAGCCGACCGTGATGTTGGAACCAAGCGCGAAGTGACCCGTGTCCGCCGGCAGTTGGTTTAACAAAATTTTGAACAGGGTCGTTTTGCCGCAGCCGTTGGGACCCAGCAGAAAAACACATTCGCCGCGGCGGATATGTAAGTTTACGTGGGAAAACAACCGTTTGCCGTCAAATTCTTTGGATAAATCTTCGGCGGTTAAAACGTCGTTTCCGCCCGTCTGTTTTACAGAAAAACGGAGGTGCATACTGTCGGGAGACGACTCCGGTTTTTCTAAATCTTTCATCAGCCGTTCCAGCATTTTTTCTTTGCTTTCCGCCATTTTGATGTTGCGTTCGCGGTTCCAGCGGCGCTGCTGTTCAATGATTCCTTGAATCCGTTTGATTTCGTTTTGTTGGGATTCATAGTGTTTCCAGGCAACTTCTAAGTTTTTTTCTTTTTGCTGCATAGCGCGGGTATAGTTGCCGGAATAGAGTGTCAGCCGGTTGTGTTCCAGTTCAAAGGTGCGGTTTGTTACCTTGTCGAGAAAATAACGGTCATGGGAAATGACAATCACCGCGCCGTCATAGGACTGCAAAAAATCTTCCAGCCAACGCACGGAATCTAAATCCAAATGGTTGGTCGGCTCGTCCAAAAGCAAAAGGGGATATCTGCCCAGCAGCAGTTTGGCAAGCATGATACGCGTTTTTTGCCCGCCGCTTAAAATGGACAGCGGCGCGCGCAGGTCGTCCTCCGAAAATCCCAGACCCAGCAGTACGGCTCTTGCGCGGCTTTTATAGGTATAACCGCCGCCGTCGTCATAGGCGGTCGTTACTTGATGCTGCCGTTCTACAAGGGCTTGCATATCACCATTTGCGATTTCAATATCAATATTAATGCTTTCCAGTTCCTCTTCCAAGGCAATCAGGTCGGAAAAAACTTTCATGATTTCGTCCCAAACAGTGCAGTCGCTGTTTAACGTTACTTGCTGCTGCATATACCCAATCTGTAAATTTTTTGATTTAAAAATATCGCCCGATTCATAGTATTCCTGCTCCAGCAAAATTTTAAACAAGGTTGTTTTTCCAGAACCATTGATACCAATGAGTCCGATTTTGTCGTGGTCGGCAACTTCAAAAGATAAATCTTCAAATAATAGTTCGCTGCCAAAATATTTTGTAAGATGATTTACATTCAATACCATGGTCATGTTCCGTCCTTTTCGTTTCGATCCTTTTTTATTATAATCAACACTGGTAAAAATGTCAATTTTAAAAATATG
>CAMNSU010000144.1 GCA_946555455.1 uncultured Clostridia bacterium | reverse complement strand
CGGTTCTTTGAAGTCTCCGATAGCAGATTTTTTTGCCGACAAGGCAAAAGCACGCAGGAATACTGGCGTATAGGGGTGGTTTTAACGTAGTTGGCAAGGAAATCTGTCTCGGAGACCGCACGCGGTTCGACTCTTCTTTGCTTAGGGCGGCAAGCGTTTTTATACGCGGACTGCCTGAAATATAAATATTTTACATGACAGAAAAACATTATGAAACGGAGGATGGGTTATGTTAGTATCTGCAAAAGATATGTTAACCAAAGCAAAACAAGGGCATTATGCAGTAGGACAGTTCAACATCAATAATTTAGAATGGACAAAAGCCATTCTTATGACGGCGCAGGAACTGAATTCGCCGGTTATTTTAGGGGTATCGGAAGGCGCAGGAAAATATATGGCAGGATACAAAACTGTTGTTGGTATGGTAAATGGAATGCTGGAAGAACTGAATATCACAGTACCGGTTGCATTGCATTTGGATCATGGCAGTTATGAAGGCGCACTGAAATGTATTGAAGCAGGATTTTCTTCCGTTATGTTTGACGGTTCGCACTATCCGATTGAAGAAAATATTGCGAAAACCAAAGAACTGGTAAAATTGACAAACGAAAAAGGCTTGTCCATTGAAGCAGAAGTAGGTTCTATCGGCGGCGAAGAAGACGGCGTTGTTGGCGCAGGCGAATGCGCAGACCCGCAGGAATGCAAACAGATTGCGGATTTGGGCGTGACAATGCTGGCAGCCGGTATTGGTAATATCCATGGAAAATATCCGGAAAACTGGGCGGGACTGAGTTTTGAAACGCTGGACGCAGTGCAGCAGCTTACGGGAGAAATGCCTTTGGTTCTGCATGGCGGTACCGGTATTCCGGAAGATATGATAAAAAAAGCGATTTCTTTGGGCGTTTCCAAAATCAATGTAAATACGGAATGTCAGCTGTCGTTTGCAGCGGCAACACGGAAATATGTTGAAGAAGGAAAAGACCAGCAAGGCAAAGGCTTTGACCCGCGGAAACTCTTGGCGCCCGGCTTTGAAGCAATCAAAGAAACGGTAAAAGAAAAAATGGAACTGTTTGGTTCTGTAGGAAAAGCATAAAATTTAAGTTCAGAGAAACGGCTGTCCGATTTTGGACAGCCGTTTTTGTATCTATTCGGATTTTGAGGAATCCCTTTTTACGCAATACGATAAAACCGGAGCGAAGCAGGAGGATAGTTTTAAGAGTTGAAATACGACAAGACGCGTTTCTTTTGCAAAACCATGTATAAACTGCACTAAAATATGGAAAAATAATGATATTGAAGTTTCTGAAAGAAAGGGGAACTGCTGCAAATGGGAGTACCTTGGAATACCTTGTGGCGCAGGCGTATTCCGCCGCAGACGCACGAAGAAGATACGCAAAAAACGCCTATCAGCAAAAATTTGGAAGAAAATATCAGCAAATTAAAGGAATTATTTGCAGGCAGTTCAGATATCGTATTTCATCGATTTGATGCAGGCGATACCAAGGCGGCGTTGGTTTATGTGGACGGGCTGATTAGCCGCGATTTGGTGGACAGAGACGCAGTGCGTCCCATGATGAACGGCGATTTGTCTTTGCCGCCGCAGCGGCGAATGAATGTCGCGGAATATAAAAATGTAACGTCTTTGGAATCATTCGTACAATCTATTTTATCTCCCAATACCGGACTGTTGATAGACGGAGATGAAGAAGGCTATATCATTGAATCCAAAGGATTCGACCGGCGCGGCATTTCGGAACCGAGCGGCGAGGAAGTGCTGCGCGGGCCGCGGGAAGGATTTGTGGAAAACATTCGTAATAACACAGCAATGCTGCGCCGAAAATTAAAAACGCCGGATTTGGTGATTGAAAGCGTTGTGGTAGGAAGAAAATCCAAAACCTATTTGGCAATTGCCTATTTACGCAGTGTGGTGAACCGCAGTGTACTCAAAGAAATCAAAGAACGTATCCGACAAATTGACATTGACGGCGTATTTGATACAGGATATATTGAACAATTAACGGAGGAAAGTGCATGGTCGCCGTTTTCCTCGTATTTTGTAACGGAAAAGCCGGATGTGACGGCCGGAAAATTGTTGGAAGGCAGAATTGCTGTTATGTGTGACGGTTCGCCCCATGTTATTACCGCGCCGCACTTGTTTATCGAAAATTTGCAGGTCAGCGAAGATTATTATAACCGGACGCTGCACACGGCAATGCTGCGCATTATCCGCATGGTATCGCTGCTCATAACCGTAATTTTACCGGGACTCTATGTTGCGTTGGCGACCTTTAACAGTGAAATGATTCCAACGGTGCTGCTGCTTGGCATGATTGAAGAACGGACACATGTTCCGTTGCCGCTTGGCATTGAAATGTTTCTCATGCTGTTTTTGTTTGAAGTGATTAAAGAATCAGGGCTTCGGCTGCCCAAACCCATCGGGTCTGCCATATCAATTGTGGGCGGGCTTATTGTGGGGCAAACCGCCGTTTCAGCAGGATTTGTCAGCACACCGACGGTCATTGTCGTGGCGTTGACGGCAGTAACGGCATTTACGGTGCCTTCCTTAACAGAGAGTATTTTGGTGTTTCGGCTGCTATTGCTGGCTGCGGGAAGCTTTTTCGGGGTGGTTGGTATCATTTGTGCACTGGTTTGTATCTATGCCTATATGGCAAATATCAAGCGATTCGGCGTTCCGTTTTTGATGCGTTTGGCACCCATCTATCAAGGGGAGCAAAACGATTTAATTATTCGCGCGCCGCTGCGGCATTTGCGGGTGCGTCCGAGAGAAATTGTGAAAGAAAATGTGACGAGGCAAAAAAACAATGAAAAAGAATAGATGGATTGCAATCGGTATATTGATGGCGGTTGTTCTGTCCGGCTGCGGAGACAGGCGGGAACTGACAGAGATTGGTATGGTTGGCGCGGTAGCATATGATACCATAGAAGGGCAGACAAACGTATGGATGGACGTCTTGCAGCAGGACGCGGAAAAAGCGCAGTTGGTAAACGGCGCAGGACCAGGATGTCAAGAGGCTTATGAAGCTGCAAATGAAAAATTGGACAGGCAAATTTATCCCTCCCACATTCGTGTGCATTTGCTTGGAGAGACCTATGCGAAGCAGGGATTGTGGGAAATGGGCGACATGGTGTTGCGGAATCAGTCTTTTCGCAGCGACGCGCCTATGCTGGTGGTGCAGGAAGGGACGGCGGGCGCGCTGTTACAGTCCGCCGCGCAGCAGAGCGGTGTTGAAAGCGAAAAATTATACCGGTTGCTGCACGAAAATGCGGGTCTCGGCAGAACCGTTGAAACAACTGTTTTGGAATTTATCAAACAAACCGGAACACAAGGCATCCATCCGTTGGTCGGTTGCGTTAAAGCGGAGCAAACAGAGACGGGCGCGGTGGAGATTTCCAGCAGCGGCGCAGCAATTTTTTCGGAGAAACGGTTGCTTGGGTATCTGGACGAAAAACAGACGCTTATTTGCCAATTGATACGCGGCACACCTGTCCATGCCTCTCTGTATTTGGACAAAAGCGGAACAAGTGTAGAAATTGAAAATGGCAGAACGAAAAAAAAGACAGACGGGCAAAAAGCAGAGGTTTTTATGACGCTGTATGTATCTGTCACAGGAAAACAGAATACAATGAATACAGAGGCTGTTTTGCAGGAAACCAAGGAAGAATTGCAGCAGGCTGTTCTCCAGACAGTACATGAGGTACAACAAAGCTATGGTATTGATATTTTCGGATTTGGCAGAGAACTGCATGGAAACACCATGGATTTGGCACAGTGGGATCGGCAGTTTGCACAGATGCCTGTGAAGGTGCAGATAAAAACGATACTAAAGAGCGCAGGACAAAAGATTGATTAAAATAGCCTGGCGCTGGAAGCGTCAGGCTAACAAAGCGGGAGAGCAATATGACGACACAAAAGAGAATATCTGTCAAACAATACGCTATCATATTAGTGGTTTGCGGACTGTTTGAACAAATAACGTGGCTGCCGGAACTCAGCCTGTTAAACAGTCCGAAGGACGTAATAGCGGCGATACTTCTTGCAGCGGTATTGCAGGCGGCGCTGTTTGTTCCGCTCTATTGTTTCCTTCGGCAAAATACGAAGGTGCAAGGCGCGGCGGGGAAAGCGATAGCAGCGCTTTATGGACTATATTTTTTGGCAGCGGCAGTCTATATATTATTTTGCGGATACTTATTTTTGTCCCGTACGGTTATGCCGCAGACACACGGATTCGTTTTGCTTGTATTGCTTTTGGTAAGCGGCTGCTATGTTGCGGCGCGTGACACAAAAGCAGTGGTCAAAACAGCCGCTTTTTTCGCCATGGGAAGTATGATTGTCATTGTGCTGTTTTTCTTGTTGTCTCTGCCGCAAATGGAAATTGCAGAGATAGCGTTTCTGCCGCAAAATGGGGGAAGCGTATGGACTGCCGCCGTACATGGCGCGCTGCGCAGTCAAATAGCGCCGGTATTGCTGGTACTTGCCGCGCCTCATGCCAAAGGCAAAGAACGTGCCCTGCTGGGAAGCTGGGTCGGTATATTTACGCTCTTTTTAGCAGTTGGCGCAGCGGTAAGCGCCGTTTTGGGCGTTGCTGCGCAAATGGTGTTGTTTCCGCCGTTTGTACAAATCACAACCGTGCAGGTCTGCGGAATTTTGCAGCGCATGGACGTGATTTGGATTGCCGGCTGGGGAATGGCATTGCTGGTGGTGCTGGGCACGCTGATTCATTGCGGCAGCGCGTGTTTAAAATATGCTGCGGGAAAAGTTTGGTTCGCAGCGTATTTGATTTTGGCGGGCGGCGCGGCGGCTGTCTACCACTGTACAGGAACGGAAAGGGTACAAAACATGCTGCGCCAAAGTTGGTTGATTCCATTGATACAACTTTTTTTCTGTTTTTTGCTGCCGTGTCTGTTATGCTGTGCAAGAAAATTTCAGCAGAAATGCGCAAATACTGTGCAAAAAGGAAAAAAATGAAAAAATGACTTGCAAAAGCGGTACAAATGATATATAATATCTTATTGATATGCTATAAAAGGCGGTTCGCCTTTTTCTATGCGAATTTGACAAGGCATGCGGAAGCATTTCAATATGAAGGAGGACGATTTCATGAAGGTTACAAAAGAACAATTGGAAGAAAAAAACCAAGTCAAATTGGAAATTGAGGTAGAGGCGGAACAGTTTGAAGAAGCTGTGCAAAAAGCATACCTGAAAATGAGAAAAAATGTAGCGGTACCGGGCTTTAGAAAGGGAAAAGCGCCAAGAAAAATGATTGAAAAAATGTATGGCGAAGGCGTGTTCTATGAAGAAGCTGTAGACTATCTGCTGAATCATACATATGGCGATGCTGTAGATGAAAGCGGAATTGAACCGGTTGACCGCCCCGAAATAGAAGTGAAACAGATTGGCGCCGGCGAAAACTTTATCTATACGGCGGTTGTAACAGTGAAGCCGGAAGTGGAACTGGGCGAATATAAAGGCGTTTCCGCGGAAAAAGTGGAATATAAAGTAGCAGACGAGGACGTTGACGCGGAAATTAATAATATGAAAGAACGCGCCGCGCGTTTTGTGGATATCACAGACCAGCCGATAGCAGACGGCAATGTTGCTATCATTGACTTTGACGGCTATGTGGACGGAAAAGCGTTTGAAGGCGGCAAAGGTGAAAACTATAATTTAACCATTGGTTCCGGTCAGTTTATTCCGGGATTTGAAGAACAGTTGGTTGGAAAAAAACTTGGTGAAGAGACAGATGTCAACGTTACATTCCCGGCGGACTATCATGCAGAAGAACTTGCCGGCAAAGAAGCTGTTTTTAAAGTAAAAATCAATGGTATCAAAGTGAAAGAATATCCGGAACTGGATGATGAATTTGCAAAAGATGTCAGTGAATTTGATACATTTGAAGAACTGAAAAAAGCAACACGCGACCGCTTGGAAGAAAACGCAAAAACGCGCACGCAGCGCGAACAGGCGGATAAAGTTCTGGATGTTGTAACGGATAATGCAACCGTTGACATTCCGGAAGTGATGGTGACAAATAAAATAAAAGAATATGAACAGGATATGCGTTACCGTATCAGTTCCC
>CAMNSU010000143.1 GCA_946555455.1 uncultured Clostridia bacterium | reverse complement strand
TGTTGCACAGCACCGTTTCGCTCGGATTGGTGGACGGCGTAATTGCACCGATAATCCCGTAAGGTCCTTGTTCCACCAAAGTCAGCCCACGGTCGCCGGAATAGGCCTGCGGCTGCAATACCTCTGTCCCGGGCGTTTTTTCCGCCACCAACTGGTGCTTGATAATCTTATCCGTCACTCGCCCCATGCCGGTTTCCTTCACGCCCATTTCCGCCAAAGTCTGTGCATGTTCTAATGTCGCTTTGCGAATGTTGTCAATCATTTTTTCCCGCTGCTCCAAATTGTAGCTGCGGAATTGCCGATACGCTTTTTGTACCGCTTCCAGCGCTTCCTCCATTGTGGCAAACACGCCTTTTTGCTTTCTTTCCGGCGTTTCGCCTTCCATATGCAAAATCACGCTTTCCACAATCTTTCGCACTTCTGCTTCATTCATCTATGCTTCACCTCTTTCAAAGAGTTCTTTCCCATATAAGGATAATTCGTCGTCCTGCCACGCCAGCCCGCCGCTGACGCCAACGCCGCCGACGATACGACCATTTTGTGTCAATGTTTGACCGCCCGGCAGCAAAATCAAATCTGCCGCACTGCCAAATTGCAGTCCATAAAGCTGGTCTTTTTGCTCTGACAGTTCCAGCGCCTGTTTGGTGCTCATTTGCAGCGATATTGCCGTATTTGTCTTTTGCTGGGCAATATCAATACTGGCAAGCAGCGCGCCGTCGTCCCGCAGAAGGGCAAACAAACTGCCTTCTGCGCTGCACACCGCGCATACCGCACGCAAATCCATTGCCCGCGCTTTTTCCAGCACCGCCCTGCAAATCCGCTCCGCGCATTGCAATCCCATTTCGTTTGGAACCGCTGCCGGTTCCGCCGTGCGCTGCACCCGCTCCGGCGCATTGCCAAGCTGGTCGGCATACCGCGCTAAAATGTAGAGCAAATCAGACAGCCGGTTCAAATACGGATTGATGTCAGGTGGCAACATGTAGCGTTTTGTCAGCGTTACCACGCTGCGCTCCGCCCGCCGCGCCACTGTCCGCGCCACGTCCAGCAGTGCGCCCAGTTTCGTTTTGCCGCTGAGGACAAACGCTTTTTCCCGCTGCATCCTGTTTTCAAACGCGTCAATCAGCGTTTCAAAACGGGTTGCCGCCGCCGCAAAATCAAACGGTCTGCCGCCTGCGACATATTCACCGACGCCCAGAAGCTCGCTTTGAATCACTGTAATGGTGTCCCGCACCGTTGCACCCGCTTCACTTTTTGCAACGCCCAGCGCCGCAGAAAGTTCGTCCAGCGTCCCCAATGCCTGAAACACCGGCGCGTCCTTGGGTTGGCTGAATCCTTTGATGGTCTTGCTGGTTCCACCGTCGCCCTGTTTGGTATAAATCAATCCATATCACCTCCCGCCGCCAAAATCAGCCCCGCCGCAACCGCCGCACGGGCTGCATATTTTCCTAAAATATTGCCCCTGCCCGCCACAATGTTATATTTGGCAAGGGTTTCGTTAATCAAATCCGGCACTTCAAAATCCAGTGCGCTGCCGCCCACCATAATCACAAAATCAATCCGGCGGACGTTTCCTTCTGGCGCCACCTTTTGCAGCGCCCGCAGCGCATTCGCCGCAAATACTTTACGTTTTGCCTCCCGCCGCACCAGCGAAATTTTTTCCATGGTCAGTCCTTTTTTGCGAATCGGAATGAGTTTTTCCTCCGTCACAATCAAGGTACGTGCAAAAAATTCCGGTGGCATAGGTTGTTCCAAAAATTTCACGGTCTGGTCTTCAAACCGCAAGATATGTAAACTTTCCGCTTTTGCCAGCGGATACCGTTTTATCAATTCTGCAAGGTCTCTGTCCTCCAGCGCAAGTTCAAGGTCAATCATGGTTGTCACCATATCGCCCGCGCCCGCCGTGTGGACATAGCGCAGTCCGCTGTCGTCCAGACACGCTGCGTCCGTACTGCCGCCGCCCAAATCCAAAATGGCGACCGGTACGCTGACGCCCGGCGTTGTCAGTGCGCCCAGCAATGCGCTGCTCGCTTCTTTTCCTGCAATCTGCACAGGAATCCCTGTTTTTTCCTGCATTTTTTCCGCCAGCGCGCGCATGGGAAAATAGGACGTTTTCACCATGGAGGAAATCAGCACCACGTTTTCCATGGCATATTCTCCTGCAATGCCGCCGGTGATTTTAATGGGTGCAAACGTATCCACCGCCGCAATGTCGGAAATTTTAACCGCTTCTGTTTCCTGCCCTGTCCGCTGCGCCGCCATGCGTTTCACTTCGTCAAACATAGCGCCCGCGTTTGTTCCCTGTTGTCCGCGGATATCAAACACTGTCTGCTGGCGGTTCACCGCTTCGTTCACCGCATCCGCGCCGTCCGCCACAGGAACGGAAATCTCTCCCGCGCTGCCAATGACCGTTACGCTGCCCGCGTCCACCTTGCCAAGTTTCACCTCGCCGGAAGAAGAATATATCACAACGCCGCTGCGCGCGCCAATCAGCGTCCGCGCAATGGGCGTGATGGCTTTGGTCTGCTCCGGCGTGAGTCCGAAAATACCCGCTATCCCGTAGGGATTGGATAAAATCTGCACCGCCATTGCATTCCCTGCGACTTCCACCGCCGCCAGTTCCCCAATGGGTACTTTTTCAATCTGTTCCACTTCATCCACAATGGGAATGTTGCGGCTGAGACGGTTGGCAATCAGCACGCCGTCGTCACGGCAGACAATCGCGCCCGCAATGTCGGTGCCGCCGTCCATAGCCGTCTGTATTTGCCGTGCCGCTTCTTCAAAGGGGACTTGCCTGTCAACCACCACAATATAGGCTTCTTCTTTCGACGGATAGGGGTCTCCCAACCGCACCGTCCGTCCGGTTCCGATACCATAGCCGCCCGGTGTATCAGGATTGTGTCCAATCATTGCCGAGCCGACCACAATGGTCTGGCTGATAATATCCGAGGATAACCGGCTGACCACCGGCGCAGTTTCATTGATGAAAATTTGGTCGATTGTGATTTCTCCCGCCTCTTTTTGCGCCAGTGCCAATGCCTCCAGCACGCCCGCTACGTTGTCCGTCGTGCCTTTCAGTCCGGTGGTGGGTGCTGAGGCATATCCCAGAAAAGACGTTTTACCGTTTTCCTGTTTTGCAATCATCACTTCTGTCGTGGAGTTACCGATATCAATGCCGGCTGCAATCACTTTGCCTCACCCCACTTTCTCACGGTTTTGCAATGCCGCGTTTTTCATAGACCTGCGCCGCACTTTCTATCAGCGCCGCGATTGCATTCGCGCCATAGTCCCGCCGCACTTTTTCCGCCGCTTGCAAAAGTGTTTTTTTGTCCGTCCTGTTGGGACGCAGCAAATTATATATTTCCAGCACTTCTTCGTCGGGAATCGCCGTCATTTCCGCCGCCCGCATGAGATTGTCGCCAAACTGCTTTTTGCCGTCTCGATAGGCGATTTCTGCCTGCAACCGCAGCGTGTCGGCGTGGGTTTTCAAATCGTCTTTTTCCACCTCGCCGCGAATCAGCGCTTCATAGGTCACTTGTTCATACGGCTTGCCGCTTTTGGCTTTGAGCCGCTGGGCACAGTGTTCCCGCAGCGGATACTGTATGCTGTCCTTCGGCTGTGACTGTGATTGCTGTGGTGGCTGCTGCACTTGCTCTTTCTGCTTCAATTGTGCAACAATCCCTTGTACCAACTGATCCATATCCTGCATCACCACGTCACCTCGCTTACTGCCGGAACGTCCTGACGCACCCGCTCGGTTTCCCTGATGTGCATGACCGCCGCTTTTGCCTGAAATTTAGGGCGCACCATGCAATCGTTCATCACGGCGATTGGTTCAGGGCTCTGCCCTTTGGCGTAGCGCGCCGCATTTTTCCCAATCTTCCGATAGATTTCCAGCGTAATGAGCGGCGCTTGGGGAAACAACTCCAAATTTGTCAGCGGGTATAAATCCTTTTGATGAATAACCACTGTTCCTTTGCTTTGAATCCCAATGCCAATACCGCTGCCGCTGTATTTTGCCGCCGTCAAAGCGATAAATCCAACGTCCGACGTGTTATGTACACGCACCAAACGGCATTTCATGCCTTCTTCCTCCACGCCCGCCATCATTTCTTTCATCACGTCGCGGTGGGAAAGTCCGCAAATGGTTTGCTGTTTATCCAGCCCAAACGCCGGCGCAAGACCAATCACCACTTCGTCAGGGTAAACGCCTTTTGCCGCCGAACCGCCTTCCTGGAAAAGCGCGTCCGGCTGCGGCTGTACCGTTTGCCACTGCGCGGTCGGAGCGGCATCGCCGAGCTGCTGCAGCACCTGTTTGGTTATCAATTGCACCAATTCTTCTCTGTCCATCTCCTCACCGCCTTACATCTCCTGCGGATTCAACGCATCCGCAATATCTTTTATTTCTTCCCAGCGCGCGCCGTCCACACGGTAGCCCGTGCCGGGACCTTGATAATCGTTTTTACAGTTGACCGCCGACATCACGTGGAAATTGTCGTCCAAAATGGCGGAGGTTTGCAGATAATCCGCATTGAGCCGCTGTTTGAGCATGGTAAACACATGTTTTGCCACGTCTTCAAATCCTGCCTGATGCAGCGCCCGCACAATATCCGCGCCTGTCACTTTGCCGTCCAGCAGTTTTTCCGCCGCTTTCAAATCACCCACAACGTCGCGTTTTTCCGTTACGTCATGGCTGCCGTGCGCATAAACCGCTTGCTGTACCTGCGTATCCGTTACAGGCGGGAATCCTAGTTCGCGGAACACTGCCTGCACCGCTTTTGCGGCTTTTGTCCGCACCTGAATCACATCTTCCTCGCGCACAGGCCGCAGTCCGCCGTCCACCATCAAATCGCGCTGCAAAATATTATAGTCGTCAAAATCTTCCGCGTCAAAATTCGCGCCTGCAAACATGTTGTCATAGTTGGGTACGCTGCTGTAGCCGGAAAAGATGAAATCCGTCCCGGGCAGCATTTGCATGAGCATACGCGCCGTGCGCCGAATGTCACTGTGAGAAAACGTCTGGTCGTTGCCCGACGCGACTTCCAGCCCCAGCATAGCGGCAATCAAATTTTCTGCCAACACTGCCCGAATGCCGGAAGGCACCGCGCCTGTGATGCCAATACAGCTGATTGCACCATTCTGCGTTCCCTGCACGCCCGCGCCTTTAATTACCAACAGGCAGCGCGCTTCCAGATACAGCATGGATTTCTTTTCCGCGTTTCCCATCAGCACTTCTGAACCTGTGCCGGAGGTACAGCGCATTTTCATGCCGCGCGACGCATAGGCAGCCGCCAAAAATGCTTTGGAATAGGGCGTGTCGTCTCCGTCAATGAACACTTTTTCCGTCCCATAAACGGAAATGGTTTCCGCATAGGTCGTGAGTCCGTTCATGCCGAGTTTAAGTTCCACCGCTTCCTCCACCGCGCATTGCGATAAAACGCCCGGGCGTCCCACCTGAGAACCAATCAGCAGTCCCAGCGCGCACAATGGCGCATAGCGGGCGATACCCACCGTGGTTTCCTCTTCGTCAAATCCGCGCAGCGCCGCTTCCGCCGCATCGCAGGCAATCTGCACAGGATTGTCGTCCATGTTGGTGACATGCGCCTGATTGGAAGGGATTTCCCGCTCCCGCATCTTCTGCATACCCATCATCATTTCCACAACGTTCATGTGCCCCATGATTTCTGTCAGCTTGGCAGGGGTAAGCGCACCAAACAGCCGCTTTAGTTCCCGATTGTCAGAATGAATGTCACACAACCGCCGCGCATAGTCCAGCGAAGAAATTTCCATTGCCTGCTGTGCTAACGCCGTGTCGATTGCATAATCTGCAATAAAGCTGTCGAGAAAATCGAATTCTTCCCGCGTTTTGCCGTCCATTTCCACAATAACACCCTGCTGCACTTTGATGGAGGGCGTCGGGTCATAGGCAGAATGCATAGCGGTAAATCCCGCTTCTTCCCAGTCCTGCACAAATCCGTCGTTATGTACCGGCCGCTGCGCCAACGTTTCAAACCGTTTTGATTTCATAGCAGCCTCCCGCAATTTATTGATTCAATTCCGACAATACCCGTCTGGTGATTTCCGCAATCATATCTTCGCTCGCCGGCGTTTGATCTAAGCTGCCTTTGCAAGCAGATGTACC
>CAMNSU010000142.1 GCA_946555455.1 uncultured Clostridia bacterium | reverse complement strand
TCCGCTGTTTCTCAGTGATAATTCTCTTATTGCGGAAGGATATATGCTGCTCTTGCTTTGTTCATCGTTTACATATTCTATAAAATCATAAACGATTTTTGTGTCGCCCAAAACATCAATATAGATAACAATATCATCATTTTTTCGCACATATATCTCTGCTCTTCCTTCGGGAATGGTGCCTAAATCTATATTTTCCGTAAAATAAATTGTTCCGTCTGCCTCAATTCGGCTGTTTGATACGTCAACCTTCGTGATATCAACCTTTTTCATAACGATACCCAATCCGGTCAGCAAAGTACTGTCCTCGTCAACCGCACTCATAATGTCATCACCATAGGATACCGGTTTCATCAACGGGCTTTCCAGGGCATTATCTAAAAGCTTCAATGCATCCTTTAACTCAAATTTTGCATTCACGCCTTGGAGCACCTTCGCTTTCAATGCTGCTCCGACATATCCCTCTGCTTCCGCAGCAGGTCCATATCCCAAAACTTTTACAATAACTTTGATTGCCTCATCATACGATATCGCATTATCAGGATAAAAATAGTCTGCTTTTTCAATCAATCCTGCTTTTAACGCAAACTGGATTTCATTGGATGCAAACCCGCTGGGGTTTACATCCTTAAAATCCACTTCCGCATAATGAGGCGCCGCATTGCCTGATAAATACAGTCTTACTGCCGTCTTCACAAACAATGCCCTGCTCATCTGCACTTGATTTACATTGAGATCCGCCGCATCCAAAAAACCGAGACCTTCCAGCCGATACGCTTCTTTTGGTATATCCCTTGACGCGGCACTCACCTGAATTCCTGATATAAAAATCGAGAAAACCACCAATACTGCAAAAAGTTTGTTACATAATTTCATGAATGATTCCTCCTAACTATTTCTCCCCTGCATCATCTGATATACCACCTTTGCAGCCATTGCACGCGTTACTTCTCCTTCAGGAACAAACATATTATCGCCCATACCGTTCACAATACCCATCTGCTGGAGTTCGCTAACCGCTTCTTTCGCATAATCTGCAATTCCGCTTCCGTCAGAAAATTCCAATTTGCTGTACTTTTTATCCAGATTCAAATTTTGGCTTTCTATGACGCGGCTCATGATGGTACACATATCCTGCCGAGATATCGTCTCGCCCGCGCCAAAGGTATTATCTGCAACACCCTTGATGATTCCGGCATTCACTGCACAAGAAACATACTTGTAGTACCAAGCTGATGGGTCAACGTCCGAAAAACTGCTGCCGGTATTTTCATTCTCTATTTCAAAAGCCCTTACAATGATTGCGACAAATTCTTCTCTTGTGATAGAATGATCCGGTCTGAAAGTATTGTCTTCATAGCCGTTTATTACATTTTTTTCGCTGAGATAAAGGATTCCCTCACGCGCCCATTCTACCGATGAAATATCGCTAAAGGTTGCCTTAACCGGAGGTGTAATCACAGGATCGTTTCCGCCGCTCGTGCCCGGTCTTGCTCCGCCGATTGACGAAGAACCGCCCCCACTGCCGCCGGAACCGCCAGAACTTCCTGAACCACTCGAACCCTTGGTCGCGGAAATCGTTGCACTACCGTTTATCGCAAATTCTTTCACTGCATCCGCATCTGAATAATAGCAATACAGCTTTCCGGCAGCAGAAATCTGTGAACTTCCGCTTTCCAACGCCCGGATTGCAAACGTTCCAATGCCGTCTTTGAGCGACATAGCTTTCGTTTTATCGGCAGCACAATGAATTTTTAGTTTACCTGTTTCATTTTCAGCTGTGATTCCGCTGTTTTTCAAACTGTTTACTATCTTGACTTCATCTTTATCCAAAAGCAATTTGCTGCTGTCATAGGAAATCTCAATGTCAAAGCCGCACACAGTTTCGTTTGCCGCGCCGCCTGCGAAATCTAAGGTTTGCATCATCGGCGCATTTGTTGTCCCTGACATAGACTGCAAATTTATGTCAACCGTTTTCACAACTGTTTCTGTGCTGACAGTTGAATCGGTTGTGAAGGAAACCGTATATTTTTGCTTTTGAACCGTTCCGCCTTTTGATACAGCATTTTCAACAACCACCGAATATGCTTGATTCGCCTCAAGGTTTTCGAGCAGACTTATCACGTATTCGTCGTTTTGCCTGTCATACTCGACAATGGACGGCACCTTTTTGTTTCTGCACACAATTTTTATTTCATTGCTTGAAAGCTGTTTTTCGTCCATTTCTGTGTCAAACTTAACCGAGAACTGATTGGTCTGCCCGCTGATTACAGCGTTGTTTTCAAGCACACTGCCGCCAGCCTTGACAGATACTACTTCCGGCGCCTGATTTGCATAAATCGCAATTTCATCAACCATAAAATAGGTATTTTCAGCAAGACCTTGTAATTCACTGACAAGCACTAATTCTTCAACATTAGAATAGTTAAAATTGGTTTCATACGGTAAATTTGCTGACGTTGCCGTATAAACGCCTTTTTGCGGTAAATCTTTCAGCGGAATACGCACAAGATTCCAGCCTGTATTTTTCACATACCGGTCAAGTGCAACTGCCGCTTTTAATCTTACTGTTTTTCCTGCAAGACTTGAGTTATAATTCTGAACAGCGCCCAAACTGAGTTTGCTGATATCCAGCCCTTCCGGCACATACATCAGGAATCTTATTTCTGCAGTGCCGTTTTTAATCCTTGAAAAATCCAATCCGCCGGTTGCCGCAAACCCTGCCGTCTGTTCAGCAAAATTCGGTGAGTTAAATCCGATACGAACACCTCTTGCACCAATCGCGCTGTATTCTGTGCCTGATTCTATCACTGCCCCGTTGGTTGTTGCAAACTTGAGTCCATCCCCCAACGCATCGCCAAACACATCACGGAATACTTCAAATTTTGAACCGTGTTTTATATATCTTACTGTTTCCGAAGCACGTGATAACTGATCTGCTTCATTCACTGCTTTCACATAAAATTCATAGAAACTATCATCTGCACAGTCTTCGAGTACATAAAAGCAGTCCATTGTTTGTGCGGCACGCACGCCGTTTCTGTATACTTCGTACCCTTTGGCGCCTTCAACGCCGTCCCATGAAATCTTAACGTTACCGTCAGCGTCCTCCGCCTTCACATTTTCGGGCGGTGAAATGACGTCTGCTACTACTGAAATTTCCAATGTTTTATCCGATTTAGCAGAATCTTCGCCTACCGCGGCAACAGAATAACGGTATGTAGTCCCCACCGTCAAACCGGAGCTGTCGGTATATTCATGTGCATCAGCACCTACCGTAGTCAGTAATGCGCCGTTACGATAGATTTCATATCCTGTTACTGCGCCATATCTCGGCGCCTCCCATGTTAATTTGACCGCCAACTGCCCGAGAACCGGCGCCACTGCAAAATTCTCCGGTCTGCCCACGCTGCTGATAAAACTCTGCACCGATGCAGAAAATACTGTCGCACCGCCATCCGCTAATATTTCGCGAATCGTATATTCATATGTATGACCTAAAACTACATCTGTGTCTACATAGTTTTGCGCACTTCCTTCCAGCGCCGCAATTTTCTCGCCGTCTCTGAATATTTCAATCCTGCGGCAATTCTCCGCTTTTCCGTCCCAGCCGAGCGTTATGCTGTCTTGCGCAATATCGGAAACCCCAAGCGTTATGCTTGTTGCCTGCGGCTGCTTTATCTCATAGCAATAGGTAAAATTTCCGTCTTCCACATAAAGTATGGGACTTACAACTCTACCATCGTTCAAAATTACAGAAGCCAAAGAATTTGACGAATAATTTTCCAAACTCTGCCAAGTAGTCGTGCTGTCAGCTTTTTCTTTCACCAAATATGCATTTTTGCCGGAGATATACTGTTTCATATCGCTCAGGCTTTGTCCATAGTTATAGATAATTCCCATTTCATTGTTGATATATTTTTCCGGCGCATCAATATATGCTGCATTGCCAAAGGAAAAATATGGTGAAACCACCGGCTCATCCACACTATATGCTACCTTGACGTCATCAACATAAACATCAATGCTGCGCTCGTCCGCACCCGTATTCACATCTCTGACTTGGCAATTCAGCCGGCTGAGCCCCGCAATAGTCAGGTTCTCATTACTGAAGTCTTTTTCCTTTACAACCGGATAGCCGTTCACATAAATGGTCATTGTATTTTCCATCTTGTCAAAGACATAATCATAGTTTGCCCACTTACCGGCGTCCGTACGCACTTCATAAAACGTCCCGAAAACGCCTTGACGCCGACCATACCAGTGAAGCATTTCTTTCTCACTGTGACCCCCTGCAGTCAGGAAATCAAATGACACATCCAGACCGGCGCCATTCTCTCCAAGGACTGATTCCGGCGGCATAGGGTCTTGTGCAGCGCTGAAGGAAACGTGCAGATACCGTTCGTTGTCTTCCATTTTCTGCGAATTCGATATCATTCTGTGGCTCACTCCGTTAGTTCCTTGGTCGCCGTCCCAACCGCCCATCCAAGTACCTTCTTCCGCAGAATTCGGTACATTGGTAGTTCCGTCAGCTTGCTTCCCAAACGGAAGTTTGAATGTCGCGTTGAGGTGAAGCGATTTATCGTCAGACGCTCTGCCGTTTACTCCCGTTTTCAGTTCATAGGTCGATTCCATATTCTGACCACCATTCTCATCCAAATAGGAGAAAAATGGCTTTCTGTCAAATTGTTCTGTTGTAGGTTCTTCACCATTCCACCAATTCCGATTGTCGAAATTCTCGGTGTATATCACTCTGCTGTCCGAACTGCCAAGGCTTATAAAAACAGAAGCCTCCGGTGTTTTTCCGGATCTAATCTCTCCAAATATCGCCGCAATGGAATAATGGTATGTAGTATCCTTCTTTACAGAAGAACTGTCTGTATACTCAAATACATCGGCATCCACCGCAGCCAACAAAGCGCCATTGCGATATATTTCATATCCTGTTGCCCCATCAATGCTTGGCGCTTCCCATGTTAATTTAACAGCCTGCCGCCCCGGAACTTGTGCGGCTGTAAAATTCTCCGGCTTTCTAACATTACTTACCGTGTCGGTAAATGCAGATACGTTGTTGTCCGGCAGCAATTCGCGAATCGTATAATCATATGCTGTGTTTGCTGTCACATTCGTATCCGTATAGCTTTTCGCACTTCCTTCCAGTTGTGCAATTTTTTCCCCGTCTCTGAAAATTTCAATTCCCCTGCAATTTGCCGCATTACCCTCCCAAGTAAGCGTAATGCTGTTTTCTGCGGCTGTAAGCGCAGGATTTATGGCTGTAGCCTGCGGCTGTCTTACCTTATAGCAATAGATGAAGTCTCCTTCTTCCACACATAAAATAGGCTCGACAACTCTTCCGTCCTGTAGCGTTATGGATTCCAAGGACTCTGATGAATACTTACTATATGACAGCCAATCCCCCGTACTTTCATATTTTTCTGCCGCCAAATACGCATTTTTGCCGGAAAGATACTTCTTCATATCGCTCAGGGTCTGTCCATAGTTATAGATAATGCCCACTTCATTATTGACATACTGTTCCGGCGCGTCAATTTTTGCCGCTTCGCCAAAGGCAGAATACGGTGAAACCACAGGCGCATTCTTACTATATGTCACCTTAATATCATCAACGTAAGTATCAATCTCGCGCACACTCTCGCCCGTAGCCATATCTCTGACTTGGAAATTCAACCGATGAATACCGGTGATCTGTGAAAGCTGTCCGCTGACATCTACTCCTGTTAGCACCGGATAACCGTTCACATAAAGCTCCATTTTATTGCTTGTTTTGTCAAAAATATAGTCATAGTTTAGCCATTTCCCATCAGGCACGCGCAATTCATAAAATGGTCCCAAGCAGCCTTGATACCGGTTGCTAATCCAGTGAAAAGTCTCTTTCTCTTGATTCCCGGCGGCAGTGATAAAATCAAACGACACATCCAGTCCGGCGCCATTCTCGCCGTCTATCGCTTCCGGCGGCATAGGGTCTTGCGTAGCGCTGAAAGAAATATGTAAATACTTTTCATCTTCTTGCATTGTCTCCGAATTTGACATCATTCTGTGGCTCACTCCGTTAGTTCCGCTTCCTCCTGACCAACTGCCGAACCACAGCTTGTATTCTTCATCCATATCTGCCACTTTATTGCCATCAGTGCCACCGAAGGGAATCAGATGGTGTCTGTCACGAAAAACGGCCAA
>CAMNSU010000141.1 GCA_946555455.1 uncultured Clostridia bacterium | reverse complement strand
CCGATCTCCTCCCGACAGCTTGGTATCTATAAGCTGTTTTTCATCTTTTTCAATTTTCTTGAGTTCCAGCTTCAAGTCATTCAGTTCCGATGAATAGTTTGCTGCGGGTTTATTCTTTGTTGTTTTTAATTCTGCCAGTTTGTCGGAAATACAGTCGTATACAACGTTCTCCAAATCCTCGGCATAAATCGTACTCTTGGGACCGGTACAGCTTTTTTTGTGCGATCTGCCTGTGCAGTTGAAATATCGGCGCATGGTTCCGTCTTTGTTGATTTTACCTTTGACCGTCGTCATGGTATGTCCGCATTTTTCACAGATAATCTTGCCGGCAAGCCAGCTGGTTTTGTTACTGACGCTATTGCCAATCTGTTTGTTTTGTTCCAGCTTTCGCTGGCATTTGAGCCAAATATCCGAATCAATAACGCCGCTGTGGGTCAAAAGCACCAGCTTCATATCAGACCAGTCCGGATTTTCAGGGTCATGCTTAGTATGTCCGTACAGCTGTGCGCCGTATTCACCTGTAAACAGCTTGACGTCTGTTATCATCTGCACGCCGTGCCGTTCGTAATATTCATATACGTCGGAATCCGCCTTAACATAAATCGGGTTTTTCAAAATCGTTGAAAGCTTTGCCGTCGTCCAGCCGCTGCCGCCGTTTAGGGGCTTGATATCTTCGGCAACAAGGATGTTTAGCAGCCGCCTTAACGAAACATTTTCCTGCGCGTAAACCTCGAATATGTATTGCAACTGCGCCACCTCTGATGGAATGGGATCCAGCTTTTTTGTCTTGATATTGTTAATCACGGTTGGAATCAGGTCAAAGCCATATGGTTTTCTGCCGCCCATATAAAACCCCATCTCGCTCCGATGGGCATAGGCTTGGACGATACGATTGATAAGTGATGTTCGTTCAAATTCTGCAAACACCATCAATATTTTTACAATCAGGTCCCCATAGGGGGAAGATGTGTCAAAGGCTTCCTGCGAAGAAACAAATTCCACCTGACGGCTCTTAAAGGTTTGGAGTATATTCACAAAGTCGCTTAACGACCTGCTGATACGGTCGAGCTTGTAGACAACCACCTTGGAAATTTTACCCTGCTCAATCTGTTTGAGCAGCTTCTGAAAGCCGTCGCGATTGATATTTCCGCCCGAATATCCGTTGTCAACAAAGGTTAAAATCTCTTCCTCGCGCTCATGCGGTTTAAGTACGGATTTACAATACTCAATTTGCGTTTCACAGCTAATGCTGTTTTCCTTTTCCACCGATTGTCGGGCATACAAAGCAATTGACATTTGACACACCTCCTTCCTACGAAATATTTTTTACGTTGATTTTTATGCTTTTACGCGTTTAGGTACGCGCGTGAAAACTTCTGCTAAAGCGTCACAAAGTTGTTCCTTTTTCTCTGCCGATCCATCATTTGCAAGAACGCAGTGCCTGACAATATGCGTCCGGTTACTGATATCCGTATATTTGCTGACACCGATATCGTTGGTATGGTATGCCTCATAAGTCTGCATGATACAGCGCCTCCTTCCTTTATATACAGCCGCAAAGCGGGGTCTTATTCTTATATATGTCGATTCCTTTGTCCGATATGACAATCAGGCGATTAAAGCCGCTGCAAAGCTCATGGTTAAACAGGTTCAATATCGCATCACGCTCATATGGAAAGAAACAGCTGACCAGATGAGGCGGCGTAATTTGAACATCTTGCCGTTTGTAGAGACGGTCATAATAACAGCACTGTTTTACAACTCCCCGCCCGTCCCGATAGTACGCCAATTCAACAAATATGGAGCGGTGCAGCTTGTTTTTGATTCGGGTAACCAGCTTGCTCGGAAGCCCATTTATCGGTTCGCCTTCGCCCACCATAATCAGAAAGCGATATTTTTTATTCTCGCTGTTGGAACGTTCTTCGATATAGTCCTCCACCGACAGCTCAGCGGCGTCCGTTTCGATAAATTCCACGCCGCAAAAGCTGCTGTCAAGTTCCGTTTTCAAGACGGATAACAGGCTGTCCAATTCAAGCTGCAATGTTTGCAGCTTCAATGGTTTTGCGCCGCGCCTGTCCGCACCGGTTTTCCCTTGATTGCGGTCTGTATAGAAACAGTCTTTAATCAAGCAACTGTTGTCAGATACCTGCAGTTCCAGATACACCATACGCCCATGTTGTGTTTTAATTAGTGTTCTGAACGTGCCTGCGGGATATTCACCCGCAGCACGTTCCAGTTTTAAAATTTTCTTTTCCATTTGCATCCTCCTTTTCATTAGAATATACAAGTCAATTTCATAATCATACTCTGCAGAGGTACAGAATAGCAAACAATATTAACTGCGTTCACGAGATTTTTTTCTTTTATTTCTCATGAATTCGCGATCAATATCACGGTTTTTATCGAGGATTCGATTAAAACCCTTGCGCTCTAATGTCCTGTTGAGTATCTCACGCCATGCCTCGTGCCACCGAAGCAAAAGAGCTGAGTTACTCCAACTTTCCCATTCACGCGCTTTATATTTGCCAAAACCCTCAAGACTCACATGGCGAGTGGTCAGCAGAATGTGGCAATGCGGATTGTGAAATGGTATTTCTGCCGTTGCGGTATCACGCATGTCTTTTTCTTTACCGTTACCGTTATGAACGGCGAAATCAACACATATGCCCTCGGAAATCAAGCAATCCCTTATAAATTCTTTGACCATATGTATTGAGGTGTCAAAAGTCAATTCTCTCGGGAAAGCTATTATAATTTCATGGGCGGTTCGTGCGGTTTTTCTTCTTGTAGATGCGTCTTCCGCTTTTTCGGCAGTACTCCAAAGAGTTTGCCGGTTCAAAAACTCTTTCGGGGCGTTTGTTGGCAATAAGATTTCTGCATGGACTACATCTTTTCTCCACGAATAATCGTAAACCTTACCGTCATGTACTAACCGCTCACCGCTGCGGTATGCTGCCGCACCCAAAGCTGATTTGGGACGGCAAATATGACTTTCGTGCAAGCGATAGATGGACATTTTGATTCCTCCTTTTGTATTGAATGTGTAATCGTGCATACACATTCCGATTAAATTAAATCCTGTTCCAGTTTTGCGATGAGACTATTCATGTATTCTGAATCGGATTCCAGTAACGACAAAAAGTGTTCAACAGGGGCAAATTCAGTATAATTTTGCGCCTCTGTTTCTTGCGGTTGAAGCCGCCGGAAGCATGGGTATTTATCCGCAAACTTCATAAAATATTCGCCAAAAATAAATTGTCGTCTTGTCATAACGTCAGAAGAAATTGATTCTTTGCCAGTTTGAACCTGAGAAGCGTCCGATTGCTGATGCTGTGAGAGTTTCCTTAATCTTTGAAGATCTTGTTCAATGCGTTCAGAAAATGTCATCATAGCGTTTCCCTCATTTCATTAATAATTGCAGCCCAAGCGTGGCTTTAAGAATAGATTAATTTGCCTTGCAAAACGGAGGTTCTTTCTAACTGTACAAAATCCGTTAGGTGTGATAAGCACCATCGCATCGCCTAAATTATTGAGTTCGTGCGGATAGAAAATCGGAGCCTGAGCTTCACTAACTTGAAGATTATAATTAGTCATTTCCGCCGATGCAGTGCTGTATCCCATACTCAAACTTCTTTGAGGGATTGACCAAGTGCCAATCATATTGCTGAAATACTGTTGACATTCCGGGTCAGAAGCGTGTAGAACAGCTTTAAATGCACAAGAATCTACAATTGCTCTCCGGGTTGCCACATCATAAATTAAATCCAATTGCGCAAAGGATTGCACCACTAGACAAAATGTTACACCGCGATCCCTCAACGTTGATAATCCTCTTTGGATTGATGGTAATTCTCCGAGCGCCGCAAATTCTTCGCACAATACAAGAACAGGCGGAAGTTCCTCTCCCATTGCACTGTATTTGTCCGCTCGACGCTGTAGTGTTCGCGTCATTTGATTGAACATCAACTTAACCATAGGCGCCCATACATCAAGATTTTCCTCTGGCAGGTCGAGTACAATAGTGGCGGGATTTGTCGATGTATTTAATATGTTCCAATCTAATATTTCGGAATCTCTTTCGACGCAAAGAGAGGAATCCGCAGTCAATATGGCGAGATCGGTTAAGTCCATATCTACATTTGCGAGAGTGCTTTTTTTCAAATCTTTCAATTTACCGATAAAAAGTTTTGCCGCTGTGTTTGTGCCGCTATTGATTTCCTCAATCAATTGTTTTGCCGAATAATACTGCACAGCGGTCATAGTCTCGCTGAATGTAGCGCCCACGCCATAGTAGTGTATAATTGCAGCAGTCAAAAGGTTTTGAGCCGCCTTTGTCCACACGACATCGCGTGCTGACTTCGCTAAGGGCAGCAACGCAATTGCCAGGTCTTTTGCATTGCGAGAAAGATTGTTAGGATTGTCCGAAGCAAGAAAAGCAAAGGGATCATAACGTAAGCCACCTTTCTGCAACGGACTAAAAACTATAAGTTTTCTCCCCGTAATACGGCTTACTTTCCGGCAGTTTTCCAGCAAACTTCCTCGTGTCTTAATATTGAAAACAACCGTATGACCTCGCCATGTATAGAGAGATGGAATCACAATGCCTCGAGTCTTACCACTTCCCGGGCCGCCGATTACCAAAATATGACCGTCCATGTCCTGAGGTTTGCCGACATATGTACTTTCTGCTCCCATCGATGAACCAAAATGAAATCCGCCATCCTCTCGTAAATCCAAACGCATCCGCTCAGGTATTGCATTGCCACGGAGAAAAGCAGGGTTCTGCCTCAATGGATATGTATCAGCCACAGCTATTTCTGAACAGTACGAAATCAACGCATCTTTTTTATGTTTTTTCTTCTTTTTCTTTTCGCATAATTCATATTCTTCGTCGTCAAACATATCTTCGTCAAATGGATAAAGTTGTAAAATAATGATTGCCCCCTTTATAACAGAAATTTTTATCATTGATTGAAAATTAAAGAACAACATCTCCTTCCGTTTTGAATTTCTAAAAGTGTCACCTCCTCTGTTTAGGTGTTATCCCCGAACCCGCCGTAAATTAACAAGTGGCAGGGAGCTTCGGTAAAATCAGTGTAACACAGCTATATTCTTAGAGTTGGGACAAAAATGTAAAATGTAAAAATGCGCACAAAAAAAGACGGTCAAAAGACCGTCTAAAAAGTACAAATTTTCATAGGATTTATGCTTGTGCAATTAAATATTCAACGGGAGCTGCAACAATTCTTTCAAAACTTTCTTGCGAACCAGGAGGGGAGGTAAAATCTATTTTAGTAGGGTCATAAAATATGTCTTCCGCTATTTGATTAATTGTATTACAAATAAAGACATCCCAATCCTCTCCCAAATAACCATTTATTACAACACCCAAATTTTCAAAATCTTCTGATATAAGGACATCAAGCACTAAGCGACTTGAATAGACAACAATGTTCAATAACTCCGTGAACATTGTCGCCAAATCCTTTATTATTTCAATATTGTCCACACTGCAAATTTTTTTATACAAAGTAGGAAACCAAATATCATTTAGGATAATAGATTTCAATATTAAGTGGTTTTTTTCATCTTCACTTTTGCAGTTCAACAAATTTTTCACTTCGTCAATAATAATACATGTACGAAAACTGCGTTCAAGTCTGTATATGTTAAATCCGTAATATGCTTTATCCAACAATATGTGTTCTTGAATTTTTTCTTGAAGCTTTAAAAAATCAGCATACTTTATTTTTTTCAACTTAGACATGAATTTTTTGTATGCAGCTTGTATATCACTATCTTTGGTGGATCTGAGTGCCGAGTAAATATCGTTATATAAATTACTTATCCGTTTATAGACATTATATAAAGAGTTATCCGAACTGTCCAGTACATAATAAAATGACCATTCATGTTCAGAATCAAGTGACATAGCTGACCACTGTTGTCGCTTATTATATACAGGTTTTTGAGATAACGCTCTGCTTCGGAACTTTCTTAGTCGTTCTGTATCAGTTGAAACAAAATATTGTTTATTATCTTTGAGATATTCAGCTGTATTTTGTCTTTTTACAAATTCAGTGAGAGACATTCCCTTAAGACGCTTAGTGGTATGAATAAATATGCATAGAGAGGTAAACATACAAGCCTTGAATACCTCATCATAAAAAGGACTTCCTTTATCGAAAATTCTAAGATTATTATTTAGCAACATTGCAAAATTAAATGTTCTCGTAAAAAGATCGGAAGAGCGTCGTGTAGGGAAAGAGTGTCTCTTGAAGTGTAGAT
>CAMNSU010000140.1 GCA_946555455.1 uncultured Clostridia bacterium | reverse complement strand
GCAATGAACAAAGAGAAAGACTGAACGCTCCACATTCGTTCGGTCTTTCTTTTTTCATGTTTTTTGCTTTTTTCAAATTCAAAGAAATGACATACACTACTATCCATTTCTCTCCTACTCCAATGATTAATTTCTTTTTAAATACAGTCCCAAGTATTGGTAAAAAAACAGAAAAAGCTGCATATACCCGAATAGTATATACAGCTTTTTTTATTATAGAATGATACAAATAAGTCCGCCGCTTCCTTCATTGATGATTTTTTGCAGCGTTTCTTGCAGTTTAAAACGTGATTCTTCCGGCATTCTGGACAGTTTGTTGTGCAGTCCTTCATTCACAAGTTCATGCAAGGATTTTCCAAAAATATTTGACTCCCACAACTTTTTCGGGTCTATTTCAAACTCTTCCAGCAAATATTTTACCAGTTCTTCACTTTGCTTTTCGCTGCCAACAATGGGATTGACCTCTGTTTCGATATCTGCACGAATCATATGAATAGACGGCGCGCTTGCCCGCAGTTTCACACCATAGCGATTGCCTTGTTTCACGATTTCCGGCTCTTCCAGCGACAATTCATCAATTGTCGGTGAAACGATACCATAGCCTTTGGCTTCCACTTCCTTGAGTGCATAGGAAACCTTATCATATTCTCGCTTCATTCCTTTTAGGTCAACGAGCAGCGACAACAGTTGATCGTCCCCTTCAATTTCAAATCCGGTCGTCTCACTGAGCACCTGATAGAACAATCCCTCCGGCGTTTGAATCTGGATTTTTAAAACGCCGCTGCCAAGGTCAATAGAACTAATACGACTCTCACTGGCGAACTCCAGCTCTTCCATCTGCCCGGCAGCCATTTTTGCTTCCCTGATTTTCGTCACACCGCTGAGCGTCTGGATAATACTGTCATAAATATTTTTTTTCAGTGGATGGGATTCCTCTAATGCATCCAACCATTTTGGCAATTTGATTCCCACTTCTTTCAGCGGGAATTCATATAAAATGGTTTCCAGAAAATTCTGAATATCTGTTTCATTCATTTGCGCACAACTCATTGCTAAAACCGGCACTCCATATTGTTGTTCCAGTTCTGCACGAAGTTGCTGCGTTTCCGCAGCCGCCGGATTCACCGAATTCAGTACCACCATAAATGGTTTGTTGATTTCCTTCAGTTCACTGACTACGCGTTGTTCCGCTTCCACATAGTCTGCGCGCGGTATTTCCGCCACGCTGCCGTCTGTCGTCACAACCAGTCCAATGGTGGAGTGCTCATTGATGACTTTTTGCGTACCGATTTCCGCCGCCGTGTTAAACGCAACCGGTTCTTCATTCCACGGTGTTTGCACCATGCGCGGCTGACCGTCTTCAATAGCGCCCAGCGCACTGTTTACAATATAGCCCACGCAATCAATCAATCGCACCTTGCATTCTGCGTCGCCCAAATTAATACCCACTGCTTCTGTCGGCACAAATTTTGGTTCTGTTGTCATAATGGTGCGCCCTGCCGCGCTTTGCGGCATTTCGTCCCGCGCCCGTTCTTTTTTATATGCGTTTTCAATATTGGGCAGCACCATCAAATCCATGAACCGTTTGATAAACGTAGATTTTCCGGTGCGGACAGGACCTACTACCCCGATATAGATATCGCCTTGCGTGCGCTGTGCTATATCTTGGTATAAATTATATCCTTCCATGCTTTTGTCCCCCTTTAGGTACATGATACAAGTCTCGCAAGATTGTTTTATACCCTATGTATATGGTACAAGAATTCATATTATACCAAATTGCAAAACAATTTTGTCCTGATGCAGGGCAGAAACTTTCCTTTTAAATAGCAGCATTCCCAATTTCCAAAAGCTTTTTGTTTTTTTCAGCCAAGTTTCCAATCTTGACACACAGTGCTGAAAATGATATGATAAAACAAATGATGTCATAAAGGAGATTACTGGATATGTTAGATAAAAATACATTAATCCGTTTGGTGACAGAAAAAATACGGCAGCAGCAGCCCGCTGTTCCAGCTGACCGTCTACAGCAAATTTTAGCGCAGTCCTCCGAGGAAGATTTGCAGCGTCTCATGCAGGCGATGAGCCGCTTTGAACTAACGGACATTTTTCATTTAATGGGACAATTGGAGGAAATGGAGGCGGACGAATCTCATGGAAATTGAACGAAAATTTCTAATGGACGGCTTTCCCCCTCTCCCTGTCGTTTCCGAGGCACTTATGCTGCAAGGCTATCTTTGCTGTGCGCCCGTCGTGCGTATCCGCAGCAAAGAAACCGCCGGACAAACGGACTATAAACTTTGTTTCAAAGGGCAAGGCACTTTGATGCGGGAAGAAATTGAACTCCCCATTGACGCGCAGACATTTCAGCGTCTTTCCGCGCTTCTGCCCGCCCCATTCATTCGGAAAGAATGGAAGACCTATGCGCTGAAAGATGGGCTGCTATTGGAATGCAGTTTGGTCGACAGCGGCACGCCCAATGCATTTTATTATGCGGAGGTGGAATTTGAATCCATAGAGCAGGCGTATGCATTTGTTCCCCCTTCTTATTTCGGAAAAGAAGTGACTGAGGATTCCTCTTATTCTATGAATCACTATTGGCAGCGCACACGCTTATAAAAAAACAGGTCACGGTTTGCCTATGGCAAACTATGACCTGTTTTTTATTTTAATCCTCTAAACCCTAACGAACTATGGTTTTAAGCAACTATTTCCGACAGTTCGTTTATTCTTCCGCAGGGGAATGTTCTTTCCGTGAACCTTTTTCCACCAGTTCATTTGCAACATTGCTGCCAAACCGGACACTGTCTGTCCCATAACGCCCGCGAATGATGTCCATTGTACGTTCCAGTTTTTCCAATTGTTCCCGCTTTTTTCCCTCCGTCTCCTCCCAAAACGTCAACTGCTGTGCCTGATTCTCGTCCTGAAGCTGCGCTGCCGTGACGGAAATCAACCGTACCGGTGTCCCCTGTTTCCAAAACGTTTCAATCAATTCCATCGCCGCCTGCGAAATTTCTCCCGCCAAATTGGTTGCACGCGTGAGTTTTTTCTGTTTGGCACTGTCACGGAAATCAGGGTCGCGCAACGTCACCTGAACAGTCAAACATTTTTTATGCTGTGCGCGCAGCCGTCCTGCTACAGTATCCGCCAAAAACACCACGCCGGAGCGTATTTCTTCCGGTTGTGTTAAATTTCGCTTAAACGTCATACTGTTGCCCACGGACTTTGCCTCCCTGTGCTCGTCCATATGCGCCACTTCCCGCGGGTCATCGCCGTTTGCATAGGCATAAATTGTCTCCCCCATTTTCCCCAGCAGCCTTTTTATCATTTCTCCGTTACTTTCCGCCAACTGCCCAATGGTTTCAATACCAATGCTGTTCAGTTTTTCCGCCGCTGCGCGTCCCACCAATATCAGGTCTGAAACAGGCAATGGATATAACAATTGCTTATAATTTTGCCGCGTAATCACGGTTGTTGCATTTGGTTTTCGATAGTCGCTGCCCATTTTGGAAAACACTTTATTAAACGAAACACCAACAGAAATAGTCAGTCCCAATTCCTGATTGATACGCCGACGCAGTTCATCTGCAATCTCTTTGCCGCTGCCAAACAGTCTCCGGCTTGCTGTCACATCCAGCCATGATTCATCAATGCTAAACGGTTCCACCCTATCCGTATATTCCTGATAGATACCGTTTGCTAATTTGGAATAGTAGGCATATTTCTCATGGTGCGCCCGCAGTAATACCAGTCCCGGGCATTTTCGTTTCGCCTGCCAGATGGTTTCCGCTGTTTTCACGCCATATTGTTTGGCGATTTCATTCTTCGCCAAGATAATCCCGTGCCGGCTTTCCGGATCGCCGCAGACAGCAAATGGTTTCTCCTGTAGTTCCGGATGCTCCAGCCCCTCCACAGAGGCATAAAATCCATTCATATCGCAGTGCAGAATCACCCGTTCCATAAGCTGTCTCCCTTCTTTTCTGTGTTTTTTACGCATATAGTAATAATACACGTCAGCTATTTTATGTATTTTTCATTCATCATACGATGATTTCAGAAAGGACGGATTTTCATGAATCAAAACTATCCCTTTACCTTAATGCCCCTGCCCTATCCCTATAATTTGCTGGAGCCTTATATCGACACACAAACCATGCATTTGCATCACGACCGGCATATGAAAGCCTATGTAGAAAAACTCAATGAACTGTTGGCGTCCTATCCTGCCTATCAAAGCTGGTCGCTGACGCAGCTTGTCACAAACTATAACCGTTTGCCGGCAGCTATCCGCGAGGACGTCAAAAACAATGCCGGCGGCGTTTATAATCACGAGTTCTATTTTTCAAACATGACGCTGCCGCGCCAACAGCAGCCGGAAGGCGCATTCAAAGAGGCATTGGAACAAAAATTCGGGTCTATAGACGACTGGAAAGCCGCTATGCAGCAACCCGGTATGAAACGGTTTGGTTCCGGCTGGGCATGGCTCGTCAAAGACAAATCCAAAAACCTGAAAATCATTTCCACCGCGAATCAAGACACGCCACTCACACAAGGACTCACGCCGCTGATGTGTATTGATGTTTGGGAACATGCCTACTATCTCAAATATAAAAATAGGCGCGACCACTACATCGGATATTGGTGGAATGTCGCAAACTACGCTTTTGCAGCTGAAAGATGGGCAAAGGCATAACGATTTTTAAAAGCGGGAAAATTCCCGCTTTTTTGATGCAAAAATTTCTCTAGGTGTAACAATGTTTATCTCCTACACACTTTCCGTTGTATGTTTCCCGACAGGACAGCACTGTATACAAACGCCGCAGACACTGCCGCGCCCAATTTTTTGAAAATGCCGTTTCATATAGTCGGAACAAGCGGGTCGGTCTACCAATTCCTGCATGGGATTTTGGGAATCAAACGCTCTGCCGCTGATTGCCATTGCCGGACACAGCGACACGCATTTCCCGCAGCCAATACAGCCGCCACCCGGTTCCATTTCTTGTTCAAATGGCATATCGGTTAAAACGCTTGCCAAACGGACACGCGCACCATATTGTTTGGATAGAAACAGTGCATTTTTTCCAATATCGCCCAGTCCGCTGAGCCGCGCCGCCATTTTATGCGGAAACATTCCCTGATATCCGTTTATGCTCTGAGATGCCGCAATCGGAAAATAATGAAAGCCATGCTGTTCTATATAAAGTCCTGTTTGAAGCGCCAATCTGTCAAGCAGGCTATTCACTGTGCGGTAATGATGAAAATAGGCATGCGTTGGTTTATCCGTAATGGTATCCACTACCGCATCCGATAATTTGACAACAATACTCACAGCATATTGCAGCGACAGCGCCGTATGATATTCCGTCGGAAGCACTTCTTTCAGCGTTTCACCGACTTTGGAAAATCCCACTTCACTTGCCCCTTGCTGCAACAAAAATGCTCTGATTTTTTGGTTATAGTCCATGCCATTCCCTCCATAACAGAACTGGGATAGAGAAACTCTCTATCCCAGTTTATGTCCTGCCAAAAAGCAGGCTACATCTTTCTTAAGAAGCAGCCTGCCCTGCATTATTCTGCTGAATCGTCCGAATACTGTACATCATCAACCGCTTCCGGCTGTACATCATTCATTCCGTCCAGATTTAATGTTGTGTAGGACGTATCAACCACTTCCGGTTGTGCTTCGCCTTTCACTGTAGCAATTTCCGCACGGCATTTCATAATATAATTACACAGTGCGATAATAGCAACCACCAACGCAACGCAAGCAACCACCATCAATGCAATTGTTACAAACCGCTGTGCAACTTCTGCTTTCAGACCCATCACCTGTAAATTATATACTGCCATCTGTTCTGCTTCTGTCATTCTTCTTTCCCTCCTTCCCGCAATACCATTTTCAGGTATCCCGTACTCATAAGACGCAAAATACATCAGGAGTCAAAGAAACCCGTATAAGTTGTACTTATTCTTTTATTATACTATTGTATATCCTTTTTGTCAATGACTTCTCAGAATTTTATGACCGCTCCGGCATATCATGCAGTGTTGTTTCATATAAATGTATAAATGCCAGTCCAATGAAAGTGAGGAAAAACTTATGCAAGAAATTTTGATTTTCATTTCTGTTTTGGTCGCCGTAGTCATTTCTGCCTGGCTCTTTACAGGTCCGCTGCGGTTTGTCTGGAAAATCATGTTAAACAGCGTTTTGGGCGGTCTGGCGTTGCTGGTTATCAACTATCTTTGTATTCCCTTTGGTATTCATATCGGTATCAATCCAATCACATGTCTAACGTGCGGCGTTTTAGGGCTTCCTGGATTCGCGCTTTTGTTGATTTTAAAATATATTGTTTAAGTGTGTGTGTGTGTGTGTGTGTGTGTG
>CAMNSU010000139.1 GCA_946555455.1 uncultured Clostridia bacterium | reverse complement strand
CATTTGCGAAAAATTTTTCGCGCACGGCGCATGTGCTTCGACTCTTCTTTGCTTAGAAAAAATAAAAAACATACATAAAAACAGGAGGTATTCATTTATGAAAAAGAGAAATCAAATTTTAGCGCTTACTGCCGCAGTGACAGTATTATCTGCCAGCACAGCAATGGCGGAATATGTAGAAGGTCAGGAGCCGGTTTATCGCGGTGAAGGCGTGATGACAACGGCAGTGAGCACAGCGAGAGACTATGCTGTTGTAGTAAACGGCGTGCAGCTTGAGAAAAAAGGCTATATGGACGGAGACAAAGTGATGCTTCCGGTTCGTGCGATAGCGGAAGCGCTGGGCTTTGAAGTAACATGGATTGGCGAAACGGAAACCGTACAGTTGACGCGCGGTGCAAACTTCATCACGCTGCAAATCGGTGTAGACGGATATACTTTCGCAAAAACAGCGCCCATGCCGCTTGGCAAAGCACCGGTCGAAATTGAAGGAACCACTTTCGTACCGATAGATTTTGCGGACGAAATTTTACATACAACCGTTACCATTGACCCGACAGGCACAGTAGCTATCACGGAAGCAAGTGAACAGGGCGAAGTGGCGCCGCAAGTGAGCGACGAAGGGATTAGTACCGCATTTGTTTCCGAAGTAGGAGAAAACAGTATTACAGTGGAAACACTTTCAGGCAATACAGTCGTTTTGAATATCGGTGAGGAAACAAAACTGGTGGGCAAAGACGGCGAAGATATTAAAATTGCTGATTTGACAACAGGAATGAAAGTCAACGTTGTATATGGAGAAATTATGACAGCAAGCGAACCGCCGCAGAATGTTCCGGTGAGTGTGAGAATAGTGGAAGAACGTGAAAGTGAAACCAGTTTTGCGAAAGTGCTGGAAGTTGATTTGGAAGCGCAGCAGATTGTCACAGGCGAAGACATTGAAAAACCGGAAACACAGGTTGTATTTAATGTTGGAGACGACACAAAAATCACCAAAGACGGAAAAGATATCGAGTTAAAAGATATCAAAGCGGACGACAACATTCGCGTGATTCATTCCATTGCAATGACCAGAAGCCTGCCGCCGCAGACCGCTGCCTATGAAATTGAAGTGGTAGACGAAGAAGCGGGTCAGGTACCGGAAACAGCAGAACTGGAAGGCACGATTGCAGAAGTTGACGCTGAAGAAGGTCGCGTGACAATCGGAGACGAAAAAGACCCGAATGCACAGACGATTTTATTGGTAAGCGAAGAAACTGAAATCGTGGACAAAGATGGAAAAACGCTGAAATTGGAAGACCTGAAAAAAGGAATGGAAATCAAGGCAGTACACAAAAACATGATGACCATGAGCATTCCGCCGCAGACGCCGGCAGTGAAAATTACGGTGCAGAAATAAGCGGATAACGCATTACGTTAAAAAACGGAGACATTTTTATGTCTCCGTTTTTTTTCTGCCCTGCTCCCGCGCACCCGGATATATTCTCCGTTTTTTGTCAGGGTGACGGAGATGGGGGTAATAATCGGTAAAATATACCAATATAAATATGGGATAAATTGGGAGACTTGTTTTTTGTGATTGTTTATATTATAATAGAAAATAGCTGAAAAACAGCATCAGTAGATACCGATTGACACATGATTTATTTTGCGCCGGTAGAATCATGAAAAAACGATATTGTACAGTGCGGAAAGGGGCAAAAATGGAAATGATTCGGTGCAAACAATCATTTTAGACAAAAATCGCGTGCGAATCGGGTGAATTTTTGGCTGCTCGAAAAAAATAAATCTCAAAAAAACATTGACATTTATTTAACAATGGGATATAATGGTACTGACAAGATTGTTAAATAAATGTCAAAGTAACGAAACGCGTTACGGGAAACAGGCAACGAAAAGTTGGAACGTTATTTTGGGAGGTAAATAAAATGGCAAAAAAAACAGAAATCCCTGCGGTCATTGACAATGTAGAAGCGTTGATTGCAAAAATGAACGCAATGCGCGAAGCGCAGAAACAATTTGCAAACTTCACGCAGGAGCAAGTGGACAAAATTTTCTATGAAGCGGCACTTGCGGCAAACAAAGAAAGAATCCCGCTGGCAAAAATGGCGGTGGAAGAAACAGGCATGGGCGTGGTGGAGGATAAAGTCATTAAAAACCACTATGCGGCGGAATATATCTATAATGCCTATAAAAACACCAAAACCTGCGGTGTGATTGAAGAAGATACGGCGTTTGGCGTGAAAAAAGTAGCGGAACCGATTGGGCTGGTTGCAGCGGTTATCCCTACAACAAACCCGACGTCTACAGCAATTTTCAAAACGCTGATTGCGCTGAAAACCAGAAATGCAATCATCATCAGCCCCCATCCGCGCGCAAAGGACTGTACCATTGCGGCAGCTAAAATTGTGCTGGACGCGGCGGTGAAAGCGGGCGCGCCGGAAGGCATTATCGGCTGGATTGACGTTCCGTCTTTGGAGCTGACCAATGAAGTGATGAAAAGCGCGGACATCATTCTGGCAACAGGCGGTCCGGGTATGGTAAAAGCGGCTTATTCCTCCGGTAAACCGGCAATCGGCGTAGGGCCCGGAAACACACCGGTTATCATTGACGAAACAGCGGACATTAAAATGGCGGTTAGTTCCATCATTCATTCCAAAACATTTGATAACGGTATGATTTGTGCGTCTGAGCAGTCTGTAACGGTGTTGGCAAGCATTTATGAACACGTGAAACAGGAATTTAAAATGCGCGGCTGCTATTTCCTCAAAGGCGCAGAACTGGATAAAGTGCGTAAAACAGTTATCATCAACGGCGCTGTCAACGCAAAAATCGTGGGTCAGCCCGCGGCGAAGATTGCAGAAATTGCAGGCGTGAAAGTGCCAGCAGAGACAAAGATTCTGATTGGCGAAGTGGAATCGGTTGATATTTCCGAAGAATTTGCACATGAAAAACTGTCTCCGGTACTGGCAATGTATAAAGCAAAAGATTTTGACGAAGCCATTGCAAAAGCGGAACGTCTGGTTGCAGACGGTGGTTATGGACATACGTCTTCTCTGTACATCCATCCGGCAGAAAAAGAAAAAATGGCAAAACATGCGGCGGCAATGAAAACCTGCCGTGTGCTGGTGAACACACCCTCCTCCCACGGTGGTATCGGTGATTTATATAACTTCAAAATGGCGCCGTCTCTCACGCTGGGCTGTGGTTCTTGGGGCGGAAACTCCGTTTCGGAGAACGTTGGCGTGAAACATTTGCTGAATGTGAAAACAGTTGCTGAGAGGAGAGAGAACATGCTTTGGTTCAGAGCGCCTGAAAAAGTATATTTCAAGAAAGGCTGTATGCCGGTAGCATTGGATGAACTCGGTACCGTGATGGGCAAAAAACGGGCGTTCATCGTCACCGACTCGTTCCTGTATAAAAACGGTTATGTGAAATCAATTGAAAATAAATTAGACGAAATGGGCATTGAACATACTTGTTTCTATGAAGTTGCGCCCGACCCGACGCTGGAATGCGCAACCAAAGGTGCAGAACAAATGCGTTCTTTTGAGCCGGACGTGATTATCGCGTTGGGTGGCGGTAGTGCAATGGACGCAGGAAAAATTATGTGGGTGCTCTATGAACATCCTGATGTGAACTTTATGGACATGGCAATGGACTTCATTGATATCCGTAAACGTGTCTATACTTTCCCGAAAATGGGTGAAAAAGCATATTTTGTTGCAATCCCGACTTCTTCCGGAACCGGTTCCGAAGTGACGCCGTTCGCGGTTATCACAGACGAAAAAACCGGCGTGAAATATCCGCTGGCAGACTACGAGCTGATGCCGAATATGGCGATTGTGGACGTTGACAACATGATGAGTCAGCCCAAAGGACTGACCAGCGCTTCCGGTATCGACGTTATGACCCATGCGCTGGAAGCCTATGTTTCCGTTATGGCAACAGATTACACAGACGGTCTGGCGCTCAAAGCGATGAAAAATGTGCTGCAATATCTGCCGAGTGCGTATGAAAACGGTGCAAACGACCCGATTGCGCGTGAAAAAATGGCAGACGCAGCTTGTATGGCAGGTATGGCATTTGCCAATGCATTTTTGGGTCTGAACCACTCCATGGCGCACAAGCTGGGCGCATATCACCACCTGCCGCACGGCGTGGCAAACGCTATCATCTTAACAAATGTTATGCGCTACAATGCGGTGGACGTGCCGACCAAGATGGGTACTTTCTCACAATATCAATATCCGCACGCGTTTGAGCGTTATGTGGAAGCGGCGCATTTCTGCGGCATTGTTGGAAAAGACGACAAGGATACGTTTGAAAAATTCATTGCTGCACTGGAAGACCTGAAAGAAAAAGTTGGTATCAAGAAAACCATCAAAGACTATGGTATTACAGAAAAAGATTTCATGGATACGCTGGACGAAATGTGCGAACAGGCATTTAACGACCAGTGTACCGGCGCAAACCCGAGATATCCTCTGATTTCTGAAATCAAAGAACTGTATCTGAAATCTTATTACGGAAAATAAAAAAATGGCAGTGCGGACGCGGCGGGAATCGTCCTGCCGCGCGGCAGCCGAAATCATAATGTAAGGAGGAACCCCTGATGAAGTTAGAAAACGGTAAAATCCTTGTGCAACGGGCGCATAAAACGGTATACCAAAGCGGCAATTCTGTTGTGAAGGTGTTTGAAGAAGGCTATTCTACGGCGGATATTTTCAATGAAGCGCTGAACCATGCTCGTGTGGAAGAAACCGGCTTGAACATTCCCAAAGTGCAGGAAGTGGGAAAAGTAGACGGCAAATGGGCGATTTCGCTGGAATATGTGGAAGGCGAAACGCTGGCGGATTTGATGAAAAAGAATCCTGCAAAGACGGAGGAATATTTGGAACTGTTCGTAGATTTGCAGCTGCAAATTCACGAGAAAAAAGCGCCGCTGCTGAATAAATTAAAAGACAAATTGATTCGCCAGATTGACAGTTTGAAAGATGAACTGGACGCAACCGCGCGCTATGAATTACATACACGTCTGGACGGTATGCCGAAACATACGAAAGTGTGTCACGGCGATTTCAACCCGACCAATGTGATTATCAATAAAGACGGCGCGTTTGTAATCGACTGGTCTCATGCAACACAGGGAAATGCGAGCGCGGACGCGGCAATGACTTATTTATTGTTTGCGCTGGAATCGGAAGAACTTGCGGAAAAATATATGACGCTGTTCTGCAAAAAGAGCGATACCGCGAAACAATATGTGCAGCAGTGGCTGCCCATTGTTGCTGCGGCGCAGATGACAAAGAAAAATGATTCGGAACGCGATTTCTTGGCAAAATGGATTGACGTAGTGGAATATCAGTAAAAAATAGACATGATGAGGGCATGAGGATTGTACAGCAATTCTCATGCCCCTTTTTTATGTCATTAGATGGCGCAGAGGTATTTTTGTGTCCTGTTATTTCCACGGAAATGGTTGGACAGAAAACGCCGGTCTTGTGAAAAAACAATGTTTTTGCAGAAAAAATAAAAAAATTTTTGAATGGCGGATTCGCGTGTGCAGCGGGCATTTGCGGCGTTGCATGTTTGTAAAAATGGCAGCACGGCGCGATGCGTTTGTGGTATAATAAAAAGGGGAGTCTTGCGCACGGAGGCGAAAGACTTCCGGAATGATGAAAAAATAACAAAAGAAAAGGAGGTCTGCGAAGCAAAAGAAAGGAAGATTTTTGTGAGATATAAAAAACAATTCAGCGCAGATGATAGCTGGACAAGCATTTCCATGCAAGCGGGGCATGACGCGACCCTCCAAAACGCTAAGGAGTTCGCCGACATGCGGCGCAGCCGCCCGCAAATGATTGAAGTGGACGAAACGGGTAAAACACCGAAGGTAAACGGGTACAGAACCTATGACGACAAAAAATATGAACGCGACCCATGGCGTATGTATCAATATAAGCCATCGGCGTCGGAACCGCAGGGCGACCCTTCCAAACGGGCGCAGGGCAGAGCGGTCTATGTGAGAGAAATCCTGCCCGGCGGAGAAACGCGCATTGTGGAAAAAGAGGAATTTAAAAAGACAGACAGCCGCGCGGCAGACGGCAAAAAAAACAAAAACGGCAGCAGCTATTTTGACCAGCTCTATCAAATCACGCGTACCGGCGCGCAGGGACAGCAGGAATATGACACCAGCCTGTACCGGACGGAAATGGCGACAAAGGCGTTTGAAAACAACAAATACCTGATTGAACAAAAAGCGGCGCTGGCGCAGGTGCCGCCGGCAATGTTGGGTGCGGCAATGTTCCATTTTTATGGCGACACTTCCAACAACGCGGAAAAATACCAGTTGACGGACAAGGAAATCGACGAATTGTTCCGCGGGAGCGACCTCGGCAAAACCGGCATGAACGCCGATGCATTGCGGGAATATACCAAAACG
>CAMNSU010000138.1 GCA_946555455.1 uncultured Clostridia bacterium | reverse complement strand
ACCCCCCCCCCCCCCCTCGGGGTCCTCAATTTTCCGGTTTTTTTTTTAAAAACCATTACCCATAAATTTAAACCCCCCCCCACCCCCCGGGGCCCCCACGGTGGTGGACGCTGACCCCGTGGACGTGCGACCCTATTTCAATCCACGCGACCCTCACGGGTCGCGACCTTGCATGGATTAGTTAGCAGACAGCCGGAAACAATTTCAATCCACGCGACCCTCACGGGTCGCGACAGCAAAAATAGGCAAAATCTCGCCTATTTTCTTTCCTACTTTATCTTTTTTGCACAATGTCCGCTCTCTACTCTCAAAAAGCATTCCATTGTGTCCTTCAAAAGTACAAAATATTCAAATTTTTCAGGTGCGAATCCCCCACTGATTCCATGTTTGCTTAGGGTTCGCACCTGAAAATCTGCCAGCATTCTTTCACTATTTTGTGAGCGCCGGTGTTTCTTCCCGCTGCGCAATGCGTATCATTGCCATGGTGAGTCCCGCCGCAACAAAGAACGTGAACATCACACGCGGATAGAACCAAACATATTCTACCATAGAAATAAACGCAATACCCGAAAGTGCGGACACGCCTGCAATCAACATATTTTTCACTTCCGGCTGCACTGCTCTATGCACTGCCGCGCCGCTTCTGCGCACCAATGCGCAAACAAACCAAACAAAGCTGACAAGTCCGATTACGCCCATTTCCACCAGAATTTCCAAATACAACATATGAGAATGCGGCGCAACGGCTGCACGCGCTTCTGCAAACGGCGGATAGACAATGCTATATGAACTCGGTCCAAGCCCAATGCCTTGCAGAGCGTATCCGTTCCCCAGCATTCGCAAAACACCTTCCCAAATCAAAAGCCGGTAGGAACTAGAGGAATCTTTCATGTTTCCAATTGTCAAAATGCGGTTGATGATACTGCTCGGCAGCAGCGGCACGCACAGCATACCGACCAGAATCATAATCGGAATCAATTTCTTGTTATAAAACCATGCGAACACCACCAGCGCAATGGCAAACGAAATCCAGCCCGACCGTGAATAGGTCATGAGCAGTGCGCCGACCGGCAGCATACAAAATGCCAGCAGCAGCGTTTTTTTGCCCAATGTTTTGGCATTCAACGCATAGGCAAAACAAAACGGCAGCAACAGCACTAAAAATTCCGCATAGTTATTGGGGTTTCCCATGGTGGAAAACACACGCCCCGGCATGTCTTTATTCAACGTCAAATCCGTCAGCGATGCGCTGATTTCCACACCTGTCACCCTTTGATAAAACGCATATACGCTGGTGAGCAAAATGCCGATAAAAACCAGCGTCATGAACTGTTTCATCTTTTCATAGGAGTCCACTGAACCATAGATGTTCAGGCATATTAAAAACGACGCCAAAAAGAACATAAACACGCGGACGCTGTCGCTTTTCGCATGGGACACCAGCACGCCGCTGACCGCCGCCATCATAAAAATCAGCAGCGGCAGCCAAATGCCTTTGACGCTTTTACCAAGTTTGCCCTGACTGAGCAGCACCAAAAAATACACACCTGAAATACCGACTGCGCCCAGCAGCATATACATGTTATTCCACATTGTATGCGGAATCATTGCCACGCAAAAAATAAAAATGGCAAGCAGTCCATTCAAACTGCAAACAAACGACCCGCGCACGAACCGTTCATACAGCGTTCCGTTCACGCTGTTTTCATTATAAGACCGAAGTTTCCGGTAGATTTTTGTAAACCAGCCCAAAATGCCCTGCACAATCCAATCCACAAAAGAATAGAGTGCAGACGACTGAATTTTCGGCTCCAAACGGCTGTCTTTGGCAAAAAAGCTATATATTCCACTGTTTTTCCACAAACGCCCCAGTGCGCCGACTCCTTTGCCGATCCAGCAAACAATCGCGCTTTGGTAAAACGCCCGATACAGCCAGTTTGCTATGCTTACAATACCGGAAACAATCAAACTGTTTTCAAACATACCGGAATTACTCCTTTACTTGAATGTCAAATACCCGCAAAAAGATTTTCGCTTTTCCTGCACGGACGGTGAAACTGTGACCCACGCTGTATTTCGTGTTGCCCAGAATTGCGCCGTGTTCATATTCTGTTCCTTTGACTTCCGTTGTAATAGTTACTTTTTTGTTATCCGGCTTGCTGGATTTCACATATTTTCCCTGTGCGTCCGGCGCATAGGATTCTGCGTCCTCCACCTGAATATCCGTGATTTTTCCCAGTGATGAATTGGTGCCCTCGTCAATCACGCTGTCGCCAACCTTCATTTGTTCTACCACAAAATTCGATACTTCTTCCGCCATAATCTGCATTTGAATGGTTTTCCCGCTGGTCATTTCCGTTTTCCCTTTCAATTGGGAATACCCAAACACCGCTACCACTGCCAATACAGCGATAATGATAATCGCATCTACTACATTAAATCTGATTTTTTTCTTCTGTTCCATTGTTCTTTTCTCCTCTCTTTTATTTGACATATTCCTGATAGACGTCGTCTAACAACTTGTCCAAATCAAATATGTCGCGGACGGTTTGATAGGCGTTTTCCGCACACTGCCGGTACAGGGTTTCATCTTCCATAAACGCGTTGATTGCCTGCGCCATGCCCGCGGTATCGCCATATTCCACCAATTTCCCGCAGCCGGTCTCACTGTTTACAATATCGCCGTTGCCGCCGATATTGGTTGCCACGACCGGCAATTTATGATACAAGGCTTCCAGGATGGCAAAACTGAGCGCCTCATAACATTTCGCACTGTTGACAAACAAATCGCTGCCGCGCAAAATCCGGTCTGCATCGTTGCGGTATCCAAGTTGCAAAATTCTATGCCGCACGCCGCATTCGTCAATTTGTTTGCTGATTTGGTCATATAACTCGCCGTCGCCCACAAACAGCACCACATAGTCCCGTTTGGCGATTTTCTCCAGTTCCACCACACTGTCCACAAAATAGTCCAGCCCTTTGGCAAGATGATAGCGCGCCAACGTGGTTATCACAAAAGTATCTTCACCGATGCCCAGTTCCTGCCGGATTTGATTCGATTTTTCCGGCGCGGGCGCGGGCGGCATACCATTAAATATGACCGTGATTTTATCAGGATTCACGCCGTTGCCGACCATCAACTCTTTTCCGTTGTTGCAAACGGAAATAATCTTTTTGTCGTGCGGCGTGATGAGTTTGTTCGCCATTTTCCATGCAAAATTGGTGGGCAGCGTCAAGTGACAGGTATAAATCACCTGCGCTTTTTTGTAAAACAGCCGCGACAGCACCGCGACATAGTTTTCACGCGGATAGTGCGTGTGAATGATATCAATGCGGTTTTCTTTGCAGATTTTTGCAATCCGCCGCGCCGCACCCAAATCAAACGGGTGTTTCATTGCCACCTGAAACATGGGAATACCCAGTTCCTTCATCTGGTCGCACAACGGCCCTTCCTCGTTATAGGCAAAAAAACAGTTGGCACGTTTCCCCTGATAGCATTTTACCAAGTTATAAACGTATTTTTCTGTTCCTGCCTTGCCTGCATGGTTAATCAAATACAATACATTCAGCATATTGCACCTTTGCCTTTCTTCTGCACAGGAGGAAAAACCATGCGTCTCCCATGCATTCATTTTTATTTGACCTATGCTCGTTTCAGCAATTTTTTGACCATAGGCATAACAACATTATAAAACTCCGGCACGCGCAGCGCCATCAGCACCGCCGCATAGGAGAGCACGCCCGCCGCAACGGAAACGCCGAGTTTCACCATCGTGAACACTTTCCCCTCCGGCATGGGAATCATCTGTATCAGCAGCAACACCGCGCTCATAGCGGCGCAGGCAATGAGACTTCTGACAATGCTTTTCATAATGGGTTTCAGTGAAAATTCTTTGTGATGCTTTTTGAACAGCAACAAAATATTAAACCCGCCGGCAAGCGCCGCAAGGGAATATGCCAATGCAATACCATAGAATCCGCCGAATCTCACAAACAGCAAACTCAGCAAAATGTTTACCACCATAATCACCACGCCGTTATATGCTGATGTTTTGGTGTTGCGGTCGGCATAAAATGCCCTGTCCACAATTTCTTTCAGTCCAATGCCCAGCACGCTCACGCCATAGAGCGCAAACACGCCCGCGCCCAGCGCCACGTCTGCGCTGCCAAACTCGCCGTATCCATAAATCGCGTCCACGATTTGCGGCGACAAGACAGCAAACGCAAAAGAAATCGGCAGCAGCAGCAAAATCAGGGAATTGATAGCGGTGGTGAAATAGTCATAGAATCCCTGACGGTCTTTTTGCGCTACCAGCAGCGACAATTTGGGATAGACCACCGACATGACCGCCAGCACCAGCGTCATGACAATCTGCACGCCCAAATTCTGCATGTTGTTCAACACGATATATTTTTCCGCGTCATATGCCATGGCAATTGCACTGTTGGTCAGCAAATTAATCTGATAGGCGCAAACGCCGATAATGACCGGCGCGGTCATGACAAAAATGCGTTTGATATCTTCGTTTTTCCACCGGCAGCTTACGCCCAGCCCGAATCCCATTCGTTTCAGGGGCACCAGCAAAAAGACTGCCTGTACAAAAAAGCCCAGCAGCGCCGCCACCGTCAGTCCCCATACGCCGAAAAAACGCGAAAACAGCAGCATATATCCGACATTCACCAAGGAACTGGGCAGAGAAATCATTGCCGCCACATAAAAATGGTTATGCGACTGCAAAACGCCGCTGAAAATATAGGATAGACTGATGAACACAACCGCCGGCATCATCACGCGAATGGAATACACCGCGAACCCATAATCGCCGTCTTTCGCAAAATATGCCGTCAGCGGCGCGGTCAACATGCCCAGCACCATCAAAATACCGCCCACCAAAATCGTCAGCGACATGGTGTTATTGACAAACTTTGTCGCCCGCCCTATACCGTGACTTTCGCGGATATCCGTATAAATCGGTACCACCGACGTTGTCAGCGCCGTGCCGATAATGGTGGTGATAATATTTGTTAAATTCAGCGCATAGGAATATGCGCTCGTCTGTACCGTCGCGCCGTAAAACGACGTGACCATAATACCTGCCAAAAGCGCCAGCGCACGCGCGAACACATTGATGACGACCACGACACTGACTGTTTTTACACCGTTTTGTTCTCCCATCTATGTACTCACGCTTTCCATTCAATATTTTCCCGCAGCACGCGCGCAGGATTTCCGCCCACCAGCGTCCGCGGCGGGACGTCTTTTGTCACGACGCTGCCCGCTGCCACCACAGCCCCTTCTCCGAGCGTTACGCCTTTGAGGATAATGCTGTTGCAGCCAATCCAGCAGCGGTCTCCGATTTTGACCGGACGGAAGGTTTCTTCGTCACTGTCCAGTTTATGATAATCACGGTCCATAATGCAGCAGTCCCACGAAATGTTGCAGTTTTGCCCGATTTCCACTTGTTTGCCGCAGTGAATTTCTGTACGGTCGCCTATCGCCGTACCGCTGCCAATGGTGAGGTTCGCCCGTTGTTCTTCCGCGCCCCAGCAACTCAATTTCACCTGACGGTATATCTGCACTTTGTCGCCGATTGCAATGGTGCCTTCTTTTTTCAATATGCGCACGCCGCGCCCCACCCGCAGCAGTTTGCCGCATGGGGAAAACCGCGGACGGTAAAACACGCCGCGCACCAATTTACACGCAATGTCCATATATTCACTCAAAATTTTTTTTGCCATTGTTTTTCTCCTCTATTCCTGTTACCGAAAATTTCCTACTTGTCCTTTTATCATTATATACTGCTTTACCGCTATTGTCAACGCAAAAATGCCGCCCGCGGCTTGCCAAAACGCGATTCTTCCTTTATAATAGAAACAAAGTGATACATTCGGTGGGAGGGATTTTATGCTATACGACAAACTGGCGGCGCGGGCGCAGCAAAACCGCATTTCTTTTGCCATGCCGGGACACAAAGGCGGGAACTGGATACCGACGCGGCTGCAAAGGCTGCTGGAAATTGACGGAACAGAGCTGCCCGGCACGGACAACATGCACTGCCCCTCCGGCATTTTACAGGAGTCGCTGGACGCTATTGCAGCGGCATATGGCGCGGCGCACAGCTATTTTTCCGTAAACGGTTCCAGCGCGGGGATTTTGTCCGCGCTGCAATTCGCCGCGTCCCGTTCGGCGGAAATTTTAATCGACCGAAACTGTCATACCAGTGCTATGAACGCGCTTTGCCTGACGGGTCTTTCCCCTGTTTATCTGCACCCTCAGCCCGTGCCGTCATTCGGTGTCACGGGCGCGGTTGCGCCGGACGCGGTTGCGGCAGCGCTCACCGCCCACCCTGCGGCGCATTTTGTTTTTCTCACCTCGCCCAACTATTTCGGCATATGCAGCGATATCCGCGCCATTGCCGATATCGTTCATGCGGCGGGTAAACTGCTGATTGTGGACGAGGCGCACGGCGCACATTTCGGTTTTTCGCCGCTGCTGCCCGAAAACGCCGTCCGGCAGGGGGCGGATATCGTGATTCAATCGGCGCATAAAACGCTGCCTGCGCCAAATCAAGCGGCGCTGATTCATTTGGGAGCGCGCATAGGAATGTGCGCCGAAAGGAGACCCTTTGCCTACGAAAAGTGGCGCATGAGACAGCT
>CAMNSU010000137.1 GCA_946555455.1 uncultured Clostridia bacterium | reverse complement strand
GCGCGGCCACGGCATGGGCGCTCATTCTTTTTTGATACAAAAACGAATCAATCGGTAGACACCGAGAACTATTATCCTGAAAATGATCTGATTGGTTGTTACCATGCAAATGCAGTTGATGAAAATGATCAGCCGACAGCATGGTCCAATTTGGTAGATATTGCGTGTTCGCAGAATTTTATCATAGGGCTATGCAGAGATGGAAGTATTCTATGCGATACTTCAAATAAAAATGTCACAGAAGAAGTAGTTACATCATGGAACTTAGGAGAGACAGTGGGGTAAGGGGATATGAAATATAGAAAATTTGTTGCTTTGGCAGCGGTGTTAGCAGTACTGACTTCGGTCGGTACTGCTAATGTCAGTGCGCTTCCTTGGCCGCCGCGCATAGTAGAACAGAATTTTGAACAGAACAGCTTTGTGGATCCGCAAGGCTGTGCGTTCGAGTTTGACTATAATGAACAAATTCTCACAAACGGCATGTGTAGTTTGGAGGAAACGGGAGGCGGCGAACGGCGCGAAGTGGCGTGCAGAACCTATGGACGCATTCTGTTTGTGGATTTGAGAAAGGAAACGTTGAAGGGCGCAACGGAATATCGGCTGACAATACCGCCTGTGACATGCAATGATGGTGATGAGAACGGCGTTTTTTCGGAACCGTATCAGTTGGTGTTTCGGACAAGAACAGATCTTGCGGATAGAATTTTGAAGCGGAAGCTGTGGGAGTTGAAGGAGATTCAAAGCGTGGCGGCAGCACCGCAGGTAGAAGTGAGCAGCGAGCGTTTGGTGCAGCAGGATAACAATCAGTTGTGCTATAAAGCGCCGTATGGTGACGTGTTGATAGATAACTATGAATATTCGGACAATGCGGCGGTGTGGACGCAGCCGGACGGCTGCACCATGATTTTGTCCCAAAGAAAAAGCGATTTGACAGGATATATCTATCCGGTACTGTTTAAAATTTCAAACGACGACAGTGAATTGCTGTGCGCAACGGAATGCGAGGGCTTGGGAGAATCGGCGGAGATTTTGCCGTCGGATTTGTCGCAGCGTTGCGTCTATGTGCAAACGGAGTCGGGCGTTAAACGGCTGTCCTTCTATGAGGACGGCGAGGACGGCGCAGAAGTGACGGTAAGTCATCAGCCGGGACGCTACCGGACGCCGCTTCAGGAGGTAACGCTGTCCGCGCCGGAGGGCTATTCTGCTCTCTATACGCTGGACGGCAGCGACCCGAGGTTCTACGGCGTTCCCTATACGGCGCCGCTGGCGTTTCCGTGCTCCGGTAAGCTGCGGGCGGTGCCGGTCAAAGACGGAATTTTCGGACATGAATTTGCAGGAAATTATTATTTCACGCAGGATATCGGTCAGCCGTGGTTTAACGGAGAAGATGATATTTTTTCAATAGCGTCTGCCAATGACGGGACTTTTTATGTTGACCCCGCGGAGTTTGAGCCCTATTATCAGGGCAAGAAATATGATTTTTCGGCGTTTCAAAACATCAGCGATGTGGTGTTTGAAAGGGATGCTGTCATAGGAGTTTGCACAGACGGAACCCTCGTTAGCGCAGGTAATGTGAAAAGCTTTACTAATTCCGAGACTCAAGCGGAAGAATTTGAAGCGGAACGCGCGAAGGTGCGTGATGCGGTTCAAATAGACGGAGGACTATCGACTGTCTTGAAGCGCGACGGAACGGTTGAAAATTGGTGGAATGAGTGGGAATGGGATGCTTCTCTGGTGCAGGGTTATCATGATGTTGTAAAGATTGCGGGATACAGCAGCAGCATGTTTTTCCTGCATGAAGATGGTACGGTAACGCATGCGTATGTGGATGAGAATTTAGAGACTGTAGTAGACATTGGCTGGAAAGATATTGTAGACATACTATATTATGGACCCATGATTATAGGACTGGACAAAAATGGGACAGTCTGGGGTATGGATATAGATACAGGTGAAAGTTCGATAATATGGGAAAACATGAAAAAAATAACAACTTCGGAAAGAAGACTGTTTGGAATAAGAGAGACAGGGGAGGTCGTTGGCACATTAATAACCAAGGTTTACAGCTATGTTGGTCTATATAGAGTACGTAACTTTATGGAGTGTCAGCGAGAAACCACTCCTTTTATGGACGAGCCGGTCATAGAGGCGTTGTGGGGAACCGGCGAAGAGGTGGGATTGCGCAGTGATGGAACGCTTATTGTAAAAGGCTATGGCGGAGATGATGTTTCCTCAAAATATCCTTGGAATCTCCTGCCCAAACGCCGCGTGGATATCGTGCCGGAAACGGTAGAAGTGGAATGCGGGGCGCAGCAGCGGCTCCCGCTGGATTTTGACTGGATTGACCGCAAGACGGTCGAATGGGAAAGCGACAATGTTGGTATTGTAACAGTAGACCCAAGCGGAATGCTGAAAGCGCTGCGCCCGGGCACCGCGACTGTCACGGCGCGCTCCAACGTAGACAATACGGCGGTGGATACAGTCAAGGTGACGGTGAAAGACGACGGTTTAAATCATGGCCCCGTGGTGGAAACCAACACGGAGGGGAAAATTCAGGTTGCTGTTAAAAGCAACGCCTACAGCGGCGAAGCATATGTGCTGGCGGGCTATTCCAAAAACGGAAAATGCATTGGCACAAAAGTGATTCCGGTGACGCTGACGGGCGGCAAGACGATAAGTGTGGAGGTGCCGATTATCGCGAATTGCGACGCGGTATGTTTATATACTTGGACAAAAAATATGCAGCCGCTTTCCTATCCAAGCGTGGTGCCGATAATTTCTTCGATTGGCGGATAGCAGTCCAACGGTTATTGTTTGAAAGAAATCACGCGTCTTTCTGCCTTGCATATGTGGTTTGTGGCGATAAGCGCAATGCAGAGATTGATAGGCGTGTGAAACAGCGGAAAATATACAAAACAAGGGAGACTTGATTCAAGTCTCCCTTGTTTTGTATATAATAGTCGTTACGCCTTGCGTACCGCGTCTTTCATGGATTTGACATATGCGGCGACCGGCTGCCGGCTGTCTTTTCCATGCTGCTCCACAAGTTTCACAATTGCGCTGCCCACAATTGCGCCGTCCGCTTTTTGCGCCATTTCCTGCGCCTGCTGCGGTGTGGAAATACCGAATCCAACGGCGTAGGGAACCCGAGACACTTCTTTTGCCGCGGCAACCATGGAAGCGATATCGGACTTGATTTCGCTGCGCACGCCCGTCACACCCATGGAAGAAACGATATATAAAAAGCCTTCCGCTTCTTTGGCAATCATGCGAATCCGCTCATGAGAGGTGGGTGCGATAAGGGAAATCAAAGAGATACCATAGGTGTGACAAACATCTGATATTTCGCCCTTTTCTTCATAAGGAAGGTCGGGAATGATAACGCCCGAAATACCCGTTTCCTGACAATGCCGCATGAATTTTTCCGCGCCGTATACCACAATGGGATTGATGTAGGTCAAAAAGACCAGCGGCACATGAACGTCGCCGTTTAAGCTGCGCAGCATGTCGAATATGCGGTCAATGGTGCAGCCTGCCGCCAGTGCGCGTTCATTGGCACGCTGAATCACCACGCCTTCCGCGACAGGGTCGGAGAACGGAATGCCCAGTTCAATCAAATCCGCGCCCGCTTCCTGCATGGCTAAAATGAGTTCGCGCGTGGTATCTAAATCAGGGTCGCCCGCTGTGACAAAAGGAATAAAGGCTTTGCCGTTTTCAAAGGCTTTTTTGATATCAGTCATAGAGATTCACCCCCCTGTATCTTGCGATGGCGGCAACATCTTTGTCGCCGCGACCGGATATGTTAATCACGATAATTTCGTCCTGTTTCATGGTAGGTGCGAGTTTCCTTGCATAAGCAACTGCGTGTGCGCTTTCTATTGCCGGAATGATACCCTCTGTGCGCGATAGATATTCAAACGCGGAAACCGCTTCTTCGTCCGTAATGGGAACATAATTGGCGCGCCCCGATTCAAACAGCATGGCATGTTCCGGCCCAATGCCCGGATAGTCTAAACCGGCGGAAATGGAATAGACCGGCGCGATTTGCCCGTCGCTGTCCTGACAGAAATAGGATTTCATGCCGTGGAAAATTCCGATGCTGCCATTTGCGATTGTGGCGGCATTTTCGGGTGTATCAACGCCCCGCCCCGCCGCTTCGCAGCCAACGAGTTTCACGTCGTTGTCGCCGATAAATTCATAGAAAGCGCCCATGGCATTGCTGCCGCCGCCGACACAGGCAATGACTGCGCTGGGCAGCCGCCCTTCTGCGGCATAGAGCTGTTCTTTGATTTCTTTACCAATGATTTTTTGAAAATCGCGGACAATGGTCGGGAACGGATGCGGCCCCATCACAGACCCCAAAACATAGTGTGTGTCTGAAATGCGCGCCGTCCATTCGCGCAGCGTCTCATTGACCGCATCTTTCAAGGTTTGGGTGCCGCTGGTAACGGCGTGCACCTTCGCGCCCAGCAATTCCATGCGAAAGACGTTGAGCGCCTGACGGTCTGTGTCCTCTTTGCCCATAAAAATTTCGCATTCCATGCCCATCAGGGCAGCGGCTGTTGCTGTTGCTACGCCGTGCTGTCCTGCGCCCGTTTCCGCAATCACACGGGTTTTCCCCATCTTTTTTGCCAAAAGTACCTGTCCTAGCACATTGTTGATTTTATGGGAGCCGGTATGGTTTAAATCCTCGCGTTTCAAATATATTTTTGCGCCGCCGAGGTCTTGCGTCATTTTCTCTGCATAATAGAGCAGAGAGGGGCGGCCAGCATAATTTCGGAGCAAGTCGTCCAATTCTGCACAAAATGCAGCGTCGTTTTTATAGTGGGTATATGCTTCTTCCAGTTCAATGACGGCATTCATCAGCGTTTCAGGGATATACTGCCCGCCATAAGTACCAAATCTACCGTTGTTCATGGGAATCTCCTTCCTTCACTTTTTCTATAAAGTTTTTCATTTTTTCATAATCTTTTACGCCATTCGTCTCCACGCCGCTGGACACGTCTACGGCATAGGGATGGCAAAAACGGAAAACGTCTCCGGCGTTGTCAGGTGATAAACCGCCTGCTAAAAAATAGGGCTTGGAAATGGTTGGAATCATTGACCAATCAAATACGGTTCCGCTGCCGCCCATTTGCCCAGGTGCGAACGTGTCCAGCAGCAGATAGTCGCAGGGAAGCCGGTCGCACTGCACAATTTGTGCGGCGGACTGCACGCGCACTGCCTTGATGACAGGAAGCGCACAGTGTGCTTTGATTGCCAGAATATCCGCTTCCGTTTCGTGACCGTGAAGCTGTATGACGTCAATCGCGCCGCTTTGTGCAATGTTTAGCAGTTCCGGCGTTGGCATATCGACAAATACGCCGACAGATTGTATTGCAGGGTGCAGAATATGTTTTAGGACGGTTGCTTGTGCGGGCGTAATTTGCCGGCGGCTGGGCGCGAACACAAACCCAATATAATCGGGACGGAGTTGATTGACCATATCAATATCCTCCTGCCGCCGCAGTCCGCAGATTTTAATTTTGGTCATGCGCTTCTCCTCCCAGCAACGTTTTTAGCATTGCGCCTTTATTTGCTGCGCGCATGAGGGTTTCGCCAATCAACGCCGCACCGATATCTGCTTTGCGCAGCGCGGCAACGTCAGATGCTGTCTGAATGCCGCTTTCGGCAATGAGCAGTATTTCCGGCGGCACCATGCGGCGCAGGTTTGCAGTGGTGTTGATATCCACATGGAAGGTTTTCAGATTGCGGTTGTTAATGCCGATAAAACGCGCGCCCGCCGCCAAAGCGGATTCAATTTCTGCTTCGTTATGGGTTTCCACCAAGGCGGAAAGCCCTAAGCTGTGCGCAATCTCAAGATATTCCTCCAATGGTTCGGTGTCCAGCAAGGCGCAGATAAGCAGCACGCAATCAGCACCGAGCACTTTCGCTTCATAAATTTGATAGGGGTCAATCGTAAAATCTTTGCGCAGCAAGGGGAGAGAGACGGCGGCGCGGATTTCGGTGAGATAGCGGTCGCTGCCCAAAAAGAATTCCGGCTCCGTTAAAACGGAAATCGCCGCCGCGCCTGCGCGCTCGTATTCTTTTGCAATATCGACATAGGGAAAGTGTTCTGCAATCACGCCTTTGGACGGCGACGCTTTTTTCACTTCGCAGACAAAGGAAAAATCGTCAGTTTGCAGCGCGCGCTCAAAACGAAAGGGAGCGGCAGTAGGCAGGGCTTCTGCCTGCGCGCGGATTTCGGCAAATGGAATTTTTGCATTAGCAGTTTCCACACGTCTGCGTGTGGAAGTCGCAATGGTATCCAGAATCATGCGACCACCTCGTTTGTCATTGTCACAAAATCGTTTAACTTTTGTTTTGCTTTGCCGCTGTCAATCAAGTCGGCGGCATATTGTACACATTCTTGCAGCGTCAGGTTTGACGCCATGGATAGGCAAGCCGCTGCATTGAGTAGCACAACGTTGCGTTTGAATCCTTTTTTACCATCTAAGATTTCCAGGGCAATTTGTGCATTTTCAGCAGGAGCGCCGCCAACTAAGTCGGCGGGCGTGCAAAGTTCAAAGCCGAATTGCTGTGGGTCAAACGTAAACGTGTTGCAGCGTCCGTCTTTCACTTCACAAACGGTGGAGGGAACGCAGAGAGAAATCTCATCAA
>CAMNSU010000136.1 GCA_946555455.1 uncultured Clostridia bacterium | reverse complement strand
TGGGACCAGTGGGTCCCGTCGGACCAGTTGCACCAGTTCCAGTCGCGCCCGTAGGACCAGTTGGTCCGGTCGGTCCAGTCGCGCCAGTTCCGGTAGCACCCGTGGGACCTGTTGGTCCGGTCGCACCAGTACCAGTTGCACCCGTGGGACCAGTGGGTCCCGTCGGACCAGTTGCACCAGTTCCAGTCGCGCCCGTAGGACCAGTTGGTCCGGTCGGTCCAGTCGCGCCAGTTCCGGTAGCACCTGTGGGACCAGTCGGCCCAGTGGGACCAGTCGGCCCAGTGGGACCAGTCGGCCCAGTGGGACCTGTAGGCCCAGTGGGACCTGTAGGCCCAGTGGGACCTGTAGGCCCAGTGGGACCGGTCGGCCCAGTTGCGCCGGTACCAGTCGCGCCCGTCGGCCCAGTCGGTCCGGTCGGCCCAGTTGCGCCAGTCGCGCCCGTAGGACCGGTCGGCCCAGTCGCGCCGGTACCAGTTGCACCCGTCGGACCTGTGGGTCCCGTAGGACCAGTCGGTCCCGTGGGCCCTACCGTACCGCGCGGACCATAATATTGAATGAATGGCTGGCAACAGGACTGGCAGGAGGGAGGCTGGTTATTCTCAGAAGAGCAATTCATGTTGGGATATTGCTCATATCTCATGTGTCATACCTCCTTATTAGAGTTTGCTTGAATCATTTTCTACTAATTACTATATGAGAAAACAAGAAAAAGGTGAAGAATTTAAAAAATAGCAGAAAGCTTTCTAACAAAAGTGTTTTATTGTTTTCCCTTATTTATTATATGGCAGACAAGTGTAATTGTGACAAGCATGAGAATAGATGAAAAATTCCCTGTTCTACCAATGGTAAAACAGGGAATGGTTACTGTAACTCCGTTAAATATTTGTGATAGCGTCGCGGCATGGATTGGAGCTGAAGTCGACGGTTTTCGCGTCCCGGAACGGCAATTTGCTTAAAATATAGTTTCCAAAGACGGGCAAATTCGTCCTGCTGCGAATCGGCCGGAATGATATCGCTGCCAAGCGGCGTTAAATACCACTCTTTTTTGTCATATACAACGGCAATAGAACGCCGCAAGTCACGGATGATAAAAAATTCATTTTTCAAGCGTGCGGCGAAATGCGGCGCAAGGAGTGTAATGACATTGTGATCCGGTTCCAAATCCGCAACAAAGACATTTCCTTGCATTTGATGGAAACGGACCAAGCCTTTCAATCGGTGCGCTTCTCCAAAAACTTTTCGGCGCAGGTCACGAATACTGCGGGCAACCGGATTTTGCAGTGCACCGCGTATCTTAACGCCTTCTTTAAGACCCAGACGAATATAGTTTAATGCAACATCTGCACTGCCCGGAAGGTCGGACAGATAAGTATAATAAACGTCCTGCAAAAACGCAGGAGACAATTTTTCGCGAAGCGTGCGGAAAACACGCCGGAATTTTTCCTCGTCTGTCTGAACCACCACTGTTTCAAAAAGAGAATAGTTTTCTAAATGCGTTTCGCTTTCCAAAACAGCGTCCCATGCTTTTTGTTCGTAAATCAGAAAAACACCGGACAGCATTCCTTCAAAGGTACCGTCAAATAGAAATTGTTTCATAATTCAAAATCCTTTTTATCATAGGTTTTTGCGTTTCGTTTTTTGGGCGGCGGCGGCAGAAAAATGTTGTATTTATATTTTTTGCATAGTCCTTCCGGCGATACAATGCCTTGATGCGGGCATAAAATATCCCCACTGATGGGTAAAATTTTGCCAAACATGCAGGTATCACAACGGCGGACGACATCATCACGCATGAATGTCCCCTCCTTTATAGCCGGAAAAAAGGCGGCAAAATGGAACGGAGGAAACGGAAAATATCCGTCCACTGAGATAGTGGAAAAAATGTTCTTCCGGAAGAACAGGAAACCCAAGACGGTAGGCATACAGCGCCTGCATATGCATATCATAACGGCGGTTCAGCAGTCGGTCGCCATATTTATCATCGCCCAAAAGCGGCGTGCCGGCATGTGCGAATTGCGCGCGGATTTGATGGGAACGACCCGTCAGCAGAGTGATTTCCAGCAGGGATAATCCATTTTCATGAAACAAAGTGCGGTAGGCGGTTTGCGCTTTTTTTGCACCCGCAGCAGGTTCGGACAGTACGGTCACACGGTTTTTATCTCCATCTTTGCGCAAATAATTGCACAATGTACCCTGCGGCGGCACAGGCTTGCCGGAAACCGCGCAAAAGTATTGTTTATCCATGTTGCGCTGCCGGATAAGTTCGTTCATTTCGCGTAGTGCTGCGGCATTTTTTGCAGCGATTACAATGCCGCCGGTACCGCGGTCTAAACGGTTGCATAAAGCGGGCGCAAACGATAATTCCTGTTCAGGGCGATAACTGCCGTTCTGATAAAGATAGCACTGGATTTGCTCGACAAGCGTATTGCTTTTTGCATGAATATCTGTATGCACTGCCACGCCGGGCGGTTTGTCTGCCAGCAGCAGATTTTCGTCTTCATAAACAACCGAAAATGATGGAATGGCACTCAGAAAATCGGGTCGCTTCTGTGTAGAGGTGAAAAATTCATCGCCAATATACAGGTCAACGATATCACCTTCTGCCAGACGATAAGATATTTCCGGCTTGCGGCGGTTGACTTTAATGCGTTTTTTTCTGATATATTTATAAAGCAGCGGTGCGGGCAGCGAAGGACATAGTTTGCTCAGAAATTTGTCCAGCCTTTGTCCGCTGTCATTTTTTTGAATACAAAATGATTGCAAGCCCATCTGCTCCTTTCGGTAAAGCTTTTTTATCACAAGTCAATTCTCCCATATTTAAAGAGTAACGCAAAGAGAAAGATTTGTCAATATACGTTCGCAGGGGAATTTTTGTCAAATATTAGCTCACCTATTGACAAATCAGAAAATTTGAGGTATACTAAACCCAAGTGTAATAAATAATTGGTTGTACAAAGGAGGCGCTGATTTGTCCGAATTGAGTTATGCCGAGAAAAAACAGGAAAATCTGGATGATGAACAATTGGTTCGGCTGGCAAAGGATGGGGACGAAAGCGCGTTTGAAGACTTGATTATACGTTATAAAGGGAACGTGTTGTCAAAAGCCAGGACATATTTTCTCATTGGCGCGGACAGGGAGGACATCATTCAGGAAGGAATGATTGGACTGGTGAAAGCCATCCGTGACTATAAAGAAGAAAAGGCTGCATCGTTTCGGGTGTTCGCTGATATTTGTATTACTAGACAGATTATTACAGCGGTGAAAACAGCAACCAGACAAAAGCATAAACCGCTAAATACCTATATTTCGCTTAGTAGACCTATGTATGATGAGGATAATGAAAACCGGACTTTGGTGGACATGCTGGAAAGTGATATCAGTTTCAATCCGGAAGAAAATATGATTGTATCGGAAAGCTATCATGGAATCAGCAGCGATGTTATGGGAGTGCTTAGCAACTTTGAAAAAAAAGTTTTAGATGAATACTTGTGTGGCAAATCGTATCAACAGATTTCGGAGGAAATTAAAAAAACGCCGAAATCCATTGATAACGCGCTCCAGCGTATTAAACGGAAGCTGGAAAAATATTATGAAGGAAAAAGATAAAATTTTGATATCTTAAGTATACTAGCCGGAAAATCCGGTTGGCATAAATATTAAATTATCCATGTAGCTTAATTGGCAAGAGCACTGAGACAAGATGTATTACAGTCTGGAGTCAGGGGTATCGGTTAGAATCCGGTCGGGATGAAAAAAGCGAGGTAAAGAAAATGTTTGAGGACAAAACACTGGTATGTAAAGACTGCGGAAATGAATTCGTGTTCACAGCAGGAGAACAGGAATTCTATGCGGAAAAAGGTTTCCAAAATGAACCTTCCCGCTGCAAAGAATGCAGAATTGCACGCAAAAACAGCATGAGAGGACCGAGAGAAATGTTCACAGTAACATGTGCTGAATGTGGACAGGACGCACAGGTTCCGTTCAAACCGACTGATGATAGACCGGTTTACTGCAGCGAATGCTTTGCGAAAAAAAGAGAATCTTTATAAGCAATAGGCAGCTGTGTTCTGTCTGCAAAAGACAGAAATTGATATGCAAATGAAAATCAGCAGGCAAAAAGCCTGCTGATTTTTTATGCTTTTGGGTATAGAATGTCGCGGCTAATTTTTTGTGAAAGACGTGGGTATTCTACACCATTTTTGTGAAATGTGCTGATTTCTTTTGTAAGGGTTTGCACGGAGGACATACTTGTGCTATACTAAATTTAGACCATTTATGATGGTGTGGTTTTCTCTATCTTCTGATTTTGCTATATGCTGTAATCAGGTGTGGAGATAAAAAATTGTGTTATAGGAAGAAAAGGAAAGGGGAACAGAAAAATGAAAAAAACGATGGGTGTTGCAGCGCTGATGTTGGCGCTGGTATGTGTGTTTGCAGGGTGCGATTTTAAGGCAGAAAAAGAATATGAAGCAAATTTGCAAACAGTATTGGAAGAAGTATCATCTTCAAAACAAGCAGTGGACGAAAGTATGCAAAGCAGTGCAGGGTCTATTGGAAATGCGACTGAAATTCCGGAAGATACATTCAAACCGGTACTGGAAAAAATTGAAGTTGCTGAAGAAAAATGTAAAGCGCTTGCAGCATTAGAAGCACCGGAAAAATATAAAGAAACACAGAATCTGCTCAAACAGAGCGCTGATAAAATGCTTGAGGCATATGGCAAATACCGTGAAGGAATGAGCAAGATGGTAGGAGCAAGCGCAGATATTGATATGGACAGCATTACAGAACTGTTGACAGACGGTGATAGTGCAATGACAGAGGCGGGAAAAATAATGACAGAAGCTGGAAAATTGCAAACCAAGTAAGTCGTGCATGGGGGAGGAAAAAACATGGAAGAAAGAGTAGAACAACAAATAGAACCAGCAGAATAAAGCGGTCGGGGCGCTGCGACAGCATCTATGGTATTGGGAATTATCGGTTTAATTGCTTGGCTGCTGCCATTAGTTGGCTTCCCTGTTAATATTGTAGGGCTTGTATTAGGGCTAACGCAAGGAAAACATAAAACGTTCAGCACGGCAAAGGCTGGCGTGATTATGTCTATTATTGGACTTGTGCTTACCTCTATCAACAGTATTGCGGGCGCGGTTATGAGTGTCATGAATACTATAAATGCATTATAATATGTAATACATAAAAAAGACGGCATTATCAAATGCCGTCTTTTTTATGTTAAAATCATGCTGGTTTGCTCATAAGGAAAAAGCGGCGGTTTGTCTTCCAGATAGGCAGAGAGATTTTGGGAATCCAAATATCGGGTGTATAAATTATGGTCAGCGGTTTCAATAAAATAAATCGCACGTTTCAAAACAATGCGCATTTTTTTCAAGTCTGCTAATGTTAAAGGTCCATAACGCCGCGCGGAACGGATTTTGCGCGCGCCTGTCACACCGATGCCTGGAATGCGCAGCAGCATTTCGTAGGGAGCGCGGTTGATATTCACAGGAAACAGTTCGCGGTGACGCAATGCCCAAAAACATTTCGGGTCAAGCCGTTCCGGTAACAGCGGCGTTTCGGGAGAAAGAATTTCTTCACTGCGGAATCCATAGTAGCGCAGCAGCCAATCGGCTTGATATAACCGATGTTCGCGCAGTAGAGGCGGCGAAGTGCCGAGCGCGGGCAGCTTGGGATTGTCTGCAACGGGCATATAGGCAGAAAAATAGACACGTTTCAAATGGAATTTATCATAAAGTCCCTGCGACAACTGCATGATTTGGTAGTCGCTGTCCGGCGTAGCGCCAATGATAAGCTGCGTCGTCTGCCCCGCCGGTACAAAACGCGGCGCAGATTTGAATTTTTGTCGTTCCTCCAAACTGCCGGCATGGACTTGTGTAATATGATTCATAGGAAGCAAAATATCTTTCTTCTTTTTTTGCGGCGCTAAAGCCTTCAAACTTTGTTCGCTTGGCAGTTCAATATTAACGCTGACGCGGTCTGCCAACAATCCGGCGGCTTGAATCAATTCCGGACTGGCGCCGGGGATGATTTTAACATGAATATATCCGTTGAATTTATAATTTTCGCGCAATAACCGCAGGGATTCCACCAGGCGTTCCATGGTATGGTCAGGCGAAACTGTCACAGCAGAACTTAAAAATAAGCCTTCAATATAGTTTCTTTTATAAAAGCCGATGGTAAGTTCAGCGATTTCTTGTGGTGAAAAGGTGGCGCGCGGAATATCGTTTGTAGCGCGGTTATGGCAATAGGCGCAATTATAAATGCAGTGGTTGGACATGAGAATTTTAAGCAACGAAATACAGCGTCCGTCCGCCGCCCACGTATGACAGATACCACAGGATTCTGCATTGCCAATACCATCCGGTGTGTTTTTACGATGGCTGCCGCTGGAAGAACAAGAGACGTCATATTTTGCTGCGTCAGACAAGATTTTTAATTTTTCCATCATTGTCATCATAGAATAATCCTCCTGGAAAGTAGACTGAGGTACATTTAGTATACCACAGTATTCGCACAAAATCAAACATTTGTTCTCTAATAAAGAAAAGAAATGAAAAAAATCGAAAAAAAATAAAAAAAGTATTGACAAAGCAAAAGAAATGTGGTAAGATATAATTCCTGACCGGGTGAACCGGTGGGGCACTTTTCCAAAGAAGTCAAGAAAAAGTAAAAAAGGACTTGACAAAGGGATGGAAGGGTGATATAATAAAGAGGTTGTCGCAGAAGACATGA
>CAMNSU010000135.1 GCA_946555455.1 uncultured Clostridia bacterium | reverse complement strand
CAAACAGATTTAGCGGCATTTCAGGCAACGAACAGTACAAATCAAACAGATGTGCTGGCGGTAATTCGCGGCGCTTATGTAAATCCTACGCTGGAAGTAAAATATGATGAACCGCTGACGGTTTTACGGGCAAACGGTACGGCGGCAGGGTTGATTTCGGGAAAGCTGTATTTGGAAGATACTATTTCGGGACAAAAAGGTTATTTTCAGGTGAATTTACCCATTTATGGATATATATATGATATTGTGGTAACAGATGCAAAGGGAGTGGAAACGCGTCAGATTCAGTCGCCGCAGGAGTTATATGTTAAGATAGCAGGAACGATTAGTGCAGGCGCGGAAAAAACAAACCGAATCTATATTGCTGTGTATAATGAAAAAGGGAAAATGATACGGTTTCGGCAAATTCCGCAGTCCTTGGTGAATGTGAGTGGAAATCGTTTTACGGCGGAGGTAGCGATGCAAACAGAACCGCACAATAAAATTCAAGTGATGGTTTGGAATGGCGTCAATATGTGTCCGTTGTCAAAAACTGCGGTTTGGCAATTGCAATAACGAACAGCACAAATATAATGTCGGACCGGTTTTGTAGGAAAAAATGTGGGAATCCCAAGTGATTATTTTACCAACAAAAAAAGACGAATCCTGTGTGCGATTCGTCTTTTTTATATACAAGCAGACGTGTTAGTAAAATCATGCATTTGGGAGAATATACACAAAAAATGTTTGAATATATACTGCCGTTTGGGAGCAATAAAAAGTGCCGCCGCTGCTTATCATTCTTCATTTGCAGCTTGTCCTATAAATGCCAGCAAAGTTGGAACAATTTCTGCTTCGGGAACTTTTTTCAAAATCTCGCCTTTTGCAAAAATTAATCCTGCACCATCGCCGCAGGCAACGCCGAAATCCGCATCTCTTGCTTCACCAGGGCCATTGACGGCACAGCCCATAACAGCTACTTTGATGGGCTGCTGTACTTTCTGTAAAGCTTGTTCCACCGCCAATGCAATTGGTTCTAAATCGACATTGCAGCGTCCGCAGGTGGGGCAGGAAATGATTTCAGCGCCCGATTGACGCAACCCCAGAGATTTCAAAATTCGTTTTGCTGTTACCACCTCGTTGACAGGATTGCCTGTCAGAGATACGCGCAGGGTATCGCCAAGCCCCATGTGCAGCAGAATGCCAATGCCGACGCTGGATTTTACAATACCGCCGCCAACCGTTCCGGATTCCGTGATACCAATATGTAACGGATAATCAAACTGCTGCGCAAATAACTGATAACTGTCGAGGGTTTCCTGAACATTGGAGGTTTTGAGGGAAACGACAATATCTTCAAAATCATTGCTGCGCAGCAGGTCAATATGCCGCGCGGCGCTTTCTACAACCGCCTGTGCACAGGGTTTCTGATATTTTTCTAAAATCTCTTTTTCCAAAGAACCGCTGTTGACGCCGATACGAATAGGAATCTGTTTTTCTTTTGCCATACGTGCCACCTCGCGCACGCGTTCCGCATCTCCGATATTGCCCGGATTGATTCGGATTTTATCAATACCGTTTTCCATACATTTGAGCGCTAACCGATAGTCAAAATGAATATCTGCCACCAATGGAATATGGATACTCCGTTTGATTTGCGCGATTGCCTGTGCGCTTTCCATGTCGGGAACCGCAACACGAACAATTTCGCAGCCGGCTTCCTCCAGCGTCAGAATTTGCCGGATGGTATTCTCCGCCTGCTTGGTTTTGGTGGTTGTCATGCTTTGAATGGTAACAGGGTGATTGCTGCCAATGGGAACGTTTCCAATCATAAAGGATTTTGTTTGATGACGTTTCATTTGTCGTCTGCCTCCTTAACAGATTTCCAAGTCGGGTAATGAGTGATAAAATTGTTTGTGCTATAGAAAAGCGGGATATGAAATCCCGCTTTTCTATAGATGCCTAGCCACCTTTTTGAAACAGCGGTGATATGAGTTTCACAATGTCGCTGTAGGTGATAAACAACATGAGTCCAAATAAAATAATGAGTCCCACAAAATGCACATAGCCTTCCTTTTCCGCCGGAATTGGTTTGCGCCGAATCAGTTCCACCAACAAGAAAAAGAGTCGGCCGCCGTCCAGGGCAGGGAAGGGAATCAAGTTAAAAATACCAATGTTAATGGAAAGAACAGCAAAGATATTAAACAAACTCAGCCAATTCGTTTTGGCAGCGGTGCCGATAATGGAACTTGCACCGACAGGACCGGACATTTCGGAAATCGGTACTTTGCCTGTGAACAGCATGATGAAAGAATAAATCACCAGTCGAATCACAAAAAAGGTTTCATAAAAACAATATTTCAGTTTTTCAAAAAATGTCAATGTTTTAGAACCCAGCATGACGCCAATGATATAGGATTGGTTTTCCGCGTCGTATTGCGGCGTGATATGAAACTGCTTGCGTTCACCGCCGCGTTCTACTTCGATTGTCACAGGGCCGGAGGCTTCATTGGAAAGAATAAATTTGAAATCTTTGTAATAATGCACTTTCCGCCCGTTAATAGCGCGTATCACGTCGCCTGTCTGCAGCACTTCCTGCGCGGGAGAGCCTTCCGTCACAGTTGCAATTTCCAAAGTAAGTTGCTGCGGCGTTTGCATAAAGATGGTGAAAAAGATAACCAATCCCAGCAAAATGTTGACGAGTGCGCCGGCAGATATAATGATGAGCCGTTTCCACACAGGTTTTTTGTTTAACGCGCCTTCCGATTCAGAGTCCTCGTCCTCGCCTTCCATTTTGCAAAAGCCGCCAATGGGAAGCAGACGCACGGAATAGAGTGTTTCTTTCCCTTGTTTTTTCCAAATGGTCGGACCGAATCCAATAGCAAATTCATGGACAGTAACGCCCAGAGATTTTGCAGCAATGAAGTGTCCAAATTCGTGAAACATGATAATCACTAAAAAGACAACAATGGTAGATAGTACAGTAATCATAAATGAGGTCAATCCTTTCCGGGTCACAATAAGCATAAAATATTGAAATTGTACTATATGAGAGATGTTTTCGGGTGTATTTCACTTGGCAGGGAAGACCATTCCGCTGCAAAACTGTTACCATCACTTGTCAAGTGATGGTTATTATTACAGTATACACTTGAAACGGCGGAAATATCCGTCAGAATGATTTTTTTACCATTTCCCGCGCCCAAGTATCGGAATCTAAAATGTCTTGCAGTGCAGGAGAGGGAATAGGCGTGTGCAACTCCATGATACGCCGAAGCTGCATGGCAATATCACCAAAGGATATTTTTTCCTGCAAATATAAATAGACCAGTTCCTCGTTGGCAGCGTTGAGCACTGCCGGCATGGTGTTTCCGATATTGGCAGCCTTTTTCGCTAAGTTCAGACATGGGAATGTTTCATGATCCGGTGCCTGAAAAGAAAGTGTATGCAGCGCACAAAAATCCAGCGGTTCCACTTTGCAAGGGCGGCGCTGCGGATATGTCAGCGCGTAGCTGATGGGCAACTTCATATCAGGCGTGGATAGCTGCGCAATTACACTATTATCCGCAAATTGCACCATGGAATGCACAATGCTTTCACGGTGCACAACGACATCTATGTTTTCCAGCGGCATGTCATATAACCAAGCCGCCTCGATTACTTCAAATCCTTTGTTCATCATAGTTGCGCTGTCAATAGTGATTTTAGCGCCCATAGACCAGTTGGGGTGCCGTAATGCGCTGGACGGCGGCACCTGGCTGATTTCCGCCGCGGATTTTCCATAAAACGGTCCACCGGAAGCGGTGATAATCAACTTTTCGGGTCGTTCCTGCTGACCTGCAAGGCACTGAAAAATCGCACTATGTTCACTGTCTACCGGCAGAATGGGGCACTGATGCTTTTTTGCCAGCGGCATAACCAAGCAGCCTCCTGAAACCAAAGTTTCCTTGTTGGCAAGCGCAATTGTTTTTCCGGCTTCAATTGCTGCAATGGTGGGAATCAGTCCAATCACGCCAACCACTGCCGTCAATACCGTGTCCACAGTGGGAAGCGTTGCAGCTTCGACAAATCCGTCCATGCCTGATAAAACGCGGGTGTTTGTATCTTGTACGCGTACCTTTAAATCCTGCGCTGCCTGCGCGTCCATCATACAGGCAACAGCGGGACGGTACCGTCTGATTTGCGCTTCTATGGCAGTGACATTCCGGTTTGCACAAAGCGCTGATACTTGCATATCTTCGTTACAATCAATCACTTCCAATGTCTGCGTGCCAATGGAACCGGTGGAGCCTAAAAGGCTGATTCGTTTCATAGACTATTCCTTTCTGATTCATGTATCAATAAAATCTCAGACCAAAATCGGCAAAAGCTTCATCAAATAATAAAGCGTCGGCGCCACAAAAATCACACTGTCAAAGCGGTCTAACACACCGCCGTGACCAGGGAAGATGGAACCATAGTCTTTGATGTTCATTTCCCGTTTAATCATGGACGCCGCCAAATCACCGAATTGAGAGATAACAGAGACCAATATGGAAATCACAATAAGGGCATACCAATTCACCTGTTTTTCAAAAAAGAATAGGAGTACCCAGCCGAAAATGGCAAATCCTAAAACACAGGAGAGAACGCCGCCAACAGCACCTTCTACTGTCTTTTTGGGACTGATGTCGGGAATCAGTTTATGTTTACCCAAAAAATATCCTGTAAAATATGCGCCGCTGTCCGTCATGAATGCACCGATGAAAACGGCATAAATTAAAAAATTGCCGTGTTCCATTTGTTCCACCAAACGAATGTGCAGCAGTGGAAGTGTGATATAGAGTGTAGAGAACAGCAAAATAGAAATATCGCGAAACGATATTTGTTTATGCATACAGACGGCAAGAATTAACGAAATCATTATCACAGCGCAAACAACGGGCAGCAGCAGGGAAGGGCTGAAGTGAAATGCTGTAATGATGGCGATACCGCCCGCAAAACCAAGCAAACAAAGCGGTAGTTTTTTGAAAAAGCCAAACGGCTTATAAATTTCAGCAAGCGCCATCAGAATTAACACACCCAATGCCAACTCCAAAAAACGTCCGGAAATTAATATAAATAATAAAATCAAAATACCGATTGCCGCACTTACAATCCGCTTACCCATAAACAACCATCCGTCTTTCTGCTCACAAAATTCTTTTGCTTTTTTCTTCTCCAAGGTGAGCGGTTATCGGAGAAGAAGCAAATCAAACGCCGCCGAACCGCCGGTTACGTTTTTGATAATCATGCAGTGCAAGCTGCAAATGTTTTGGCGTGAAATCAGGCCAATTGATGTTGGAAAACCAAAATTCACTATAGGCACATTGCCACAGCAAAAAATTGCTCAGCCGCAGCTCGCCGCTGGGACGTATCATCAAATCAAGTTCCGGCAGCGACGCCGTATATAAATATTGTTCCATAACATCACTGTTAATTTTTTCCGGCGGCAATTTCCCTGCGACGCAGTCGGCGGCAATCCGCCGCGCCGCCTGCGTGAGTTCTTCGCGACCGCCATAGTTGAGTGCAATGTTCAGCGTCATGCCTGTATTGTGTTTAGTTTTTTCCTCCAGCGCACGGATACTTTGCAGCAATTTTTGGCTTAAACCGTCCGGCGCGCCAAGCACACGAATTCGGTTATCTTTACCGATTAAAAATTCGTCGGCGCGGTCTAAATATTCCTGCAACAGTTCCATCAAAGCGTCCACTTCTTCTTTGGGACGCGACCAGTTTTCAGTGGAAAAGGCATATACGGTCAGCGCTTCAATGCCGATTTCGCTGCAATAAGAAGCGATTGTACGGAGTGTCTCCGCACCGGCTTTGTGTCCTTCTTTGCGCGGCAGTCCCTTTGACTTCGCCCAGCGACCGTTTCCGTCCATGATAATTGCAATGTGGCGCGGCAAACGGTTCCTATCCACAGAAACATTTTTAATGAAAATGGACTGCAATGAAGAATACAGTCCATAAATTGTTTGTTTCATTGACATTGTGCAAACACCCTTTTCTAAAAAAGCTGTTTAGATTTCTAACAATTCTTTTTCTTTGGAGTCCAGCATAGCGTCAATTTTTTTGATATAGTTATCCGTGAATTTCTGAATATCTGTTTCAATGTCTTTCAAATCGTCTTCTGTAATTTCCGATTTCTTTTTCTGCGCTTTAAATGCGTCCAGCGCGTCGCGGCGGACATTGCGGACGGCAACTTTGGAATTTTCACCCATTTTGTGAATATCTTTCACCAGTTCTTTGCGGCGTTCCTCTGTCAGCGGCGGGAAAGAAAGACGAATCACTTTTCCGTCATTGTTGGGGTTAATGCCCAAATCCGCAGCCTGAATCGCTTTTTCGATTTCATTTAATACAGAAGCGTCCCACGGCTGAATTACCAGCATACGCGCCTCCGGCACAGATACGCTGGCAAGCTGACTGATGGGGCTTTGCGCGCCGTAGTAATCCACGCGTACGCCGTCTAATATAGCCGGATTGGCGCGCCCTGCGCGGACGGAAGCAAAGTCATTTTCCAGCACTTCCAATGCTTTTGCCATTTTTTGTTCAATTTTGTCATATGCGTCTTTAAATTGTGTATTCATACGATAATCCTCCCAATGATTATTTTACAATGGTGCCAATTTCTTCGCCCATAATTGCCCGATAAATATTATTTGCATCCTCCAGTCCAAATACACGGATGGGAATATCATTATCCATACAAAGTGATGTTGCGGTGGAATCCATCACACCAAGACCGCGGTTTAACACATCAATATAGGATAAAGAATCGAATTTAATTGCATTCGGATTGGTAT
>CAMNSU010000134.1 GCA_946555455.1 uncultured Clostridia bacterium | reverse complement strand
AGACACTCTTTCCCTACACGACGCTCTTCCGATCTCAATGACCCTAAAAATGAATTAACCTTGCTCATGATGACGCAGCGGACGGGCGGCGGCGACCTTACAATAGCAAGAAAAATGTGCAATGCGGTTTATGTGCGGCTGGAATTGTTGCAGCGCGGCGGTAAAGCGGGATTTTAACGTGGTATATCCGTATCAAGAAGCACCGCCATGGTCAATATTTTTTGATATAAAATAAGAGCCGAGATTTCATCTAAAATCTCGGCTCTTGTAAGTTTTTTAAACTTTTTCCACTTCTTTAATATCAATGTTTCTGACATGTTTGGTGTGATACCATTCTTTTCTGTTTTTCTTCATGAAACCAACCAATGTGATAGGTACCCATGTCAGGGAATAGACACCAATGGTTAAATATCCCCAAATCAATTTGGGATTCAGAATTTTTTTGTCATACGTAACCGTAAACGGTGTATATAGGAATTCAGCGCCCAAGAATATCCACCAAACCAGAGAATTGTTAAACAAATACTGCATTTGGAAGAATCCGATATTTCCGTCGGGGAAGGCTGTCTGAATCCAAGCCATTAGTGTAATCACACCAAGCGCCAATACTTTCAGCGGCTGCATGAGATAAATCGCACAGTCAAGAGCGCTCATATCGCGTTCTTTGCAAGCTTTTTTCAGCAGTTTTGTCAGGAAACGGCTTGCAACGTCTGCATGACCTTGCATCCAACGGGTGCGCTGCCGCCAGGACTGCGCAAGATGCAGCGGTTTTTCATCAAACACAACTGCTTTGTCTGCCCAGCCGACTTTTTGACCGTTGAGAACCAGTTTTGCAGTAAATTCCATATCTTCTGTGAGACAGGTAGCGCCCCAGCCAAGTTCTTTGAGCAATTCCACATCAATAGCAAATCCTGTTCCGCTGAGCTGGCAAGAGAGGTTGATATTGTTGCGCGCCTTTTGATAGAGGCGGTTAATAGACCAAAAAGAAATACTATATTGGCAACTAATCCATGTATCAAAGGGGTTCTTACTGTCCAAGCTGCCCTGCACAACACGGTAACCTTTGTTATGCTGGTCGTTAATTTCTGTTAAGAAGTTTTTGGAAACCAGATTATCTGCATCGAAGATACAAATGGAATCATAATGTTTTTCCATTTCATAAATTTTCGCAAACATCCATTCCAGGGCATATCCTTTTCCGCGTTTCTCCGTATCCGTACGTTCATAGACCAGAGCGCCGGCGTCGCGGGCAAGCTGTGCTGTTTTATCTGTACAATTATCAGCGATGACAAATATATCATAGGACTCTTTGGGATAATCCAATTGTTTCAGGCTTTCCACCATGCTTTCAATGACCATTTCTTCATCATGTGCAGCGACAATCAGCGCAAACTGATGCAGTTTGTTTTTCACATAGGGGACTTCCTTTTTGGGAATCCATGAAAACAAAGAAATAATGATGTAATAGGCACCAAGTGAAGCCGCAAATACCTGAATAAGAATACTCAGAACCAATACGACCGGATTTGCATCTGCAAGCGGACCCATAATAACCCTTCCTTTCCTATCTGTAGCGTTTTAAAAATTTTTCCCCACAAAAAGACCTGGAATAACCGTACTTGGTATAGTTTATGCCAGGCATGACCAAATATGTAATTTCAGGCGGAATTCCATAAAAAAATTCGCCCTGATGGGAAACTATGGAATTAAACCATAGTTTCGCCAACCTTTTCAATAAATTATACAATAATTTTTTCGAAAATGCAACACTTTCAACAAAAAAAAATAAAATTTGCGTTAAGTAACACATTTTATTTACATTTTAGCTGGTTTATTGTATAATATACGCAATGCATATAGAAATTTTTTAGAATAGATAGGTAAATAGGTGGAAAAAATGGCAAAAGAGAAAACAATATATGTTTGTCAGGAATGCGGATTTCAAACCGGAAAATGGATGGGGAAATGTACGGCTTGCGGCAGTTGGAATTCATTGGTGGAGGAAATTCAGCGTCCGGCAGCAGGCGGCGGAGCATTCAGTAGTAAAAATAAAGTGGAAATAAAGAAACTCAACGAGGTGCAAATTGATACAACCAAACGGTTACATACAGGAAGTGCGGAATTAGACCGTGTACTGGGCGGCGGTTTGGTGCAAGGTTCTTTGGTGTTGGTGGGTGGCGACCCTGGTATTGGTAAATCGACTTTGCTGCTGCAAACAGCAAAGAATTTGACCAAGCAGGGCAAGGTGCTATATGTTTCGGGCGAGGAGGCGGCAGGTCAGATTAAAATGCGGGCGCAGCGGCTGGAAATTGCACCGGACGACCTCTATTTGCTCTGCGAAACAGATATGGATTTGGTGTTGTCTGCGGCGCAGGACGCACAACCGGCAGTGCTAGTGATTGATTCTATCCAAACGGTATTTACAGCGGATTTGAGCAGCGTGCCGGGCAGCGTCGGACAAGTGCGGGAATGCTGCCTGCGTCTTATGAAATATGCAAAAACAACGGGAACAAGCGTATTCGTGGTGGGACATGTAACAAAAGAAGGGGCGATTGCAGGCCCGCGGGTTTTGGAGCATATGGTGGACTGTGTTCTTTATTTTGAAGGGGAACGGCAGCAATCTTACCGTATTTTGCGTGCGGTGAAAAACCGGTTTGGTTCCACAAATGAAATCGGTGTGTTTGAAATGAAGGATTGCGGATTGTGCGAAGTGCCCAATCCATCGCTGATGATGCTTTCGGGACGGCCAGAAGATACGCCCGGTTCGGCGGTGGTTTGCAGCATGGAAGGGACGCGCCCCATTTTAGCGGAAGTGCAGGCATTGGTTTCGCCGACCGGTTTTGGAAATGCCCGAAGAATGGCATCCGGTATTGATTATAACAGGGCAACCATGCTGCTTGCTGTCATTGAAAAACGATTGGGTATTAACTTACAGAATCAGGACGCTTATATTAATATTGCAGGCGGTCTGCGTATTATGGAGACGGCGGCAGATTTGGCGGTGGTATTGGCGGTGCTTTCCGGTGTGAAAAACGTAGCGCTGCCATATGAACTTGCGGCAATTGGAGAAGTTGGTCTGACAGGAGAAGTGCGTTCCATCAGCTATGCGGAAAAACGGATTGCAGAACTGGATAAAATGGGTTTTCAAATGTGTATCTTACCCAAAGCCAATTTGCAGGGGCTGCCCAAGACAAAAATGGAATTGTTTGGCGTAGCCAATTTGGCGGATGTCATTAAAATATTAAACCGACTGGTGAAAAAGCAAAAGGCCGTGGAAGGCGGTGGCGAACTTGGATGATGAAATGACAATGCGTTCCTATGCAAAAATAAACATCACACTGGACGTTTTGCGGCGGCGGGAGGACGGATATCATGAAGTGAAAATGATTATGCAGACAGTGAGTCTTTATGATAAAATACGTGTACGCAAATTAAAACAGGGAATCCGGCTTAATGTAAATTTACCTTACTTACCCACAGACAACAAAAATTTAGCATATAAAGCGGCACAGTTGTTTTTTGAAAAAACAGGCGCACAGGGCGGTGCGGACATTCAAATAGAAAAACATATTCCGGTTGCGGCAGGATTGGCGGGCGGCAGTGGCAATGCAGCAGCGGTGTTGCTTGCGCTGAATGAATTATGTCATACGGAATTATCGCGGGAGCGGCTGGCAGAAATCGGTTTAGAAATTGGCGCTGATGTGCCGTATTGTATTTATGGCGGAACCATGCTGGCAGAAGGAATCGGGGAAATTTTGACGCGATTGCCGCAGATACCGCAGTGTTACATTGTGCTGGTAAAACCACAAATTAGCGTATCGACGAAAAAAGTATATGAAACCTTGGATATGAGACAAGTGGCGGAACACCCTGATACCAACGGAGTGATACGGGCGCTGGAGCAAAAAGACACCAAAGAGATTGCGATTCGTATGTTTAATGTATTGCAGAAAGTAACAGAACAAATGCATCCTGAAATTACAGAGATTCGTAGCAGGTTTATGGAATTTGGGGCGGAAGGAACCATTATGAGTGGCAGCGGTCCGACTGTTTTTGGCGTTTTTGAAGAAAAGCCGGCAGCGGAACGAGCATATCAGGTAATGCAGCAGCGTTATCAGGAAACATTTTTAGCAGAAACCATCGCAGAAAGGAATGGAACAGGAAGTTGAAAGAATATAAATGCAAAAAGAAGCAGCCGCTTAGTGATGTGATATGTGAGACGCTGCGAAGCGATATATTGAGCGGAAAACTGAAACCCGGGCAGCGGTTGATGGAAATTCATTATGCACAGCGATTGGGGGTTAGCCGTACGCCGCTGCGTGAAGCGATGCGGAAACTGGAATTGGAAGGTTTGGTAACTATTGTTCCGCGGCACGGCGCACATGTGACGGTGATTTCCAAGAAAGATGTGGAAGAAGTGCTAGAAGTACGTACAGTTCTTGACGGATTGGCGGCAGCATTGGCGCTGCAACATTTGACAGAACAGGATATGGAAGCCATGGAAGAACTCATTCATCAGTTTCAAAAAAGTGTGGAAACGCATGATTTAGAAGCGCAGATTAAAACAGATGAAGCATTTCATGAATATATTTATATGAAATCGGAAAACGAACGGCTGATTAGTATTAATCATAGTATTAAGGATCACATATACCGCTGCCGTGTTTTATACCTGAAGGATATTTCCGATACAGCACAGGTTGACCAGGAGCATAGGGCACTTATGCAGGCATTTGCCGAAAAGGATATACAAAAGGTGCGCGCTCTATCAGAGGAACATGTGAAAAATCAGAAAATAACAATGCTGAACCATTTGAATATATGATGGTAAAATATGATTTTGAAGCGTATTATACAGATAATGAGGATAGATAGAAAGGAATAAAGGGATGGCACAGGAACATTATTTTTTTGCACTGCTCTCACGCATGAAACATATCCGGCGTTGGGGACTGATGCGCAATACGGTGCGGGAGAATATTCAGGAACATAGTTTGCAGGTTGCAATGATTGCACATGGACTGGCGGAAATCCGTAATGAAATTTTCGGTGGGAAAACAGACCCTTATTATGTGGCAACAGCCGCTATGTATCATGATGCAAGTGAAATTTTAACGGGAGATTTGCCAACGCCTATCAAATATTATAATGTCGAACTGTCGGCAGCATATAAAGAAATTGAGAAACAGGCGGAAACGCAAATTCTGAAAACACTGCCGCAGCAGCTCCGCGCAAGCTATGAAAAGATATTTGAAATGGATGAAGAGACGGGGCAATTGGTAAAAGCGGCGGATAAACTTTCCGCCTATTTAAAATGTATAGAAGAACTGCAAATGGGGAATTCAGAATTTTCAAAAGCGAAAGAAACCATAGAGAAGGCGTTGCAAGAAATGAAACTGCGGGAAGTGGAATACTTTTTGCAGCATTTCTTGAAAGGATTTACATTGACCGTCGATGAACTGAAATAAGTTTGTTGTACCAGCTTATAAGGTATGCGCTCCGCAAGATACAAGTTTGTAAATTGCGGGGCGTTTTTGATTGCTATTTTCGGAAAAATTGTTTCATATGAAAAATCAAGCGAATCTTGAAAACTTTCATAGATGAAAAACAGATTTTGCGAAATGGAAATCGCGGCGGTGAGCGCAGTCTAAAATATAGAGAAATGCCAAATAGCATAGTCCGGAGGAGCCGGCAAGCAATAGTAATGCAGGAAGTTCCGGTAAATGAATGGCGTACGAGAAAGACTTTACCAAAAAGACGGACAGACTAATTGCCAAAGCAGGTTTTAAAAACCATGCACCGAATTTAATTTTGAAATCAACCACTTTCACCAGCCGGTTTAAACTGAGAGCGGTATTGAGCATTTCGCTGGCAAATAACACAATAATGTATCCATGGATACCAAGCAGCGGCAGCAGCAAATAAACCAATGCAACGCTCATGATGGAATCAATGATATTATATCGCATAGAATAGACCTGTTCATTGAGCCCTTTCAGCATACAATCTACCGCGTGGTCTAAATACATCAATATCACTAATGGCGCCAGAAGTTTTATGTAATAGGCTACTTGCGATGTATGAAAAAAGATAGAACTAATGTTATCAGCATAGGCAATCAACAGTCCTGCAACACCAATGGCAAATATCAGCGAGAGTTCAATCACGCGTGTGGAAATCATGCGGATACGTTTGTTTTGTGTCTGCGCTAGGCATTCTGTCAGTTCCGGAACCAGCAGGCTGGTAAATGCATATAAAAAGCAGGCGGGGAACATAATCACCGGAACCGCCATACCATGCACCATGCCATATTGAGCGAGTGCGTTTGTGCTGGTCATGCCCGACTTTTGCAGACCGGGCGGAATCATGAGTTGTTCTAACGTGTTGAGACCGGAACGGATACAGGAACTGAAGGTCACGGGTAATGTAATGTATAACATTCTGCCGGCAATATGTTTTCCAGACGGCTGACGTTGCTGGTGACGGTTTAAATCGCGGCGGTATAGCAAATAGGAATAAAGAAACGATAAAATTTCAGCAGTAGTTCCGCCCAGCGCTACAGCAAGGCAGGCATACTCTAGACCGGCAGGCATAAGAATAGAAAGCGCAATGATAGAAAAGACTACGCGCGCAAAGGTTCCCAGAATTTGCTCGGAGGCATTTTTCCCAATTTGCCGCATTGCCATAAAATATCCGTTCAGTGCAGCAGTGGCGCAAATGAATGGAATGCTGAGCGCCATAGTACGCAGTGAGAAAACACAGCGGACGTCGTGCAACCAATGGATACTAATATAATTTGCGAAGCAGCACAGGAGAAGGGCGACTGTTCCGCCGGCA
>CAMNSU010000133.1 GCA_946555455.1 uncultured Clostridia bacterium | reverse complement strand
GCCGTTTAGTTTAGATAAAGAAAGTCTGTCATACAATAAGGCATATGCAAGTTTTGCATCCGAGGAAAGCTGCCTGTACTTCTCATTTGCAAACATCGCCTTTGGCAGCTTCAAAAATTCACAGCGTATCACGTCATTGATTTTATATACTTCGCTCATATCATTTGCCTCCTTCATTCATTCAAAATATCTTCCGCATCCGTTTCGGTATAGGTATCCGGGTCAAACACCGATTCGTCCAAGGTGATTTGGATGTTGCTCTCTTTGGGCTGTTCCTCATCTTGCTCGGCGTTCGTGCCGAAATTGGGGATTGGTTTTATGTATGTTTCTGTTTCCGGTTCTGCTTTTATTTCCGGCTCGGCCGCTGTCTCTGTTTCTGTCTGTATTTCCTGTTCGGGCTTCGACGGTTCTTCCGGTTCCTCCCCGCGCCATTTTGGAATATAGTCGCTGATGCGGGTGAACTCCAATTCGCGGTATGCAGATATTTCATCGGGAATAATCTTGTATGCCTTAAGCGGCTTTTGCCCGCGAATCAGCAGCAGGCATTCCTTGTTGTCCAGCTGCAAAACCTCTTCCGGATACATCAGCGGCCGGGTATTGTTAGACTTCGTTTGCCGGTAGCCCGTAACCTCCCTCGTTATAGGCGAAAACAACGGCGTCTGCGGCGACATACTATTGGTGAGCTGAATGGTGACATTGCCGCACCGCTTAGAGATAAATTCGCTTGTCATGGTGTCGTTACAGCCCAAAAACAGCTGCGTATCGCAATTTCCAACAATTTCCTCCCATTCCTTAATGGGGTACCGGTCGGCAAGCTGCGCAATGGACTGTATGATAACATGGCAGTTGATTCCATATGACCGCACGACTGAAATTGTCTTTTTAAAATCCAGCAATTTGCCGCAGTTACAAAATTCATCCATTACAAAATTAACAGGAACCGGCAGCCTACCGCGTTCGTTACCGTGCTTTCTGGCATAGTCCGCCAGACGCTTGAACATCAGCGAAAAAAACAGCGAGCTTAAAAATTCATACGCCGAATCCTGCGCCGAGATAATGCAAAAATATGCGCACGGCTGCTTGCCCGGAAGCTCCATATCTATCTCGTGGTATTTGGTAATGGTATCCACCAGCTTATTTTGAAACACGCTTAGCCGCGAACCAAGTCCGATAAAATATTGCCCCACAAATTGGACGCCGCTTGCTTGAAAATACCGTAAGGCGCCCGTGCCGGATGGTCCAGCGGTAGCCTTTGAAACTTTGCGTCAAGGCTCTTTTGCCCTTCGGTTGACAGCATTTTATATATCGTACCCAGCGACCGCTCGTGAATCGGCAGCAGTTCTCCCGTAATAGGGTCTTTCATACTTTGCACATACAAAATCAGCGCGACGAGCAGATTCAGCTCTGCGCTGTCCCAGAAATCCGCCTTTTGTCCGTCCTCCGAGGTATTTCGGATAATGACCTCCGCCACCGACTGCACCATATCAATATCGTTTCCAATCTCACCAATACAGTTCCACCCATCCGAATTTTCCATGTCTAAAAGATTAAACGCCTTTACCACATACCCTTGATTTCGCAGAAATTCCGAGGTGGATTCAAAAAATTCGGCCTTGGGGTCAACAATTATCATACTCTCCCGTTTTTCCGCTTGAAACTTTGCCATTTTCAAAATAAACGGTTTCACAAAACCACGGCTCTTGCCCGCGCCGGACGCGCCGTAGACCATGGTGTGACTGTTTAAGCCGGTATCCGTCCGCAGGCCGATATAATCCGCAAACCGGTCATCCTCATAAATACCGTCCTTTATCTTGCACAAGATGGGGCACGGCAAGCTGTCCGCGCTGCCGCTCTGCAGCACCTTCTTTTGCTCCTGTTTCGTCATCCATCCCGATGTACCGTGTGTCCCTTCGCTGGAAATATTAAAGTTGCGTTCGTCTTTGGTTATCTTCACGCCGGTGATGTAGCCCACCCATTTTCCCGATAACAGCGTCAGCATAATCAGGATAAAAAACAGCACGCCCAAGCCTTGCGGCGTAAACACAGCCGCAAAGCATTTGATGGGATTGAGGGACAGCGTTTTGACATCCGTGCCGGTCGCAAAGTTCTGCATTGCCGTTCGTATCGAATGAATACAAATGCCGTATAGATACGTCCCGCCTATCGTACAAACAAGATAAAACCAAAGATGTTCTTTTATCTTCAAATACCATTTATACGCTTTGCCGCTTTTTCGGAGCAGCTTCACCAGCCGCCCTTGTATTGTGTGAAGAAACCGCAATGCACTCCCCCTCCTTTGTCCGGTACGGTTCATATGTAGCATCGCCTTGCAGTTCCGGGAAAATCTTAGCGATTGTCTGATGATCCAATGCTACCACTACAGATTTCTGACATCCGTATCGTTTTAATAATTTAAATATGACCGGCTTTTGAAACGGCAGACAACAGATTTTGGGAACCGCAGTTTTATCCAATATCGCAATCTGCTGTAACGCCCTTACAATTCTCTCGGTGTTAAAATCTATCGCTATCACACACGGGATTCCTCCCAGCATTCCGTCACATTCCGAAAGTCCGTCCCTCGGGGTTGTGTCACAGCCAAGTGCCTGCGCGATTCTCTCCCTGTACCTCCGAATTTTCAGAATGTTCATCTGTATTACCCCGCCGCGTCCGAACGGCACGAGCAGGGATTCGTACCCAAGTTCCTCCAAAGCCCGGTCCATTTCACGCAGTCCTCTTGTGCCCGGTTCGCTCTGTTGTTCCGGGTGCGTCCGTTCCCACAATTCCTCCAAGGTTTCAAAGGTGCATATGAGCTTAACGTCCGTTATCCCGTTCAGATTTTCTAATTGCGACCGAAAGATTTCCCGCTCAAAACCGGGTATCATGCACCCGTCCGCGTAGTATGGGATGTACGCCGTGTTCCCGATTTTCAGTATCCCTAAAAACCGCGTTCCCGCCAACACCCGTATATTGGCATCCGACCGCAGCATCAGGCTGCTGACATATCCTCTTTCACATTCATTTAATTGCCGCACGTCCTCTCCAAAGACGTCGATGCCTACAAGGTACAGCAGCACATTCCATTCCGCATTTTTCAGTTTCCGTGTGTATGCAGGGCGCTTCAAGTCCATCCGTGCATCGTTCGGAAATTTATACCCCATTTCTGCAAGAATATTTCTCCCTTCCCATGTCAGCTTAAAACTCAAATGGTTGCTCTGCCGTTTGATAAGCTTGTATTCCTCCAACTTTGCTATGACAGCCCGCGATACAACGGGGCTGTCATAGCGTCTCTGCAAATCTGCCGGCATATATCTGCAAAGTCCGCACAGCTTCAAATATGCCGCGTCAATGTTGTCAAAAATCATGGTTTACTCCTCCCTGCACACTACTGTGCAAATTGTTTTGAAACAAATTGCCGTCCTGCCGCCGAAACGCGCTTCCCGACTGTCATTCGCAAACGTCCAAGGCAGGAGTAAAAAGATTATTTTGCAAATTTATTTTTCTCGTTCATTTTTTCGTTTTACTCCTGCCTTACAGCGTATCCGAAAACAAATAATATGTAAAATCCGAGACGTCCTCCGGCGGCATGACATAGATTTCACACCACGCTTCCTCCAACCATTTTGTGAATAGTCCGATGCTCAGATGGAACTGTGTGTCGTCCTCTATCACCCTGCCCTTGAGCGCGTTGGGTATCATCTTCCAGCCCTTATTGTCGTTGTCCAATGCGTTGTGGTTTTCAAAATTGCAATACTCCACAATCGCCAAAAACGCGTTTTCAAAATATGGCAGCTTGTACCCGCAATTGCTAATCAGCCGCGCAATGGTATCGCCAAGATAACCGCTGATTCTGTGCTTGCAGTTTGGCAGCAGTGTGTTCAGCGTAATATGCACCCAGCCCTCGTTCGTGACCTCCGCGCTGCCGCAAATCTGCTCCACAATTTCATTGGCGGCGTTCACCTTCAAAGGCTCGCACAGCGGCCGGTATTTCTCCAGCGCCATCCGCGATTTCACGCACAAATTTTCCACCTCGCAAAGATACTCGTCCATCTGCCTTGCCATCGTATTTGACGACCTGCCCTCCGACAGCAGCAGTTTGGAAATACTCTTCATTGCACTTACCATATCAGTCTGTAAATCCGTAATACTCTTCTTAAACTGTTCCATGTTTCTTTCTCCTCTCCAAATCGCTTCTCTTCGTGGTCAGCAGCTCATACAAAAACGGCGACGCTTTCACGTCAATGCAGACCTTGTTTCGATTGGCGCACAGCAGCGCCTCGCCCCGCTGGTTGCGGATAATCTGCATGGTTTCCTCATCCGAGAGCGACAAATATTTCTGCACCGCAAAGGCTTCGTCCTCCTCTAACTGCAGGATAAACTTGATACGCGAATTGTTGATGACGCCCTTGCCGTACTTGCCGTCGTCCAGCGAGAAAAAGTCGCCGATGTCCTGCGTTGCCGCAATCGCCGCACCGCCGTAGCCACGAATAACCTTAAAAATTTCCAGCACATAATCCGCCGCCATCCGGTTGGAGCTTGCACCGATCAGCGTCCACAATTCGTCTAAAAAGATCACCTTTTTCTGGATACGGCTTTCCTTCGCCTTGTCCCACACATAGTCCAGCGCCATGAACATTCCCAGCGGCTTTAGGTGGTCGGTCATCTCTGAAATATCCAGCACAATATATTTGTTATTCAAATCCACATTCGTCTCGCCGCCGAACGCCGACAGCGAACCCACCGCAAACTTTTCAATCATCAGCGCAAGCGGCTTGGTTTCGTCCTTTGATAAAAGTTCCTCGTACAAGTCCTTGAGCGTCGGCATTTTCTTGAATTTCCCGTCCTTGTCAAACAAGGTTTCATTCTCAAACTCTATGCCGAATTTCCGGTAAGTCCGTATCACCGCGCCGTCCAGCAGGTTCAGTTCGTTCTGCGTGATGTCGTTTTTTATCAGCGAGAAAAATATCATCAGCTTTTGCAGCTTCTCCGCCAGCACAGAATCGCCTCGGTCGTCGCCCTTGATTTCATAGTCCGGCGACAGCGTGGATTTGCGGATTTCCATGATGTTGATACAGTCCTTGGACGACGGCGCAATGCGGATATACTTGCCGCCCGCCATGTAGCAGGCGTCCGCAAACTCGTGTCCCTTCATCGGCTCGAGGATAAACACCTGCGTCCCCTGCATTCGGAGGCGCAGCGCCATCAGCTGCATCAAAAACGTCTTTCCCGCGCCGCTCATACCCAAAATACACCCGTTGGCGTTGGAATACTTGTCCGCATCGAAAATATCCAGAATGGCAATGGAACTGTTGTACTTGTTCAGCCCCAAAAAAATGCCGTTCGGGTCGTAGATTTCAAACGACGAGAACGGAAACGCCGCCGCCAGCGAATCGGTCAGCACGTTACGCCTGCCTTTTCGTTCCATGTCCGCATCGAGCGAAAGCGTCGGCAAGGCGGACAAAAAGCATTGCTCGTGCTTATAGTCCGCGCGCTTGACGGTCATACTCATGGAGGCGCACAGCGTTATGACGTCATTCACCCGGATTTCAAGCTCTTCTTCGTCGTCCGCCGTCACTTCGATTACCGTTGTCATATAGTAAAAATCCTGCCCGGTGCGGTTAATACCCTCCTTCAGCCAAAACCCGCTGGATATCGCGCTGTCCAGTTCCTCGTAATCCTGCCGGGTGTCACCCACCTCCCGCATACGGCTGCGGTTGAGCATGGTTTTCTGCGATATTCTGGATAGAATCTTGTCCCGCGGCATCTTCTTAAACGTAAAACTAATCCCGATATTGTCCCCCGCCTCCACCAGCGGCGACAGCCACGCGCCTTCGTTTTTGGTACGGTAGCCGTAGCCCGCGACATACAAATACGAGTGATACACGCCGTCCACCACGATATAGTCCCGGCTGCCGTTGTCCACCGAGGACGGCGCAAGAATATCCAGCACCGAGGTCTGCCCCGTCCACAGCTCCGGGATTTCCTCCGATTTTTCTTTCAGCAATGCTTGTTTCAGCCTATGTATTACGGATGGCTTCTGGCGGTTCGCCGCTTCTTTATCACTTTGGGAATTTGCTTTTTCGGATTTTTCAGCGTTTGCCGCTGCCTGTTGTTCTGCGCTCTCCGAAACTCCTTTTTCATTAACCTTTTCCTCCTCTGCTTCTAATGTCAATCGTCTGACTTTTTCCTCGTTTTTCATTTTTACTCTGTCCTTTCTGATACGTTAAATGATTGAATGAAATTTTCGCAGATTGCCGCTTTGCAGCGAGCGGTGCCGTACAAAGGTACTGCCCCGAGCAAAAAGCGGTGAGATGCGGGAATTTAATCAACCATACCTCCTTCAAACATATGTACTTCATCCAACATATCCGCCGCAAAGCCGCCCGGCTTGACAAACTGCGCTGAATGCTTGTTTATTAAGCTGTAAAACAAGTCAATCAAAGCCCCGTCGTCGTTGATGTTAAGCACCTCCAGCCCGCACTGCGACAAATACCGCTGCGCCTTATATGCTTCATCGCCAAGCGCACGGCACACATCCGCGAACGAATTCTCCCGCACGCCAAAGCCCTTTCCTGCATATTCAAACACAATAAAAAACCGTTTTTTGATTGCGATGTGTTCGGATAATCCCTGCACAAACTCCATTTCATCCAATATCATATTTTTGCAGGCATCGTTCTGCTCTCGCTCGGCTAAATGACGCAATCCGCCGATATAGTCCTCAATATCCGCCCGCTGCGTCATCACGCGGATTTGCAGATTGTCCGGCGCAATCTTTAGATACGACGCAAAATAGTAGATAATATTCTCCTGCTCCACCTCGCTTTTGAGATAAAAATTGA
>CAMNSU010000132.1 GCA_946555455.1 uncultured Clostridia bacterium | reverse complement strand
AATACACCTGTTACATTCACCGTATCACCGGCTGTCATGGTTTCTTTATAACCAGTCAAATCCCAATCGACCGGAACTGCCGCATAGGAAGTGTTCGGGTCGTAGAATGCCGACGGACCTGTCAATTTTACAGAAACTGCTTCCTGAATAGCTTTTTTCACATCTTCCAGTGTGGATCCTTCCAGAATGCTCACTTCTGCCACAAGTCCACTGTCACGGAAGGTTTCTGCCGCGTCTGTCACATTCAACATTCCGCCAAGCATTTCATCTGTTATTGTTTCCGTGTCTTTCGCTTCTGCATCTGTCAGGATTTTTTCAATATTGGGCGCTGTTTCCCAATATGCATCTGTCGCCAGCAGCGCTTTATCACTTTCTGCATAGGCCGGACCCATGTCAATGCTAAAATACCAATTTCTATCGTCCGCACCTTCCGTGAAAGGATAGGTAATTTTATATCCGCCAGCGCCGTCTGATTCTGCATTTATAGTCGCAATCGGCTCTGTATCCGCTGCGTTTTCATAAACATACAATACCGCGGTTTCTCCGACTTTTGTGCCGTCAACCAATTCTCTTACTGTTACATTGGCACCCGCGCCATATTTATTTTCAGCGGTTAAGTTTTTCGTCGGTTCCAGTTTTGGCATAGCCGATTTACCGATTTTAAGCAGTTTTATCGTCGGCATTTGTGTATCTTCCGCCAGTTTCAGCGCTCTTGCTGTCAACTCGTTTTCGTTAAAGTTACCTGACAATGTGATTTCATCGGTTTCACCAAATGAAATGACATCTGTATCTTCCAGCACTGCGTCTGTTTCGGCTGTGTCATTTTTTGGTTTGAGCCAATTCACGCCCACTACCGAATATTTCGCTGCCGGGTCATAGTAGATAGATTCTTCTTTCAATTGAATGGACACGCGTCGTTGCAATCCATAATCTGCAAACAGTTCCGCTACCGTGATTCCATCCGGTACTATTATATATTCCGGTAGTCCATACGCTTGGAACTGCAACAGTTCCGCATGTGGCATACCTGTCAACAACATTTCTGAAACATTTGCCACCTCAGACTTGGACAGCGCTTTTTCCACTTCAACGATTTTACTGCTGATTAAATCCTTTTTTAGCAACACGGTACGGTCACTTTCCAGAAAACTGTCACCTTCCACCGCTGCAAAATACCATGTCTGATCCGGCTCGTCTGCGGTAAACGGTATCGTAACTTTATAATTTGCACCGTCTGCTTCCGCTGTATAGCCATTTGCCTGTCCAACAGGTTCTGTCGCGTTTAAGCTATCATATAAATAGATCTTTGTGTTTGCTGTGATAAAAGTACCATCTACAAATTTCGTGATGGATACAGTTCCCAGCGGCGCATAGAGTCCGTTCTGAAGAACCTGACGATTATCCTCTGTTATAAGCGGCATACGGGATTTTGACAAGACCGATATCACAATCGTCGGACGGAGGTCTGTCTCCTGTATATCCGCGTCCTGTGTTTCGGTTGTGACAACACCATCGGGCGAAATTCCCTGACTTTTCAAACTTGCCGCATCAAATCTACCTTTTAATGTAATTTGATTTGTTCCATCGCTATTCTTCTGCACAACAAAATCTTCCGCGATGTCCCATTCAACAGGAATTGCCGTATATTTACTGGGCGGGGCATAGTATACAGAAGGTTCTACTAGCCGCACCGTCACTTTTTGGTTCAATAAATAATAATCAAACAGTTCTGCTTTTGTGGTTCCTTCCGGAACGCTCATTGTCGCAGGCAAACCGCTGTTATGAATCGCAGCTTTCTCTACGGGAGTCATATCTGTGCTCAAGTCAGTGTCCGTAAGCGCTTTAGCTGTATCCACATCCAAAATTGCTTGTATATCCGGTTTGGTTATATTATCTGCCGGCAGTACCACTTTTTCACTCCATGCATAGTTACCTGCTTCCTGTGCCGCAAAATAGTACGTCTTATCCGGCTGACCGGTTGTCAACGGAAACTCAATTTTATAGCCGCCGTTTTCTGTATCTTCCACTGCTGTGACTGTCTGAACCGCGGTTCCGGTTTTATCCTCATACATTGCGACCGTAGTTGACGCAGTGACTGCCGAACCGTCTGCAAAAGTTTTCACTATAATTTTTGAACCGTCTCGATAGTTTCCATCAACGTCCAAGTCCTTTTGACCTGTTACAACAGGTTGTCTTGACTTTTTCTGTGACTGCGGACGCGCATAGCCCCAATATCTTTTTGGTCTAAACGGCTGCAAATTATTCAATGTGTTTTCCTCTTGCAGCTTCAATCCCGTCGTATATTTTTCATCTTCTTTTACATCAAGCGCAAGACCATCTTCATCCGACTGGCTGATTACTTCAAACGGATATGCGCCTAATTTAATATCATGGTCCGCATTATCTTTTAGTATATTCAACGTTTCCTTGTCACCAATGTAGTTAAACACCATCTGGAATATTTTTTCTGTCTGCGAAACCTCTTTATTCGGATCCGGTTCGCTGAACGTTGAAACCTGCACATCATATGCCACATCCAGCGGACTTGCCAATCCCTGTTTGATAATGGGATTTTGCGCCGCATTCGTGTCTACCATTTCACCTGGCGCAAACAACATTTGTTTCATCTCGGTGGTGTCATAGTTAAATGCATAACTGAAATGAAATACACCATGCGCTGCAATATTTGACAGATTTTTCAAAACAGGTACAATTGCTACTACATCTCCGACAGTTAATGTTTGACCTGTTAAATCCTTCGTGAAATCAACTACATTTTTATCCGGATCATATGCATACATCGTTAGCGTAATGTCCGCTTTCATCTCATCTTCTGCAACAACTGGAACCCCACACGCCAGTGCTGAAAAAAGCATAATCACCGATATTAATAAAGCTACTTTCCTTCTCATCACTATTCCCCCCTTTCGTCATAGGTTAGTCTGTAGCCGCCGCTACCTCCGGAATCTGATAATCTTGTTTGATTTTAATTCCATATTGCGTATGTAATTTTAATGGTGCCGTATCGCTTGCATGTACTTTTCCGTCTAAGTCCGTATCCCCAACGGTTGTTGCATAGTTTTCATCATAGAACTGATTGGTTTGTTCTCCCAAATTATCTACAAAATTATCAAATGCAACAATTGGTTTCTTCCTTGTTATATGATCCATCAATGCAGTATAGTCTGTAACGTCAATTTCTCCATCGCGGTTGATATCACCACGTTGGTGAATCACGAATACTTTCCTAGTTGCCTGTATCGGGTCAGCCGGTTCAATTGCATTTGGCGTATAACTATATTTAATAGCCACTTCCAGTTTTGAAATTTTGTGACCTTGCACACCCGCTGATGCTAATGCTTCCGACAATGTCTGCATGACTTCGTTTTCCGAATATACAGCAAGCGGAATCGGCTCCAGCTGCAACTTTGTTCCGTCATTCAACTGTGTATCAATCACCAGTTCACGTACAACTTTTTTCACCGCTGCTGCCTGATCAGTAATCTCCGGAACGCCCTCTTTTAACGCTTTAATTTCAAATCCAGGGTCACGGAACGGCTGCTTAAAATAGGTATATAAATCTGTTTTTTCACCGTTCACTCCGGGCGTCTCAATATCGTCCGCTTCAGGACGGTTATGCAGTACAATTTGATAATCTTGTTCTTCTTCATACGGTTGAATCGACCAATGCTCCGTATATCCAGGCGTCGCTGTTCTGACTCCGTCGTTCATTTGCTCTCCCATGATAACAGGCGCAAACCCACCAGGCGATCCAATAGAATAGTTTGCATCGCCGCTTCCACCTGAATTTTCTGCTATATGGAAATCAGGATTTGTATTTTCACCTATAATGCCTTGTCCCACAAAATTGATGGTCAGCACATGATATGGATCTAGAATATCATTTCCTTCATCATCTGTTACATAACGGTCTGTCAGCGGTCCCGCTGCCTGCAGTGCCGTTGCCCAAATATCAATAAAACCATTTTCTCCACTCATCGGATTATTAATAATATATGGTACTTGCTCATATGAATCAGATTTCGCTTCTCCAAAGAGCAGACCGCCATACCATGCTTTTTCTTCGCCGGGCACACCAATCCCCAGTTTGGTTTCCACTTCTTCATAAATCCGTTTTAAATCTTCAATTGTCTGCACTTCACCCGGAAATTCATCTTTCCATGTACAGTTTGCCAGTAGTTCTGTCAACTGTGCATCAATCTGTTCTTCCACATAGTCATTTTTAACTTGAGTAACTGCATTCCAAATTTCTAACTCTCCAGCACTGCAATCCGCAAAATCTTTCCCAATTCGGATACCACGTGTACCTGTTTGAATTTGCTGCGGTGTCACACTGCCATCTGCAACAGGATTAAACTCCATGTCCGCAACTTTAACGCTCTGTGCATTAAATGCCAGCGGCAACATATATCCGCGCAAATCACGGAAGTCATTGAAATATACTTTCAATTGGAATTTTTCTCCCATTGTATTTGGCGCATTTAAAGCATTTGCAAAACCGGTTGGCGCTGTCTCTTTATAGACTTTTTCACCATGATAACTCTCTCTGGATATTTCAAAATAGACGTCACGCCGATATTCTTTGTCATATTCTATTTCGACGCGCTGTCCTTCTGTACCAGGGCTATCGCCACGCTCAATTGCTATGTAGAGATTTCCTCCTTCGGCATCTAAAATATTGCTGCCTAAGTCAATTTCCATATCATAGGCACCCATCTTTTCAATCGCTTTCGTGGCAACAGGCGTCAGGGTCACATTATCTTTATAGACCTTAACAATATCTCCCACCTTGATACCCGAATGCGAAGTCTCACTGCCTAAATCAGAGGTAAACTGAATTTTCATATAGTCTCTGATATTATCTAATGGGCGATAGGAACTTGCATTATATGGATTGGAATTCGTATAATTATATGTAGCCAGACTTCCAATTGACAAATCTTCTAAAGTTATCGCACTATCTGCTTTAGCCGCTATTGAATAACCTGCATTTGTAAAATTATATACTTTCACATGGTCAATCGGCAACGTTTCCTGCGCATACTCATTAATGATTTCTCCAACCGATACTGTTCCTTCCTGCGCCGGAACAGATTCCATGTCCGCCCAATCCTTTTCCACACTCAGCAATGCCGGCGGATTGGGTGTGAACAAATTCACCAGTCCAATCTGTGGAACAGCACCTTCTGGATAGAGCGTATTATAGTATTTATTTGCTGTTGACGTACCTAAATATTCTGTCGGACATTCCTCTTGTGTCGCAACACGTACAGGCGCTAAACCTGTTTTTATTACTTCATCACCATATTTTAAGGTTGATGCTTTCAAAAGTGCAGTTTTAGTAATGGCTTTTGTTCCTTTATAACGGAAAAACAACCGAAGCAGCGTTGGTTTTTTATCTTCCGCATCATATGGAGACACTCCGGCGCTGTCCACGTCACCGCATCCTTTCGGAGCTTGTGCTTTTATAGTTTCCGTCACATCAGCACCAAAATTAATATATCCCGTTTCCATATTAATATATGGTGTTTTTCCTTGTTCACCTTTTCCCATTCTAACTTCTGCTAACCACATATTCGTTTGTTCTTCCGCTGATTTCGGCATATTATTTTCATAATACATAGCATTTCCGACTACTACTCCTACACCGCCTTCTTTTTCTGCCAATGTATCATTAGACGGAGGAGCAAAGTCCCCCGTTGCCGTTGTAAACGCCTGTTCTGAAAGGTTGTTCCAATAGCCTTTTTCGGACGGTTTTTTCGCCAGCAATTCCAGCAAATCAGTATCATACCGCAATGGTAATGTGATTGCTGTCATATAAGGAACATCCCTTAACTTAACATCAACTGCCAACACATCTCCCGGTAGAATCTTATCATCTATTATAAAATAACTGTTGGATTGCTCAATCGGCACTGTATATGCCTCTTCAGTAGTATGCCCAACCCACCGATAGTCAAACTCTATTCTGGGCGTAATCTTGTCTCCCAACGCAATAGGTCTTTTTTGGGATTCTGTCTTATCCCCTTGCTGGATAGTGTAATAGACCACTCCTGAAAGATTCGCCTGATTAAGACCTTGATTAATACCAATAGTAGCCACCGTTAAAGCGTCAGCCCGACCTTTTCCAAGCAGGTTTGCAGTACTGCTCGGAGAATCATATATCCGTACAACCGCCTCTTCCGGCAAATTCCGGAAAATAATATATGGTGCACGTCCGGATTCCACCGGAAACATTCCTGTTACATTATTACTCGGAGAAGGATTGATATTAAACGGATATACACGAATATCATCTTCCGTCGGCCACTGCGTTTGTTCTGCCAGAGCCATTTGAGGCAGTAAGCCTAACAACAAGACAAGTATTGTAACAAACAGTAGTCCTCTTTTGCTTCTCACTAGAATTCCTCCCGTCCAGCTTTATTATTATAACATGAAATACGCAATATCCTGATATCACCGGCTTGCTCCGCCACCCCACACTAAGTTAAGAACAACGGGATAACAAGATAACTTTGTTGTCTCATAAGCGTTGCTTATGAGACAACAAAAAGCTGCGCAGCTTTTTGTTACAATTGCTATTTATTTTTGCACCCTACTTCCTTATAGATAGTGGGCTGCAATAATTTACAATCCGCAATAAACATCTTATGTTTATGATATTATTTCTAGTCCCTTCATTTTTTCACAAAGTATTATACTACAGACGTAACAAAAATTCAACAATTTTTTTATAAGTTTAAACAAATCGTAATATTTTTGTTATTGAATCACCCAATCATTGTATTTTTTGCCTTCACATTGCAACATTACATAGAGATCATTGATGTTAATATAC
>CAMNSU010000131.1 GCA_946555455.1 uncultured Clostridia bacterium | reverse complement strand
GATTCTCTCCGGCTTACGCCGTCGATTCATCCCCCCTTGGGAATTCCCCCTGCCACCGTTCTTCACTCGCGTGTCGTGCCGCGTGACGCGGCACTCCGAACGCTGTAGGGTATGAAATCTTCGGCACGTGTCCGAAGATTTCATGAATGAAAAGTTCAGAATTCTCCATGTCTTGGTACTTTTTGCACCAAAAAGAAAATATGGTATAATAGTCACAAAGTGACTATTATACGGAATTGAAAAGTGCCTTCGTCTCGCCGACCATAAAAAGTCGGCAACCGACGAAGATGCACGAAATTATACCAGTCCGCACTGCGGACATGGTATAATAGTCGCAAAGCGACTATTATACGGATTTAAAAAGCGCCGCCGAATTGTTTCATCGCTTTGCTCGAAACCGGCGATGCGCAAAATTATGAGGGAAGTTGGTATGACAGATATGTACCCAAGGGGGCAGACCCTCACTGCCTTTCCCGCGCGGCGGGTACCATTTTCTATTAGGAGGAAGGCAGAATGAAAAAAGGAATTGCATTGTTTCTGGGAACAACACTGCTGTGTGGTATGGCGGTTTTTGCCGCGTCGCAGCAGGAAGCGCTGGAATATGTACAGCAGCAGAAAATCATGACAGGGGATACCACAGGAGACTTGGCGCTAAACCGAACGGTGACGCGGGCGGAATTTGCAAAAATGATAGTGACTGCCCTGCATTTGAGCAAACAGGCGGAACACGGATTTTCAGATGTTGCCGCAGAGTATTGGGGATACAAGGATATTTTGGCAGCAAAACAGGCAGGTATTATCAATGGTTATGAGGACGGCACGTTTCGGCCGGAAGAACCGGTCTTATATGAAGATGCGGTGAAAATGGTGCTTGCGGCATACGGCGTGCAAGCAGAGTATCCCGTTGGATATATGACGCAGGCAATTAATTTGGGATATTTGGACGGTATTGCGGCGGTCATGGGCGAATTTGCGCCGCGCGGTGATATTGCGCAGCTTTTGTTTAACGCAAGCAAAGTGGAACCGCAGGAACAAGAAGATGACCTGTGGAATGGCAACGGATATAGCAGCGGCGGCGGTGCCGGTGGTGGCGCTATCGGAAGTACGCAAGTAGCGCCGGGCGCTGTTTTTACAGACGCGGCGATGCCGGCGCCGATACCAACGGAGCCTTATTCGTATAATGATATGAACGCAGAGGAATATAACGCGCAGGAGGAAAATATTTTCCACAAAACGTCACAAACGCCTGTTTCCACCTTTTCCATTGATGTGGATACGGCGTCGTACAGCAACATGCGGCGGTTTATTCTGCGGGGAGACTACCCCAAGGCAGGCAGCATCCGCACAGAAGAATTGATGAACTATTTTGATTATGACTATCCGGGTGCCACAGGCAGCGATCCGGTATCCATCACGGCGGAGGTCGGCGATTGTCCGTGGAATCCGCAGAACAAACTGGCGCTTGTCGGCGTCAAGGGACGGGAGATAGAGAAAGAAGAACGTCAGCCCAGCAATTTGGTTTTATTGATTGACGTGTCCGGTTCTATGTATAGCGCAAACCGTCTGCCGCTGGTGAAAAAAGCGATGAATATGCTGCTGGAAAACTTGGACGGACGAGACCATATTTCGATTGTGACCTATGCCAGCGGAACCAAGGTGGCGTTAGACGGTGCGGACGGAAACGAAAAGGAAACCATTTTGGGAGTTCTGGATTCTTTGCGCGCGGGCGGCGGTACTTATGGGGAAGCGGGCATACAGTTAGCGTATGAGACCGCGGAAAAGAATCGCGTAGACGGCAACAACCGCGTTATTTTGTGTACGGACGGCGATTTTAACATTGGCGGCAGTTCTCAGGCGGAACTGGACGAATTAATCAGCGGAAAACGGGACAGCGGTATTTATCTCAGCGTTTTGGGATTCGGTATGGGGAATTATAAAGATGCCCGTATGGAAACCTTGGCAGACAAAGGCGACGGAAACTATGCTTATATTGACAATGCGAAAGAAGCCAAAAAAGTGCTGGTAGACGATATGACGAAAACGCTGTTCACCGTGGCGGATGACGTGAAACTGCAAATAGAATTTAATCCGGCCTATGTGAAGGAATATCGCTTGGTGGGATATGAAAACCGGTTGCTAAACCGTGAAGATTTTGAAAACGATAAAAAAGACGCGGGAGAATTGGGCGCAGGACACACGGTGACAGCGTTGTATGAAATTGTTCCAGCGCAGGAAGGAGAAACGCCGGATAGTGGTTTGCGCTATCAGGACAGTGTAACAGTCCCAAGCAAAGAGTGGTTTTGCGTCAATCTGCGCTATAAAGAGCCGGGCGAACAGGAAAGCAAACTCATGCAGAAAACGGTAGAGCCACAAACAGCAGAAATAAGCGACAATTTCCGGTTTGCATCAGCAGTTGCACAATTTGGTATGCTGCTCAATCAGTCGGAATATGCAGGCAATGCAACCTATGAACAGGTGATAGAGCAAGCACGCGGCGCAATCGGAAAAGATATTTTTGGACTGCGGGCGGAATTTATACAGTTGGTCGGCATGGCGAACTATTTGAAAAAATAAAAAGGCAGGGATGAGAGATGCAGCGCAGAGATAAGCATAATTACTATTTGGACATTGCGGACGCGGTGCGCAACAGAAGCACTTGTTTGCGGCGCAGCTACGGCGCGATTATTGTGAAGAATGATGAGATTATTTCCACCGGATATAATGGTGCGCCGCGGGGCAGAAAAAACTGCAATGAACTCGGCTATTGTATGCGCAACAAATTGCAGATTCCACGCGGAGAACGCTATGAAATGTGCCGGTCTGTCCATGCGGAAGCCAACGCCATCATCAGCGCGGCACGGCGGGATATGCTTGGCGCGGTCTTGTATCTGGTGGGGCGGGAGGAAAACGGTAACCTGATTGAAAATTCCAGTTCCTGCACCATGTGCAAACGGCTGGTAATCAACGCGGGTATCACCACTATTATCATTCGCGATACGGAGGACAGCTTCCGCGAAATTCCGGTGACGCAGTGGATTGAACAGGACGATTCCCTGACAGACCAAATGGGATATTGAGTACATAACACGCAGGGAGAAAAACATGAAAAAACAGCTAAATGAAATGACGCTGGAGGAATTGTGGCAGCTTTTTCCCATTGTGTTGGAGCCGCACCGAGACTGCTGGGCGCAGTGGTATGCGGAGGAGGAAAAACAACTGCGGCGTTTGCTGCCGGAAGCGCTGCGTATCAGCCACATTGGAAGCACGGCGGTTCCTGCCATTTGGGCGAAACCGATTGTTGATATTTTGGTGGAGACGGCAGACCAAGCCGCCTTGCGGCGCACGGCGAAAAAACTGGAGAGCGGCGGGTATCTTTGCATGTCGGAGGCGCAAAACAGAATTTCGCTGAACAAGGGATATACGGCGGAAGGATTTGCGGCGCGCGTTTTTCATGTGCATGTACGCCTGGCGGGCGACCATGATGAACTCTATTTCAGAGATTATCTGACGACATATCCTAATGCGGCAAAAGAATATGAAACGCTGAAACAAAAGCTGTGGAATTTGTTTGAACATGACCGCGACGCCTATACACAAGGCAAAACAGAATTTGTGCGGCGGTATACCCGAATCGCAAAAGAACAATACCACGGTCGATATACAATTTAGCAAAACGTCTGTTGTCTTTTTGGCAGCAGACGTTTTTTGCATAAAGATAAGGTTTTCCGCCATGAAAGCATAAAAGTAAGGTTTGTACCATACAATGGTAGTAAAGGCATATTCGACTTTTTTATGCCAAACAAGCTGTGGCAATCACAAAATCAGGCGGCCACAGGCGGGAAGGAGGACACAATGGCGGGAGTAGAACAATATTTGGAAACAGGTCGGCGGCTTGGGAGGGGGAAATTGGCGTCCTATCTGGGCGTGAAACTGGGACAGGTCGAAGAAGGTATTTGTCTGGCAGTGACCGCCGCTTATTTGGTGCAGGCAACAACGCTCAGCGGCAGATTGGAAACGCCGCTTACAGCATTTGATAATTTGGGAATCAAACTTCCATTCATTCGCAGCGGATTGTTGGAAAAACAGGAAATGTGGGAAGAATTGATACAAACCCAATATGACAATTGCATGTCGAAGGCGCTTGGGAACCTGTATCAAATGCTGATAGGCACGCAGCAGACTGCGGCGATAGACCCGCACCATGTGGCGGAATCGGCGGGATATGCAGGAATGACAGGCGGTATCCGAAACGTAGTGAACGGCAGTATGGTGTTCAATCCGGCAAACCCTGTCCAGCTTGCCATGATAGTATACCGCCAGCAGCAGGACAACGTGCATATGGCAGCCTGCGCCAGAAGCGGCAGTCATTACTATTTGTTTGACTGCGACTACGGCGTTTTTGTTTTGCAGGACAGTACATTTGACACGTTTATTCAGGACTATCACCGTGTACAAGATATCAAAGAAGCGATTATTGGCAGCGTTGCACGGATTTAAAAACAGGGCTGAAAGCAAGTTCAAAAAATGAACTGCTGACAGCCCTGTTTTATTTTGCTAGGAAGAAAGTGTTTTAACGTTTAATTGTTATTTGTTCAATATCAGAATACGTATTAATACCTATCACTTCGCCGGTATTTTTATTTAGTATCACAGCCGGTCTATAAATTCCGGAGCCACCCCAATCGGTACCATCTTTAAAGTCAAAGGTTTGTTCAATGAACCAGGAATTAAACTGTTCTTGATAGTAGACTCTAAGATAATATATTTTTTCATCAGTTTCATATTCCAAAGATTTTCCGGCATAGGTTTCCAAAATAATCTTTCCTACTTGATAGGCTGTTTCCTTGTCGGGAATAACACCCTCCGGTTTATATTCTGTCTTTTCCGGAACATGAACCTGTTTATGGTTTATATCTAAAAATACCTGTTCGCTATCAGGGTTCCAGTCAATAGGTATTTTTAAATTTTCTGCAAGTTCTCGTACCGGCACATAGGTTTTGTCATTTATCTGATATATGTCATTTTTAAATTGGATTACATTTGTACCGAGTTGTAATTCATTCGTTTTTGTTTTAAAAATTGCTTCTGCCGCAAATGCAATGGTAGTAAAAATACACAATAGCGCTATGCATGTACAACATAATTTTTTCACGACCGTTTACCTCTTTTCTTAATATTTTCGTTTTCTGTCCAAGCTGCGGTATTGGATGGCTTCCGCGATGTGGGAAACATTGATGTTTGGCACATCTTCCAAATCTGCAATCGTTCGTGCCACTTTAATGATACGTGTATAAGCGCGGGCGGAAAGACCGAGAGTGTTGAATGCCTGCTCCAGCAAAGAAGAGGATTCGCTGTCCAGCGGACAGAAGGTTTTGATTTGCGTGGTGCTCAAATTGGCATTGCATTTCACGCCAATGGACTGATACCGCTGCCGTTGGCGTTCACGTGCACGGTTGACGCGTGCGCGGATAGCGGCGGAACTTTCCGCTTTGGAATTGTCGGAAAGCTGCGCATATTTCACCGGCATGACGTTAATATGTAAATCCACGCGGTCCATCAGCGGTCCGCTGATTTTTCCCATATACCGCTGAATTTGCGTTTCCGTGCAGGTGCAGTTGTGCGATGGGTCGCCGAAATAGCCGCAATTACAGGGGTTCATGGCGGCGACCAGCATAAAGTCGCAGGGGTAGGTCACGGAAGCGGAGACGCGGGAAATGGAAACCTGTCTGTCCTCCAGCGGCTGACGCAAAATTTCCAGCGCGTCTTTGCGGAATTCCGGAAGTTCATCTAAAAACAACACGCCGTTGTGCGCAAGGCTAACCTCGCCCGGGCGCGGAATGCGTCCGCCGCCCACCAAGCTGATGGTGGAAACGGTGTGATGGGGAGAACGGAACGGACGGTTCGTCACAATAGACGTGCCGCCGGGAATCAGACCGGCGATGGAATGAATTTTTGTCACTTCCAGCGCTTCGTCCAGCGTCATGTCGGGTAAAATAGACGGGACACGCGCTGCCAACATGGTTTTACCGCTGCCCGGCGTGCCAATCATAATGGAATTATGTCCGCCCGCTGCCGCGATTTCCAGCGCACGTTTCACCTCCAACTGCCCTTTGACGTCTGCAAAATCATATTGGTATAAGTTGTTTTGCCGGAACACTTCTTCCAGATTCAGCGTTTCCGCCTGCATGAGCAGTTGTCCTGCCAAATGGCAAATGACGTCGTGCAGTGTCCCCGCGCCGAATACCTCCACGTCCTGCAAAATGGCGGCTTCTCTGGCATTGGCGCGCGGCAAAATGATTTTACGTTTGCCGGCGCGCGCGGCGGACATCACAATGGGAAGAACGCCGATGATGTGACGCAGTTCTCCGCCCAGAGACAACTCGCACAAAAACAGATAGTCCTCCACGTGTTCCGCTTTGAGTTGTTCCGAGGCGACTAATATGGAAACTGCAATGGGCAAATCAAAACCGGGTCCCTCTTTTTTGATGTTGCCGGGCGCAAGGTTCATGGTGACGCGGCGCATGGGAAAATCCAGACCCACGCTTTCAATGGCAGTACGTACCCGCTCTTTGGATTCTTTCACCGCAGCGTCCGGCAGTCCGACAATTTCAAACGCGGGCAGTCCGTTTGAAACCGTTCCTTCCACTTCAACAATATAGCCGTCAATGCCCTGTACGCCGCTGGAATATATGGTAGATAACACGGTCATTCTCCTTCTTTATGCTCATAAGTAACACAGTCAAATGAAACCTACTTTGAGTTATTACCACCATTGTATCATAAATGAATGAATTTTGCAAGAAGTTAGTACAAAGAGAAAAATTTTGCGGAAAAAGCGGATTGATTCAGGAAGTGGATTGTGGTATAATGTACGTAG
>CAMNSU010000130.1 GCA_946555455.1 uncultured Clostridia bacterium | reverse complement strand
CAATTTTTTGTTCATTTCCTGCTTTGCTTGCTCCACGGCGTCTTCCTTTGTCCAGACCGTCTCTATAGGCTCAGTTTCCTCATAAACTGTCTTTTTTATACCAAACGGCAAATAAATATCCTCTAAAAACCTGCACTGCCGTTCTGTGACTGTCGCTTCAAAATGGGCAAATCCGGGCGGGCTTTTAAATAGGTTATACGCTTTCCCAAACAAATGCAACGTATAACGGTTTTCACTTCTTCCTGTTTTTATATTATCTGTTTTCCGAATGGAAAATTGGTCGGTTATTTGATGTTCCGTCTCTGCCAACACTTCCGCATCTGCCCGCACCAAACGCATACCGATAAATTTCGTTTCGCGAATACCACTCACCAGCAATTCGCCTTCCTGTACAAACTGATTTTCCTGTGCGATGGTATCACCTTCACGGACAGTCATTTTTTTAATCAGTCCGCTGCGTTTTGCAATAACGTTACAAGGTACATTGCTCGGCACGATTTCCGGCTTTTCATCCTTTTGTTTCACCTCGACATATGCCTTTGTGCCGCGGATATCTACCCAAATAAAAGACAATTGACTGTTTCTCACCAAAATATCATTTTTCACTTGATTTTGGTCAATGGCGCGAATCGGCGCACCGATTTTTACGCCACTTTCCGCCAATTCCTGCAGGATGACACGGTCTTCCATATAATAAGTCCCACTGAGTTCAATTGCCCAAATATGGCTGCACATCCATAGAATAGCGGCAACAAACGCCACAAATCCCAACAAAAAAAACTTTCTGCGCAGCAATTTTGCACAAATAAATGGCGCGCCTTTTTTGGTTAAAATATGTACCCGCGTATGGGTGGAAGCACAAACCGGACGCAAGCAGCGGAATCCGCTTTTGCTGATTTTCGCCGTGATACAGGCTTCACCGGTACGTTTAATATCCCATAGATAAATCTGCCGGTTGGCGCAAAGGTTGATAAAACGTTCCAAAAACCGCCCTTCCGCTTTTATCGTCACGTATCCTTTCAGGCTATTCACCGCATGAATAAAAAGCATTCCTGTCCGCCACCACCTCTATAGAATATATTCAACGCCTGCGATTTTCCCATAGACATGGATATACTCGCTCGCAACCGCTTTGAGTTCCATATCTACTCCGGAAATTTTTATCATATATTTGGTTGTGTTCAGCCGGATCGTGTTGGTGGTATATTCAATAATTCCTTTGCATCCTTCCACCATAACTTCCCTGTCGCCAACCATGGAAACCATCGGCGAATCTCCGATAAAATCTTTCGGCATATCCAAAATTTCCGCCATTTTATCCCGAAATGATTTTTTCCCTTCCACTCCCTCGTCTCTGTTCCGTTCTTTTGCCATGTTTTCACCTCTTCTAAAAGGTAGTTTCTGAATTTGGGAACACCATCTCCCAATATTGTTATTTTATGCGGACAGATTCCTTATAATTACCACTTTGTACGCATATACATGATTCTATAATAATATTGGATTAAAGGAGGCAGCCATTATGGCGAATATCAAATGGACTCATATTTTAGGTATCGCTGTCACCGTTTTTTTTACTGCGCTGTTGCTTGCAAACCCAAGTGTTGCGCTTTCCGGCGCCTATAGCGCATTGATACTTTGCGGTACAAATGTCATTCCTGCACTGTTTCCATTTTTTGTTTGTTCCAACCTATTCCTTTCCTTGCATGTAACAGCCTATCTTGGGCAATTGCTGCGTCCCGTTATGCAGCCGCTGTTTCGTGTGCGTGCTGAAGGGGCGCTAGCATTTGTTATGGGCATCATCAGCGGCTATCCTATCGGCGCTAAAGTCACTGCCGATTTGGTCGAACAAGGCGCCATTCCACGCAACCAGGGAGAACGTATGCTTGCATTTTGTAACAATTCAGGACCTCTGTTTTTGCTAGGGGCGGTAGGCAGTGGGATGCTGGGAAATGCGAAATTCGGTATTTTGCTTTATTTGGCGCACTTTCTTTCTTCTATCACCGTTGGGCTCACATTGCGCTGTTTTGGAACCAAAGAAACATATCGCTGCACCGCCTCAACAGAAAAAGCCACATCAAAACCATTTGGTGCAATGTTAGGAGACGCCATCAACAATGCTGCCAACAGCATTTTTATGGTCTGCGGCTTTGTGATACTTTTCCAAATTTTTCTTGCCATGCTGGACAATTTGGGCATTGTTATCTTGCTGGAACATTTTATGCTGCGCCTACACCTGCCTGCTTGTTTGGCAAGACCTATACTATATAGTTTCTTTGAACCTACCGGCGGCTGCCGCGCATGTGCCCAGTCACTTGCGGGTTCGCCGCTGCTCTGTCTCATGATGATTTCAGCCGCAGTTGGCTGGTCCGGACTCTCTATTCATCTTCAGGTTGCTGCCATGGTTCGCCATGCCGGACTGCGTCTGCATTACTACTGGGGCGGTAAACTATTGCAAGCAATTGTTGCTCCGTTCTATACGTTTTTGCTTATGATTGGAATGGGCGACTCTGTTAGTGTCTTTGCCCCACAGCCCATATCTGTACCCGGCCCGCTTCCGCTTTCCCTGCCACAGTTAACGGCGCTGTCCGCTGTTTATTTTTTGCTTGGCGCTGCGCTGCTGCTGCTATTTGTCCTTTGCGTCCGCCGCTATCGCAAACGGTTTCACACATCAGGTTAAGCCGTCATAAATAGAATACGGTTCTCTGAATCGTTCTCAGCAATATTTTATTTGATTATCTATAAAAATAAAAAGAACTTATGCACAGCACCCCTTTTTGTGCCATGTATAAGTTCTTTTTGTTTCATATGTTTAGAGTTGCAACGTTTGTACTGCGATCACTAGTTATGTAACGAGCGGTCTTACTCTGCGAAATTGGACATAACCAAATCTACTAAACTATCTACTGCTTCTTTTTCATCCGGTCCGTTTGCAATAATCGAGATGGTTACTCCTTTTGTAATTCCGAGAGACAAAATACCCAATAGGCTTTTCGCATTGACCTTTCTTTCATCTTTCTCCACCCAAATACCGGAATCAAAGGTATTTGCTTTTTGGATGAAAAAAGTAGCCGGCCGCGCATGCAATCCTACTTGATTCTGAACCTCAACTTCTCTTGAAAACATATTACAGCTCCTCCATTTCGCAATACACCTAAGTTTATCTTAAAACTTATCGGACTACAATTTGTGTTTTTTCACAATCTACATATCTATTATATATAACATTTAACAATAAGTCAATCTTTTTTTATTTTTTTTAGATAAAAAAATTTTCTTTTTTTATGCATATTCCCAATAATGCAGTCTACCTAGATACATTTTTTACTTTTATTGGAACTCTCTGCGCTATCAATCAACTGTGCAATACTGCCTGCAATATCCTCTCCTGTCACTTCCATGCAAGCTTTGAAATGCATATTGGAATTGACTTCGCAGACGTAAACCTCGCCTTTCGCGCCGCGCAGCAAATCTACGCCGGAAAAATCCGCATTCATTGCCTCCGCCGCCCGAACCGCAATTTCTGCTTCTTCCTCCGACAATATATATGGTTCCATACTGCCGCCGCGCGCAACATTTGCCCGAAAATCTTCCGTATTTTTCCGTTTTACTGCGGTGATTACCTTGCCGCCAATCACAATCACACGAATATCTTCCCCACAGCTTGCTTCAATATACTCCTGCATCAGATAATCCTTGTTTCCAAGTTTTTGCACCAGTTCCAGCAATTCACTTTCTGTGTGTACCAGATAAACGCCCGTGCCAAAAGAACCATAACTTTCTTTCACCACTAACGGATAGCGCAGCATTGCGCCGATTTTTTGATAAATTTCAAAATCACGCGCCGTACTATAAATTTTAGGTGCAAGAATGGTTTTCGGAATAGGAAGTCCCTGTTTCACTAGTTCCTGATAACACAATGATTTATTATCGCAGCGTGCAATACAAATGCGGTTATTAAAAAGCTGTGCACCTAACTGTTCCAACGTTTGTGCCAGCAAAATATCTTTATCCCAGAACAAGATTTTTTCCGGCGGCTGACCCGCTCCCCATACGCTTGCTGCCTTATCCAGCAACGTGACAATTGACGTCGTAGGAAGCGCTTTCACCCTGTATCCGCGTTGCTGAAAAGCATCGGTAAACCGCTGAATATGCCAAAGTACATCCTCTGTTATATAATTTCCGTTATATACAATCCATATTTCTTTCATTTTGTTCTGCCCATTTCTATATGATTCCATTTACAAACCAATCGCTCCAGCGGACGTTTGACGCGCACCAGCATAATTTCCTTTTTACTGATTGGTTCCACCAAAACCGACCATATGCCTGCACGGTTTGCGCCCAAAACATCTGTAAACAGTTGGTCTCCAACCGCTGCTGCTTCTTTTCGATTTAAACCAAGCAAAGAAAGTGCTTTATCATAAGCAGCTTTTGAGGGTTTTCCTGCTTGGGGCAGCGCCTTGCAGCCCAGTTGCTCTGTCAGCGGCCGGACACGGTCGCTATTGTTGTTTGAGAGCAAGCACACCCCAATTCCCGCCGCCTGTATTTTATGCAGATATTGCTGTGCCCAGCTATCCACCTCCAGCCGATTGTCTTCTGTCAACGTATTGTCCACATCAATCAGCAATCCACGGATTCCATGTTCCTGCAAATAGGTAAGGCTGATATCATCAAGCCGTTTCATTTGTGCACATGGCCGTAATTTTTTCAGCATTTCCGCTGCCCCTTCCATACTCAATGAAAAAGAAGTAGGGAAAGCCCTACTTCTTTTTTTATGATAAAATTTTCTTTATCATCTCATTCACAGTACGCCCGTCTGCTCTGCCTTTAATTTTCGGCATAATTGCGGCCATGATTTTTCCCATATCCCGCATGGAAACCACTCCGGTTTCCTCAATGGTCTCTTTGACAATTGGTTCTAATTCCGCTTCCGTCAATTGAGAAGGTAAATATTGCAGCAAAACATCAATTTCAGCTTTAATACCGTCAATTAATTCCGTTCTGCCGCTTTTTTCATAATCAGGAAGTACATCTTTACGCCGTTTGACCTCTTTGGCAATTACATCAATAACCCCTTCGTCATTCAGCGTGACTTTTTGGTCTTTTTCCACTTGAAGAATACCTGAACGAACCATTTGAATGGTTTCTTTGCGAACACTGTCTTTATCGCGCATTGCCGTTTTCATATCTTCAAGCAACTGTTCTTTTAATGTCATTATGGTTCACCTTATTTAAATTTTCTTTTTCTTGCCGCTTCGGATTTCTTTTTCCGTTTTACACTCGGTTTTTCATAATGTTCCCGTTTCCGAATTTCAGACAGTACACCTGCCTTGGCACATTCACGTTTAAATCTGCGCAATGCATTATCTAAGGATTCATTTTCTCTAATTTTCATGTATTTCCCCCCCTCCGCTGACATCGACTTTCAACCATTGACAAGTCCACGGGTTTTTTGCACTGTATCTAATATTATAGTATAAGTCAAAGGGAATGTCAAGCACTTTGCATCAATTTATTGCCCGTTCTTTGTAAAAAAGGAAATAGCTACATCTCACGCGCACCGTCTATCCCATGGTGAGATACCCATACAAATTACATGCAAATACTACAGCTAACACGCCGCATAGCGCCCTGACTACCGCCGTTTTCACTGTTTTCGCTCCACTGCGCGGTTCAAACGCGGTTGTTATAAGCAATACAGGGATTTTTGTGATGAAAAACGCTGTATCTAACATACAATGAAAAAGAAATGCACTGCATGATGCACGGCTGAACAGTTCCTTTTTCTTGATAAAGCAGCGGATTGTTATCATCAGCAGCATCAGCATTGCCGCAACGCCTGTCTCCGCACCCGTATGAATAAACATATTATGTATATGACTCACATTAAAATATTTGTCAGCATCATACATGTTAAGCCCCTGCCAGTTGCCTTGACCGACGCCAAACAAAGGGTTTGCAACAATATAGTATATACCGTTGCGCATCATTTGCAGCCGTTCCAAAAATGTCGCGGTAGAACTTGGACGGATAATCACTGCCATAAGTGCAAGCAATATGCCCGATGCGGCAATCAGCACCGCCATCCGTTTGTGAGCAAGCAAAAACCGATCAAATTTATTCCAATATAACGTAAATATTGCAATATAGACTGCCATTGGTATGCACAGCCAAAGCTTCCCCGTCCTTCCGACCGAAACATACAGCAGCAGACCAAACGCAAGCCCCATACAGACTCTTGCGCCTAATCTGCAGATATACCAGAACGACTCTTTCCATCCATCTCTGCGCATCATTACGGCAAAAATGACAATCATACCTACGCCCAGCGCGACAAAGCTTCCCATTGACAACGTAAGCGCAAGCGTTGTCAGCATCACCGGCTCTATGCCCTTCCAAAACCAAAGACCAATTCGGTTTGTCCAATTTTCTTCTTTCGACATACAACCAAGATACACAAAGTATCCGATAACCAAGAAAGGTCCAACCGCATTGGGTCCGCCGACAATGCCCCTCAGCCGCATCACCGAATGATGAACCAACACTCTGTTAAAAAACTGCGCCAGCCCGAACAGCGCCGTAAAAGCAACCCATATAATACATAACCGGCGTAGCAAACGCAAATCGCCGTCATCCAAATACGATAGCACAAGATAAAGAATCGGGAAAATAAGCTGTGCATATGCCGCACCCATTCTGATATTTCCGTGTGACACATAGGATGCCGCGCAGGTAAAAACATTGTATAGAATCATTGGCACAAAAATCCACAAGTCCACCTTTGTTTTGCCTTTTATGAATCCGACCGCACAAAGCACAATGCCAACCACAGGAATAACCGCTCTGCCACAACTTATGGTCAGGATAACCTGAACGGTAAATAACAAATATACAATCAAACTGTGTTCGTTTTTACGAGCGGAAAACGCCCTTCCTTCGGAACAGATATCTGCTCTATCTTCCGGTTGTGCTGCATTGCATGAAAGCTTGTTGGATATTACACGCAAAAAACGCTTTTTTGTTTGTAATAT
>CAMNSU010000129.1 GCA_946555455.1 uncultured Clostridia bacterium | reverse complement strand
TCAAGTATTTTTAACACAGCATACGGAAAAATCTGCCCTAGGGACCGCATGAGATCCGACTCCCTTATGCCTTTGCCGACAAAATGAAAAACTCCGTTTTTATCCACAAAAGAAATTGCGTCCCAACCATCCGGCAGAAAACGGTAAATGATACTACCGCTGCCTGCCAAAACCGCAGCGATGACAGAAAAGGCGGTGTTCCACTTCCGGTATTTCTGTTTCAACTGTTCAATCGTTTCCTCTGTATAAAACGTTTCCCATTCTTCCATGTCTCTCCCCCCTTGTCACCCATTATAGCACAATACGCTGCCGCTGTCCACACTATTCAAAGAGGGGCAATTTATTTTTCAAAAGAGGAACTCACACGGAAAATACTGTATCAGAAAAAAATGAAGCAGGAGAAAACGTGAGCTCTAAGTAGATGGTATTTTACCCTCCGTGGCACGCGTCCTCAGAAAAAGTAAGAGGGGAGGATTTGGGCATAGCCCAAATCCGGAGGACATTTTTCACGAGGGAGCGGGGGCAAAAGCGGAGGGTAGCTCTTCCCAAGAAAAGTAAGAGGAGGCGCGGGGGCAAAAAGCGGAGAATATGTTCTCTCAGAAAAAGTAAGAGGGGGAGACTTTGTACAAAGCACAAAGTCGGAGGACATTTTTCACGAGAGAACATATTCGTAGCGCACCTTGGGGGGGAAACTTCCACGCGTCTCCGCTTCGGAATCAGCAATACTTTTAGTATGCCTTGCGATACAGTTCTTCCAGTTCAGACACCAGCGGCATACGCGGATTGGCAGGCGTACATTGGTCTTCAAACGCGCGCTCCGCCAAATACCCAATGCGATTCATATATTCTTTTTTGTCAATGCCGCATTCCCGAATGGTTGTCGGCATATCCAGCGATTTCATCAACTTTTGAATTGCCGCAATAAAATTGTCCACACTTTCCTGCGTTGTCTTGCCCGCGCAGCCAATTGCCGCCGCCAGTTCCGCCACCTTTTTGTCCGCCACAAATGTTTCATATTTGGGCCAAATGGTGAACTTTGTCGGGCGCTGCGTGTTATATTTCAGCACATGCGGCAGCAGCACCGCGTTTGCGCGTCCGTGCGGAATGTGGAACTCGCCGCCCAGCTTGTGCGCCAAAGAATGATTGATACCCAAAAAAGCGTTGGTGAACGCCATTCCTGCCATACAGGACGCGTTATGCATTTTCTCCCGTGCTTCCTTGTCATTTCCGTTGCGGTATGCCCGCGGCAAATAGTCAAACACCATCTTGACCGCCTTTTGCGCCAGCGCATCTGTGAAATCGGACGCTAAAACGGAAATATAGGATTCTATGGCGTGGGTCAAAACGTCCAGACCCGTGTCCGCTGTGATGGACGGCGGAACGGTCATGACAAATTCCGTGTCAATAATCGCCACGTCCGGCGTGAGTTCATAGTCCGCCAGCGGATATTTCACGTTTTTGCTGCGGTCGGTAATAACGGAAAAACTCGTCACCTCCGAGCCGGTTCCCGACGTGGTGGGAATCGCCACCATCTTGCATTTGCTGCCCAGCCGCGGGAATTTATACAACCGTTTGCGGATATCCATGAACTTCAGCTTCAGCGCGGAAAAATCCGCTTCGGGGTGTTCATAAAACAGCCACATTCCTTTTGCCGCGTCCATGGCGCTGCCGCCGCCCAGCGCAATCACCACATCGGGCGAAAACGCTTGCATGGCTTTCACGCCGCGCATTACGGTTTCCACATCAGGGTCAGGCTCCACGTCTGAAAAGATTTCACAGTGCACATATTGCTCCCGCTTGCGCAGATAATACAAAATTTTGTCCACATAGCCCAGTTTCACCATTGCCGCGTCCGTCACGATAAACGCGCGGGTGATATCGGGCATTTTTTCCAGATACTGCGCGCTGCCATATTCAAAATAAATCTTTTCCGGCACCTTGAACCACTGCATGTTGACTCTCCTTTTCGCCACCCGTTTTGTATTCATGAGATTCATCACCGTCACATTCGTGGAGACGGAATTGCCGCCGAACGACCCGCAGCCCAATGTGAGCGACGGCACGTTGGAGTTATAAATATCGCCGATTGCGCCTTGCGTTGAAGGAGAGTTGACAATCAGCCGTCCCGCTTTGACGCGCTGGCGGAAGGTTTCCACCACCTGTTTTTCCTCTGTGTGCACCACGGCGCTATGTCCCAAACCGCCGAATTCCACCATTTCTTCCGCGCGCTTTATGCCTTCTTCCGCGTCCTTTACGACATAATATGCCAAAACGGGCGATAATTTTTCTCTTGACAAAGGATATTGCGGCCCTACGCCTTCCAGCTTGGCAAGCAAAATTTTTGTGTCCTCCGGCACACTCACGCCCGCTCCATGCGCAATTTTAGCGGCGCTCTGCCCCACGACGTCGGGATTTATCGCGCCTTTTTCCTCGTTAATCACATAACGGCTGACCTTTTTTGCTTCTTCTTCATTCAAAAAATAGCAATTGTTTTCTTTCATGCAGCGTTCAAATTCTTCCGCAATGGGCGCGTCCACAATTGCCGCCTGCTCTGACGCGCATATCATACCGTTGTCATACGTTTTGGACAGAATGAGGTCGTGGCAGGCGCGTGGAACATTTGCGCTTTTTTCAATATAACATGGCACGTTGCCCGGCCCTACGCCCAGCGCCGGTTTGCCGGAACTATATGCCGCGTGAACCATGCCGCTGCCACCCGTTGCCAAAATCAGTGCCACACCCGGGTGGTGCATGAGTGCGTTTGTCGCTTCAATGGACGGATGTTCAATCCACTGGATACAGTGCGGCGGCGCGCCCGCCTCCACTGCCGCGTCCAGCAAGACTTTTGCCGCTGCAGCCGAACACTTCTGCGCGGATGGGTGGAATCCAAAAATGATGGGGTTGCGCGCTTTGATGGAGATGATTGCTTTGAACAGCGTGGTGGAGGTCGGATTTGTAACAGGCGTTACGCCCGCAATCACGCCCACCGGTTCCGCAATCTCTTCATAGCCCTCCAGTTCGTTTTCCTCAATCACACCCGCTGTTTTCATATATTTGATAGAATGGTAGATATATTCCGTTGCGAACATGTTTTTGGTGATTTTATCCTCATACACACCGCGCCCTGTCTCTTCCACCGCCATTTTTGCCAGCGTCATATGCTGCTCCATACCCGCCATTGCCATTGCTTTGACAATGTGATCCACCTGTTCCTGATTCATGTTACGCATATATTCCAGCGCGCCATACGCGTTTTCCACCAGCGCATTCACTTCCTGCACGGTGTCCTGCGCTTTTGCCTCTTTTGCCATCTTTCCAGCATCCTTTCTTGCCCGTCTGTCTTAGCAATTTTTATCACAAACGGTTTTTGATACTAGTATTTGCAATGCCGCACAATTTTAATCATTTTCTTGCCGCAAAGAAAATTTGTGCAAAAAAATTGATATGAAAAAACCGTCCGGCAACGTTCACCGGACGGCAGTTTTATTGTATTTATCAGGCGCAAGAAACCCCAGTGCGACCATGCTGACAGAGGGCAATCCACGCCACTTATGTCAACGGTTTTTTCGCGGGCGTTCCCGCTTTGCGCGGATATTGCTTCGGCGTGGGGCGCACTTTATCAATCAACACGATTTTATGCGACAACTGCGCGAACGGAATGGTCACGTCCTGTACCGTGCGCAGTTTGCCGCCGAGTGTTTCGATTGCGCCCGCCGCGCTTTGCAGTTCTTCCTCCGCCATGGGACCTTTCAGCGCAGCAAATACGCCGCCCACCTTCACAAACGGCAGGCAATATTCCGCCAGCACGCTGAGATTCGCCACTGCCCGCGCGGTGGCAATGTCGAACTGTTCCCGCAGCTTTTTGTCCCGTCCGCCGTCCTCCGCGCGCGCATGACAAAACGCCACGTCTTGCGCGTCTACTTCCGCCGCCACTGCTTCCAGAAATTTCAGCCGTTTTGCCAAAGAATCCAGCAGCGTCAAATGTAGAGACGGACACAGCAGTTTCACTGCCAGTCCCGGGAAGCCTGCGCCGGTGCCAACGTCAATCATGCCGGCGTTTTCCATGTCCAGACCACAGCATACCGGCAAGGTCAGGCTGTCCAGAAAATGCTTCGTGACAATGTCTTTTCCTTCCGTGATTGCCGTCAAATTTATTTTTTCGTTCCATTCCACCAGCAGACGCGCATAAGTCTCAAACCTGTCCGCTGTTTTTTCCGACATGTCAAGCCCCAGCTGTGCTGCGCCCTGCATGAGTAATTCTCGATTTGTCATAATACCACCATGTTTGTTTCTCAAAGAAGGGATTCTCTCCGGCTTACGCCGTCGATTTATCCCCTCTTTGGATTTCTCCTATCAGCGTCCTACACTCGCGTGTCGCGCCGCTCAACCGCGGCGCTCCGGACGCTGTAAGGTATGGGAACGGCGGCGCCTGTCCGCCGTTCCCATTATTGAAAATTTGTTGCCGGTTCTGTGTTCTGTGTTCCATTTCTCTTTCAAAAAAGATTCCCAAGCAGCCGCGTCCGCTCGCGCGGCGTTCCTGTCGAAACGCCCGCGGCTGAGAGGTATTCAAACCGCGGCACACGCGTGCCCCAGAGGGTATGTCCGCGGTTTGAATGATTTCATTTTTTGTTCCGTCCCAACAGTTCATCTAACGTCACGTCAAACAATTCCGCTAATTGGAGTAGCTTGTCCAGTTTGGGTTCGTATTTATCATATTCATATCCTTGATAGGTTGCTTTTCGGATGTCCAAACAATCCGCAACCTGCTGCTGCGTCATATTTCTTCGTTCCCGCAGTTCGCGCAAACGCTGCGGAAATGGCGTTACTTCTTCTCCAAATTCCTCCGGAAGTTCTTTTCCTGTTACAATATATTGGACACTGGTATGCAACACCTTCGCCAACTTCACAAAATTTTCTATGGAGGGTTTTATTCTGTTATATTCATAGCCGGAATATGGATTTCCATGAAACCCCAACAAGACGCTTATTTGCTTTTGTGTATACCCCTCCCGTTTTCGTAACTGTTTTAATTGTTTTCCGATTTTTGGCAATTTAATTCCTTCTTTCAAAAAAACCATTGACAACAACTTCCAGTTATACTATAAAAGTAAAATGGAACATATGCATGATATCTTATGCTCGCTCTATTTGCGTAAATCATTACCAGAGAAAAAATCGAGGACGAAACGGGGGCAAAGAGCGGAGACTATATCTCCCAAGAAAAGTAAAGGAGGAGAATTTTGACTATGTCAAAATTCGGGGGACATTTTCAAGGGAGATATAGTCGTAGCGACCCTCGGGGGACATTTTCAAGGGGGATATACCACTCCGTAGCACGCGTAGCTGGAGCGTACCTTGGGGGACATTTTGGGGCGATAGATTCGGAGCGACATTTCGGCGGTATTTTTTCCGCTGCTGCCGTCAAAGGACATTTAAGGGCAAATACACCCGACTACCCACAAAGCCGCCTTCCTCTGCCATCTATAACAAAAGCCGGGAGCGCGTCCCGGCTTTCTATCTATTCTTCTTAGTCTGTTGTAAACGGCAGCAATGCAATGATTCTTGCACGTTTGATTGCCGTTGTCACCTGTCTCTGGTGACGCGCACAGTTTCCGTTAATACGACGCGGAACAATTTTGCCCCGTTCCGAAACGTACCGGCGCAGTTTCGCAACGTCCTTGTAATCAATTTCCGTTACTTTATCCGCACAAAATGCGCAAACTTTTTTTCTACCTCTTCTGCCTCTCGGCCGGTCAGCTCTATCATATGCCATGACTCAGTTCCTCCTTCCATCCTTCAAATCATTTCTTTAAAACGGCAGGTCGTCGTCGTCCGACGCAATGGAAAATCCTGCAACATCGCCAAAACCGTCGTCCTGCTGTTGTGCAGGCGCCGCGGGCGCTGCCGGCATGTCCGCACCAGTGTGCTGTGCCGCCGCTTTTTTCGATTCTCCAAACTGGATGTTGTCTGCAACAACTTCCGTCGCATACCGTTTGTTTCCGTTTTGGTCTTCCCAACTGCGGGACTGTATTCTGCCCTCGACAATCATCATCATACCTTTGGTAAAATACCTGCCCACAAATTCTGCCGTTGCACGCCAAGCGACAATATTGATAAAATCAGTTTGTCTCTCTTCGCCTGCTTTTGCATAACCACGGTCTACTGCCAGCGTAAAAGAAGCAACGCTAACGCCGCTGGGTGTGGTCCGAAGTTCAGGGTCGCGCGTCAGCCGCCCCATTAAAATTGATCGGTTCAGCATAATTTCAGCTTCCTTTCTCCGTCGTCAGGTTCTTACGCTTCTTTTTTGACAACAATTGAACGCATCACGTTTTCCGTGATATTATAGACACGTTCCAGTTCCGATGGGAAGGACGGGTTGGATGTAAACTCAATCAAAACATAGTAACCTTCGTTTTTGTAGTTGATCGGGTAAGCCAGACGGCGTTTTCCCCATACGTCTACCTGATCCACCGTTCCGTTACTAGCAATCAATGACTTTACTTTTTCGACAAGACCATTCGTGGTCTCTTCGTCCAGATCCGCATCAAGCACGAAAATGGTTTCGTATTTGTTGATCTGTTCAGCCATTTCTTTCACCTCCTTTTGGACTTTGGCCCCCAGCAATTCCCCTAGGGGCAAGGATACGCCTTCTTTTTTAAGACGAACATAGTTTATTTTACATGTTTTTTCTTCATTTGTCAAGCGTTTTTTGGATTTTTTTGCCGTTTCAGCGGGCAACGCATGAAAAAAATTGTCCTGAGACTTATTCTCAGGACAATTTTTTGAATCCCAGACCTATGCTGACAGGAATCTGCCCATATGCCTAATGCTCGGTTGCATAAACACGAACTGGCGTGGGTTCATGCTGCACTTCGCAGCAGCGGTTCATCGCACTTGACAATCTCCGCTCAATGAAGCGCAGTCCGCAGCCCGTCACCGGTTTCCCCCTATCCAGCCGCCAAACAATATAGCGGCTGCTATAGTCGCGTACCAATGTGATGAACTGCAGTTGCATTTTTCTCTTCATGTTGCTGATTTTTTTCTTTTTTTCTGTGTTTCTCTTCATTATGTATCAGTCCTTCCCGTACCTCTCCGGTCTCTCTTTTTCTTTTGTTTTTGTTTTACATTTATCTCTTAGGCAAACAAAAATCGAATATGCTTGCGCCATACAGGAAAAATTTTTCGTAAATGCGCACCCGCGAACCGCTTTCCATACCACTCCGTGGCACGTGTGCCCCAGAGGGTACGCGTACGCCCAGTATGCAAAGGAACCTTTTCCTTGCCTTACAAAAAATTTTCT
>CAMNSU010000128.1 GCA_946555455.1 uncultured Clostridia bacterium | reverse complement strand
CGATATTCTGTTGGTGACATATAAAAATTTTGTTTAAACAGTCGGTTAAAATAAGTAACATTGTTAAATCCAGTTTTGGCGGATATTTCTGTAATTGGCAGGGACGTATCGCTCAAAAGCATCTCTGCTTTTTTCAATTTTTTATGGTTATAATACTCTTTTATTGTTTTTCCGGTATATTTTTTAAATAATTTTCCGATATACTTTTCATTGTAATGGAAAACATGGGCGATATGACGGATAGAAGTGTCATAATATGCGCTTTCTTCAATGTAATTCATGATATTTGTGATAAGTGGATGAAAGGTTGTTTTATGATTTGAATATTCATGAATCAGTAATTTTATATGGTTTTCCACAATGCTGCTGAATTGCTTGCATTTGGTTTCATCAAAATTTTTTTCAAAAGTTTCTGCAAATGCTTCTATTTGGGCTGTAAGCTGCCGCAAAGATGCAGGAAGGATATTTCCGATAAAAATGACTGCAATGACAACATCATTTTCAATGACAGGACGGCAATATTCATATACACCGTTAAAACATAAGCCGCCAAACGATTTCCGTATGTTCATTGCTTTTTTTAAGGCAGCATTCCTGCATTTAAAACATTTTTCATACCCCGCCGGCGTGGATTTCATAAATGTGCAGAACGGTTTTGAATGAATTGCGCTGCACTTTGGTAAATTCGTTTTAAAATTACCGAAATTATCTAAAAAAACAACGCTGATATGCACATTTGTGCCATATTCAAGACAGGAAATAAAGTCATATAAATTACTGTGCTCCATAGAATCATTACCTCAACAAATGTTTTAAAATTATCATTATTATAACAAAAATATTTCTTTTGTGCAAGTTTGCGGCGAAAAAATTGTAGCGATGGAGGGTTATTCGGTTTATAATCAGAATATCAATATTGGTGCGAGGGAGGATTTAAGATGAAAAAAAGATATGAATTAATTGTGGTTGGTGGTGGATTCGCGGGTGTATCGGCGGCAATTTCTGCGGCAAGAAATGGTGTTGATGTGCTGCTGATAGAACGATATAATTGTCTGGGCGGCGCGGCGGCAAATGCATTGGTAATGCCGTTTATGGAATACTGGACAAAACTGCCGGAAACCGGTGAAAGAAAATATCTTTGCGGCAATCTGTTTTTGGAAATTGTCCGTGCCCATCAAGAAATCTGTGCAACAAAAGGAAGAGAGCATGAGTTTGATGAGGAAATTATGAAACTTGTTTTAAACAGAATCGCTTTAAAAAACGGCGTCAAATTGTTGTTTAACACAACTGTTTTTGAATCAAATGTAGTGGAGGGAAACATTGTTTCAATAAAAGCGTTGGGGAAATCGCAGGTGATAGAACTGTTTGCGGATTATTATATTGATGCGACAGGCGATGCGGAGTTATCGATGTTGTCAGGGTGTCCTTATACAATAGGCAGAGAGAAAGATAATTTGTGCCAGCCTATGACGTTGTGTTTTAGATTGAGTGGAGTTGATATGGAGAAATTTCGAATCAATCGAAATAAAATAAATTCTTTATATACAGAATTCCAGAAAAAAGGACTGATAAAAAATCCGCGTGAAAATGTTTTAATATTTTCCAATTTTAATGACGGCGTCCTCCATTTTAACAGTACAAGGATTGTAAAGCATAATCCAACAGACCCTTTTGCAGTAACGGACGCTGAAATAGAAGCCAGAGAACAGGTTTTTGAACTGTATCAGTTTCTGAAGAAAAATATAGAAGGGTTTGAACATGCGAGAGTGCTTTCCACAGCGCTTCAAATTGGAATCAGAGAAAGCCGTAAAATTGAAGGAGAATATACGCTGACAGAAGAGGACTTGAAATCTCTTGCGCGCTTTGATGACGCTGTTGCAACGGCGAACTATGATATTGATATTCATAGTCCCAGCGGTTCGGGAACAAGCCACTATTATTTCGGAGACGGGCAATGGTATGAAATTCCTTATAGATGTCTGCTGCCGAAAAATATGGATAATTTATTGGTGGCAGGACGATGTATTTCTTCCACACATGAAGCACAGGCATCCTACAGAATTATGCCGTTTTGCGCAGAACTTGGTCAAGCTGCCGGAATGGCGGTTGCTGTAGCAAAAAAGAATAAAACAAATATGCGTGATGTTGATATAGCGCAGTTACAGAAATTATTAAGAAGCGAAGGTTTCTCAATATGAAACAGAGCGTCTCGGGCGTGAACACTATATTTTTCTGTATCCCGAAAAAAGGCTGTACAATTTATAAAGCCTTTCAAAATATATGCAGCGGTCACGGTAAAAAACGATGCGATATACAGAGATACATGATTTACCGCCGCCGGAAATCTTTCGGAGCGCTGCCGTAGTAGTGCTTGAAGGCTTTGGAAAACACGAAAGGGTCACGGTAGCCCACCATGGCGGCAGCTTCCGACACAAGAAAGCCTTTTTGCAGCAGACGTAGTGCTTCTTCCATGCGGTGCCGGATGAGATATTCCTGCATACTGCACCCGTTTTTTGCTTTGAACAGACGGGACAGATACCGCTGATCCAGACCGACTGCTTTTGCAACGTCGTGGATTTTGATGTCCTGCAAATAGTTGGCGGCAATGAAATCCGCCGCCACGTCTGCATAGTTTTCGTTTTTTTGCGCGCCGAACAGTTCGCTAAGCAGCAAAAAAATTTTTCCGGCAAGATATTCTTCGCGCATGGCAGGGAGCCTTTCTGTTTCCAGCATGTCGCGGAATAAGCCGATGGGTGCGTCAAACACCGGTGCGGAAAGCTCGTCCAACTTGTTTGCATAGGCGCCGTCAAAGCCAATCCAAATATAGACCCAAGGGTTGCGGCTATCGGCAGTGTAAACCGTAATTTCCTCCGGTTCAATCAAAAACGCTTGTCCCGCGGACAATGTATAACTGCCGGAAGGACAAGTGAAAGTGCCTTGTCCCGAAAGAATACAGTGAATTAAATAAAAATGGCGAATAGTAGGTCCAAAACGGTGATTCGGGCAGCAGGCTTCATAGCCGCACAGAATGGGATTGATGTCGTGAAAGCCTTTGTTTTGCAATGCAATGTTGATAGTGCGTTTCATAATGGCTCACCTCTTAAGTTACATTTTAACATGTTTATCAACCTTTTGGCAATGGTAAAATGCAATAAAATTTACTATACTGAAAACACAAAAAACAAGGCATGAAACACAGAAATCATTCTGATACAAAAAAGGAAAGGCGGCGGTTTTATGAAAATCACATTTATGGGCGCGGGCAGCACGGTATTTGCCAAAAACGTATTGGGCGACTGTATGTTAACGCCGGCATTGCAAAAAGCAGAAATTGCACTTTACGACATAGACAGTGCACGGCTGGAGGAATCGGAGCAGCTCATCAGTGCCCTCAACCAAAATTGCAATGAAGGGCGCGCAACTATTCGGACGTATTTGGGTGTGGAAAACCGGAAAGAGGCGCTGCGCGGAGCAAATTTTGTTGTGAACGCCATTCAGGTAGGCGGCTATGAACCTTGCACAGTGATTGATTTTGAAATCCCCAAAAAATATGGTCTGCGGCAAACCATTGCCGATACGCTGGGCATCGGCGGAATTTTCCGCGGACTGCGTACCATTCCGGTTCTGCGGGACTTTGCGGAGGATATGCAGGAGGTATGTCCAGACGCATGGTTTTTGAACTACACCAATCCCATGGCGATTTTGTCAGGCTACATGCAGCGGTATACCGATGTGAAAACAGTAGGTTTGTGCCACAGCGTGCAGGTCTGTTCCTCCGGTTTGCTGAAGGCGCTGGACATTGAGGTGGATGGGTTCACGGACGTGATTGCGGGCATTAACCACATGGCATGGCTGCTGGAAATCAAAGATTTAAACGGCAATGACCTCTATCCAATGATTCGGGAGCGGGCGGCAAAGAAAAATCTGGAGAAACATGGCGACATGGTGCGCTATGAATACATCAACCGTTTGGGATACTACTGCACCGAAAGCAGCGAACATAATGCAGAATATAATCCGTTTTTCATCAAAAAGAACTATCCGGATTTGATTGAACGCTATAACATTCCGCTGGACGAATATCCGCGGCGCTGCGTGAATCAGATTGAAAAATGGAAAAAAGAAAAAGAAGAATTATATAACGGCGGCGAAATCACGCATGAACGCAGCCGCGAATACGCATCTCATATCATGGAAGCCATCACATTGAACAAGCCCTATCAAATCGGCGGGAATGTGTTGAATCATGGACTGATTACCAACCTGCCGCCGCAGGCATGTGTGGAAGTGCCTTGTTTGGTGAACGGCAACGGTATTTTGCCGACCTATTTCGGAAACCTGCCGGTGCAGCTTGCCGCAATGAATTCGTCAAACGTGAATGTGCAGCTTTTGACCATTGAAGCGGCAGTGACAAAACGAAAAGAAGCAGTATATCAGGCGGCAATGATGGATCCGCACACAGCGGCGGAACTGTCCATTGACGACATTGTGGCAATGTGCAACGAATTGTTGGAAGCACATAAAAATGCCGGCTTCCCGTGCTTAGTATAGGAACAAAATTGATATCCCATGAAATAAAATAGACGCCATATAAAAATAATGAACCGACCTCCCCGAAGTTAGACGTAAAAATCTAACGAAAGGGAGGTCGGTTTTTAATGAAAAATACGAACAGTTTCTTTTTTGGCTAGATATGTCTTGACATAATCTTACAGTTCGGATATAATATAGTTAAGGTGAGACTGAAAACAGTGTAACAGCTGGGCGGTTATGCCGTCATCTCCATGAAAGGGGGTGATAGCTTATGGATAAAGAATACATAATATTGTTTATGATTATTCTATTACTTTTGATAGTTTCCATAAAAAAATAACGCCAGCCAACCAAAGCAATAGCGTTATTTTTTAAATAATAAAATTCTTTGGCATAACCGTTTGAGGTCTTGCCTTTTTCTATACTCTATTATACACAAAATGAATGCAGTTGTCAAGAGTATGAAAGAAATCGTAGAAACAAGAATACCGGAACCGGCACAGCAGACCCAGCCTATAGAAACAGAGAAAGTGACACCGACGCTAACATATGCGCCTTCGCTGGAACCGACGGCGGAGAATAGTGCCAAAACGAAACCCGAGGCAACGGAACCACCGAAACAAGAAACCGGTGCAGAACCTGTTTATAAACAGGAAATACCTAAGACGGCAGAGCAACCCAAACCGGAAGTGAAACAAGAAATAACGGTTTATATAACAAAATATGGAGAGTGTTATCATGACGATAGAAATTGTTATCATATCAAAAATAGGGAAGTGACTGCATTGTCTCTCACGGAAGCGAAAAAACTATACCGCCCCTGTTCACGCTGTGTCGGATAACAGACTTACTGAAATAATAAGCAAAAAGAACCCCATTGGGGGCACCCGCTGTAAAGGAAGGCGCCCCAATGGAGTTCTTTTTTCATGCCGCTTTTTTATTTCAAGAAAGAACGTTTTTTCATTTCCCGAATCACCGCTTTATCTTCTGCGCTGACGCGGCGGGATTCGATGATTTTTTGCAGCGCTTTTTGATAGGTGTCGCTGTCCCAATGCCGCTCACGCAAAGCGGTCATAGTCCATGCCGGAAATTTTGCGAAGCAGACGGACAGCGCCCACGCGACCGCCATTTTGACATAATATCCTTCGTGACAGACGGCTTCCAGCGCACCAAAGATTTGTTCCAAATAGGTTTCTTCTATAAAATAGTCCATCAGCATCACCACGCCGAAACGCACTTCAAATTCGCTTTTTGACTGCGTATAGGACAGCAGAACAGGGAAAAGCGGTTGCTGAAACGCGGCGGCGGCGTGCAGACTGCTGCAAAAACTGTCACAAACCGACCAGTTGGAAATTTTGGGAACAAACGGAGGCACAAGCGATTGAAATTCTTCATATGTATGGACGGCAAGTCCAATCACCATGCCTTGCAGCATGGTTTCTTCAAAATAAATCGGGTCTTGTGCCAAAAAGGCGCGCCAATCATTTTCTTGATATATCTGCCGCGCCAGTTTGCGCAAAGTGGGCAGACGCACGCCCAGCATGTTGTTCACGCCCGGAATCAGGGCAGCGGAAAAATCACGGTAGGATTCCTCCGCTGCGTCCAGCAATAGTTGACGGATTGTTTGTTCCATAAGATTGCTCCTTTTCGTTGGTATATTTCATTGTAGCATAAAAAAGGAATCCATGCAAGGTTCGGCACGAGAGGAAATGTTTGGCGATTGTAACAGAACATGATTTGTGCTACAATGATAGTAAGAAAAAAATCAAATGGTAAGAAAAAATCAGCATGGAGGGGAACAGCATGGAACAAGTGAAACAACTGCAAAAGTGGATTGATGAAAGCCGCCATATTGTGTTTTTCGGCGGGGCGGGCGTGTCAACGGAAAGCGGCATTCCGGATTTTCGCAGTCAGGACGGACTCTATCATCAGACCTATGATTATCCGCCGGAGGAAATCATCAGCCATCACTTCTTTTTGGCACATCCCGAGGAATTCTACCGATTCTATAAGGATAAAATGATTGCGGCGCAGGCGCAGCCAAATCAGGCGCATCTCAAACTGGCGGAAATGGAACAAAAAGGAAAACTGGACGCTGTGATTACGCAAAACATTGACGGACTGCATCAAAAGGCAGGGTCGCGCAACGTTTGGGAGCTGCATGGAACGGTGCTGCGCAACTATTGCATGGAATGCGGCAAACAGTACGGACTGGAAGCGGTGACAGAGAGCAGCGGGATTCCGCGCTGCACATGCGGCGGTATGCTGAAGCCTGATGTGGTGCTTTATGAGGAGGGGCTGGATAACCATGTGCTGGAGGAATCTGTTCGCGCGATTGCACAGGCGGACTTGTTGATTGTGGGCGGCACCTCGCTTGTGGTCTATCCTGCGGCGGGACTGCTGCAATATTTTCGCGGCAGTAAGCTGGCGCTGATGAATCGTGATAAAACGCCTTATGACAGCAAGGCGGGTTTGGTTTTACGCGAACCGATTGGAGAGGTGTTGGGGCAGATTGTGATATGAGAAAGCGTGTCCGCAATAAAAAGAGAATTTGCATTTTATGGTATACATAGACAGAAAATTAGGGGACAGCCTTTCTAAAGTTGTTTCCTAATTTTTTTATTTGTGATGTGAAATATTTCCAAAATATCGGTGGGGAAAGAAAAAATCAGGTGAATCAATATATCAAATTTATCACAAGAAGAAAAAGACCAAAATGGAAAAATAAAACCGTGATAGCCGCTTTTTATACAGATATATCACAAAATCTGT
>CAMNSU010000127.1 GCA_946555455.1 uncultured Clostridia bacterium | reverse complement strand
TCATCAAAAAACTTTTTTGTTCTGGTATCGGTTTTTATTCTTGCAATAATATCTTCAAAATCTTCACGCGTTGCCAGCACGCGTGGATGTCCCGCATTTTTTTGATGAAATTCTTTCCTTAATTCTTCCATGGAGCTGTGCCTGTACATCACCTTACGAATCGATTCCGCCCCATCTATGCATAATTTTGTTTGCGGTCTGCTTTCATACTTAAATTTTATATCACTGTTCATTGCATAACTCCTTATCCCTTCAAAATCTCCTTATATTCGCTAAACAAAATAGGTTCCCCGCCTCATGAAAAGGAGAGGAACCTATCTGCCGGATTGTATCATTTATTTTTTATATTTGAATTGAATTTCATTAATACTGTTCCATTTGCTGACGCTGTTTCCGTGGCAGACAATTTTCACATATTGCGCCTGCACGGCGTTAAATGAAAATTCTTCAAAGTCGAGCGTTGCGCCGCTGCTTTCTCCGCCCCAAACTTTTGTCCAGTTTTCACCGTCGACAGAAACTTCAATATCAAATATTGCTTTACGCGCATTTCCGGAAGCCCATGCAATTGAAACAGATTCTAACTGAGCCGGTTCCTTCAAATCATATTCAATCCATTGTTCTCCTTCGGCCGCCCACCGCGTTTCCAAATCATAGTCCAGCGTATTGGTCGGTGGATTTTCGGGTTCAGGCACTGCACTCGCTTTCACGCCGATATTTTGTTCCCGCTGCATTAGAATATTGCAGATGACAGTACGGTTTGTTTCCGCATCCGTCATGGTTACTGTTGCCGTTCCGGGCAGTTCCTTCGGCAGCGTAACAGTGGTTTCAAATTCTGACGTCGCCACAACCTCTGGAATTGTGTCCGGATAATCATGCGGCAGGAATAATTTATAATCTGTTCGGTTCGGCGCGAATCCTTCTATCGTCTTTCCGTCTACCGTCAAGCTTTCCAATTGCATCGCTTTCAAATCTCCGTCCGGAATTTCCCAATTATCCATACCTACCATTTTGGCAGAGGTAATATTGCTTTGTTTGTTTGCCAGTGGTGTGAAAATCACCGAAACCGTTAAGTCGTTCGTATTTTTCACATTGACCACCAGTTTGCGAACACCATTGTTTGGAGAATTTTGTTCTGGATGCGGCGAAGTGGATAGCGGCACAGCATCCATGGTCGCAAACTTCGCATCCGGATTAGTTGATTGCAGTTCTACAAACATTTTCTTGCCGTTTCGTTCTAATATCGCCGTTTTGCCGTCCGGCTGAATTTGGATATCTGCTTGCGTTTGCATCATAAAATAGTAATTGGAATTGGTTGCTTCTATTTCATCCTGAATAATCACCTTTGTGCGGTTTTCCGTTAAGAACGCGCCGCGCCGCACTTTTTTTACCTTATTATCAGTTGCAAATGCCGGCGTTGCATCTATAATAGCATAAGCGCCTCTTGGTTTACTTTCAAATTTTTCAATTTTGGAATAACCAAACGGGTATTGGTCAGGCTTATCTCCCGGGTTAATCACCAAAGCGTTTTGCGCCTCCGCGCGCATTCTGTAGTATGTCCACCGCTGTCCGTTTTCGCTATAATTCCAATATCCAGGCACGCTGTAATCTTCCTGTCCAATCAGCCATGCCCAGCGTTCTCCCAGTGCGTCCAACACAAAGGCTCCAGTGCTCAATGCATTATGAACGTCATTATTATATCCGCCCTTTAAGCCAACATATAAAGCATTGCTGTCACGCAGCGCACTAAACATTCCCACGCTTTCTGTCCGTCCGAAGGTTTTATCTAGTGTCGGAAGGAAATCTGTATCTAATTTTTCAGGTTCATAATACAACAAATCATAAGGATGCGCCAAAATATTTCTGTCCTCAAGTCCGTTCATGCGGGCGGCAGATAATGTTTTGTCGCCGTAACGGTTGCCCAGCCAAGTTACCTCTGAAGAAACATAATAGCCTGTTTGTGCATTTCCCCAGTTAAACGCCATGCCGGTGGAGCCTGTCATGTGGATAGGAAAGTTTCCTGTCACTTCCATGCCCGGCATATTACTGATACCATAATCGCTACCCAAAATACCTTCTAAGGAACGAATTGTTTCGACGGTTGATTCCATTGGGTAATACCAATAATAAATACTTTCTTTTCCAGAACCGAACATCGCCATATAAGGCAAATAATACTCAATCCCTTTGAGCGCCGACGCAATCACTTCAGCGCATTTGTCCGTAACGTCTTTTTCATCCAGCAATGCCAAAGCAAGCATAATTGCCCCTGTATTTTGGGTGATGTTATGATTGGTATTGATGATAACATGATGGGTATCATTTCCGCCGTTTTCCCCACCGCGGGAGGCAGTTTGATGCGCTGACAGAAAAACATTCAATGACTTCTCCACCATTGCATTTTTCAATATTTTTCTCTGCTGCGGCGTCATATAATCATAGAACCAATCATAGGCAAGCGCCGCTGCTTTACTGTAATAGGACAAATCAAACACTTCCGCAGGCGTCCAATTGGGATAGCTGCATAACAATTCAATTTCTTTCCAGCCGCGCGCACCATATTTAGCGTCCTTTGTGAGCTGATATGCCATAGCCAGTATTCTGATTCTGTTCATTGTTTGATTTCTGTTTTGGTAAGAGGGCGGCTCTATCGGCAGGAGCGAATCCGCTTGCTGAATAATATCATTGTAGTATTTTTTCATGCGTTCATCTGTCTCTGATAGTGCAATCATTTGATTCACTTTATCCGTATTTGCCAAAACGCGCGGATGCTGTCCCTTCATGCCGGTCTTGCTGAAATCTTTTAATATCTGTTTTTCATCAGCGCCGTCAAACACAATCCGATTTACAACCCAATTGGAAAGATTCCGCTCCGTATCAAGCGCTGTCTTTGCTTCAAACTCATAAATGGACACATCATTGCTGATGACAACAAACCCTCTTTCGTCCGTATAACATTGTTTTCCAAATAATTCAGCTAACGCTGCCGCCGGAACATACAGCACGCCATCTATATCAAGCGCCAGCACTTCTTCTGTATCCGATTCCGCCGAAACCAAATGATATTGCGCATCATCTGACCGTACCGCCGTTTCCACACGATACTGTGCACGGTTTTCGCCGCTGCTGATGGTGACTGTTTTCGCCTCGCTGTCAAACGCATAGGTCCCTTCCAGCCGCTCCGCCGTGAATTTTGCCGGAATATACATGATGTCATCTATGATTCTAGGTGCTATACTGCTGTTTTGGCTGTCTATGGACACTTTATTTGTATCCACAATCGCTTTGGAATTGTTAATTGCCATAGCCACGCCGTCGGTCAGAGAGTTTTTGATTGCCTGAATCTGGTCTTCACTGATATAATCATATCGATGCTGATGATAAAAATCATTGTTCTGCGGTTCTTTTACCGCACCGCTGTTTGTATCGTTCGTCTCTGTACTCTCGCCGTAAATTTCAAATTCACTGATGCTAAATCCTTTATAGGGTCCTACTGACGTGATTTTCAAAATGTTGAACCGCACATATAATGCCTGCACATAGTCAATGTCAAATGTAATGATAGGATTTTTTGTTTTTTCAGCCTGCACCGCATTTTCCCACACTTTACCGTCAAGCGAAACATCAATGCTGCAGGTCAGTTCTCTCACGCTGTTTCCCTGTTTCAAAATCACTTGATTTATCGTGGCAGGAGCGGACAACGCCGCCACAATATTGCCGTTTTGTGTGTCGGACGAAGCAAAAAACTGCGTAGACCAATTTCCGTCAGCAACGGCTTTCAGTGCATCACTATCTTTTGCGGTTGTTTCGCCTTTTTCGCTGCGCATTTCTCCTGTCACCGCCGCAATACTTAATGTAGCATTGTCCGCCGCAGATACGGCAGCCGAAGGCAGGACGGAACACAAGCAGACAGCCGCCAAAATGAGACTGCATAAAGATTTCAATGCTGTCCCTCCTCTATTCACAATATTTTGTATACACCCGATATACCATCACTGCAGTTTCAGCACGTGTGGTATTTCCTTTCGGGTTAAAAGTGCCATCAGGATTGCCTGATAAAATTTCATTCGATGTCAACGCATTTATGCTTTCCGCCGCATAATCAGCGATATTGTCTTTGTCGGAAAATGCCGTTTCCTCCGCTTTTAATGTTTCCCCTTTTTTCTTCAGCGCTCTGTATAGAATCGTTGCCGCCTGTTCGCGCGTAATGCTGTCATTCACACCGAAGGTTTCGTCAGAATATCCGTTGATGATACCATTTTGCACAGCTGTATAAATGTAGTCGGTATACCATTCGTTATTTGCCACATCTGTAAAATCCGAAGCACCGTTTTGCAATTTTAAATCAAACAAAGTGACAATTATCTTAGTAAATTCCGCCCGCGTAATATTGTTTTCGGGAGAAAATGCCGTTTCGGAAGTGCCGTTGATAATGCCTTTATGATATAATTGCACAATCACATCTTTTGCCCACGGAACGCTGTCCAAATCCTGAAATTCTTTTACTGCCGGCTGCTGGTTTTGGAACGGTGTCATATCCTGCTGTCCGAGTTGATAATACGGAACAGCGTAGTTTTCCCCTTTGCTTGTGACTCTGCCTCCTCCGCCGCCGGATGCACTTCCACCGGTATTATTATTGGCAACTTCTTTTTTCAAAACAACTAAATCAAAGCGTTTTTTCACGACAGGACCGTCCTCAAAAGAAACCGTAGCGGTCAGCGTCACCGGTTCATTTTTTGTTGTCCGCAGTACCGCGCCATCCGTTGCAATGACATTCGGATTGCTGGATTCCCAGCTGATTGTTGCACCTGAGGCGCCTTGTGTTGCAAGCACCAAATCTTTTGTGATTTTCTCATAGTCGCTTTCAGGTACGCCAATGTTAATGGCAGCTGCGTCCACGGTTGCCGGATTGGGCTGTACAGGACCATATGCCTCGCTGGTATAGGATTTTCCTGGCGTATCGCCTTTGACAGGCGTTATTTCAAATTTGATTTTTTTGCCTGTTTCGTTTTCCGTCAGCACATATTCTGTGCTATCAGCACCGGAAATAGGCTGCTCACTTTCGCCTTCGCACACCAGCCATCTGTATGCGCAGCTGTTGCCCTCCACTGTTTCGTCAAAATCAAAGAATTGATATACACCTTTTAGCTTTAACCCTGCATAGAATTTCCCCTCGATTTTTATCTCCGGTGTATAATCGGTATAGATAAAATCAATGTCATAAATTTTCGGTGGACGCGCACCGCCCGGCATAACCAGTTTAAAATATCTTGCCGACAGCGTTTCAAAAGAAATGGTCGCTTTGTTTTCAGCTTCCTCCCGTTCCATTCCCAAAATGCTAACCTCCTGATAATCAGCATCATCATCAGAAATCATAAGCCCAATATCTTCTGAAATATTTTCGCCGGTAATAGCAATAGAGTTATATTCTGTAGGTTCTCCGGCGTCTACGCTAATCCAAGTTTCTTCTTTCGTGTCCCAATTTCCTACCCAGCAGGATGTCTTGTCATCGTCAATGGCGTTTCCTGCTAAAACATCATTCACGCTTGCTTTGGCATTGGAGGAATTGTCGCCAGATTCCGGTTGTACACTTAAAGTATAGCGGCGTTTGGTGACGCCGTTGGGCGCTGTCACCACCATTGTCATACCAGTTTCAACATAGTCGGTATCCGTCAGTTGGATTCCGCTTTTGGATTCCACATTCACACTTGCACCTGTTTTGCTTGTGGTAATACCCTGTTTCAACTGCGCTGCCGTTGTAAGATATGGAATTTCCGAAATATTCTCTGCTTCCATTGTATAAGTACATTCCGAAACCGTTGCATCACCGTCTGTTTCGCCTGTTAAATCATATACTTTCATATCGTCCAGCACCAGAGAATTTGCATTTGCGTTTCCTGGCAACGAAAATTTCAACGTATCAATACCTGCATAGCCCCCGCTCGCATGACCTTTAAATGTACCGACAGGAATACCGTTTATATATGCTTTGTAATCCGTTGAACCCTCCTGAAAAATCATGGTGATTGTATACCATTTCTTTGCTTTAAATTGAATTGTATCTGTCGGGACGTTAGTAGCATTGAATATAAATGCTTGTGAATCGCTGTTGCCACCAATCCGCATTGTCTGTTTGCCGCCGTTCGTCCACCAATTGCTTCCGCTCTTGAGTTCCAAACGTTTTTCAATACCGATATCTTCAGAATAAACACTAAATTCCACTACCTGATATCCGCCTTCCGGAACAACGTTTCTGCCTTCGTCTCCTTCCAATCTCTTTTGGAAGGTCAGACCACCGCCGCCACCGACAATTTTTGCACTTCTGTCGGTTGCTGCTTTTCCGCCGACGCCGAATGCCCATGTTAAAGAAGTTCCTCCGCTATAAGTCCAGCCTTTGGCAATGGACGGCAGCGCACCGTCCACATATTCGGCGTCTGTTCTGTCAAATGCGCCGTCTGCCGATACATAACGCGCTTCCCCCATTTCACCGTGGACAATGACGCCTGTCATCAAGTTTACCATACAAAACACAGCTAAAAGAATACTGCCTATTTTTTTGTTCCGCATTTTCTATTCCTCCGTTTCAAATTTATATACAACGACTGCACGCACTTGAACATTTCGCGTGATAACAAATATTTGGGAACCCTTTGTTTCTGAACCGATAATATCATCAGTGGAACCGAGAGATGCTTCCCCTGTCTTGGTATCAAAAATATAGGTTGTTGTGCCGCTTGGTATCCGATATAAATAGTCTGTTCCGTTGGCATTTATCTTAAAGGTATCGTTATCTCTGGCGACAACCGTTCCATAAATTTTTTCTTCATACATCTGCCGCCTTGTAATCCATGAATGCTGCTCCTTGAAAGAAAGTCCGCTTTCCTGCGGCGTTATCTTGCGCAGTTCATTGATTTTTCCCGCGCTGTCTAACGAAAATTGGACAATGCTTCCGGGAATGATTTCGTTAAACGGTATTTGCTCCACTTTTGCCACATTTAACCCAGCAGTCGATGGATACAGCAAATACTTTGTTGTTTTTAATTTGTCTGATGTTAAATAGCCCACCTCTTGTCCTTGATACAGCATATAGATTTTTGAAATGGCGCCTAGTTTTTCATCATAAGCTTTTGTAATTTTTGTCACTACGCCGATTTCGTTATCCTCCTCAACAATAGAACTATTTGTTTCATCTATCTTCAAGACCGCCAGCTTCACCTTGCCCACTTCACTCGCGTTATACGCTTCTATCAAATAAAAGGAATCCCTTTGGAAGGAGCCGGATTTTATGATTTTATATTCATCATCTGCCGTTTC
>CAMNSU010000126.1 GCA_946555455.1 uncultured Clostridia bacterium | reverse complement strand
CGACCCAAATTTTTAAAAGGATATTTTTTATCAAAATACTGAAAATATTGAATGTCAGCTATAACAAAATTTGAAATGCATAAGGGGGCATCATCATGAGACGAAAAGGCTGGGCTGTCTTGCTTACCGTGAGTATCGTCATGACAGCGGCTATGCCGGTATTTGCAATCGGAACTTCAGCGGTTTCCATTGAAAAACGGGCTGTGAAAAATGAGATTGTGACATTTACCGAAGAAGAATTTGCAGAACATTATATAGGAACAGATTTGAAATTGAAAAAAATCCAGATTTCTGGTTTACCCAATCCTGCGGTTGGTGAGTTGAAATTGCGCAATAAATTGGTTGCGGAATTTCAGGAAATAAAAGTGTCGGATATTAAACGGCTGAACTTCACACCGGCACGAGATTACGTTGGTTATGTAGAATTTATCTGGAACGGGGCAACCAGTAACGGTTATGCACGCTACGGTGCGTCTGTACGAATTGTATATACTGATACTTCCACATTGTCGCGTTATCCGTCTGACGAAAACCCGCCGCTTACGGCAACGCCAAACGCAATAACAGTGACACCGGCGGCAGAAAAAACACCGCAGCCGGGCAGTGAAAAAGAAGGCGGCTGGATTGGTAAACTGTTTGGCGCAGGACAGACAAGAGAAGGTGAAGAAACACCGGCACCGGACGGCGAAACAACGCCTGATACGGAAGTGACACCAGGGACGGAAGTGACACCGGACGGGGAAGCAACGCCAACGCCGGATACGGAAGAGACACCTGGAGAAGAAGCAACACCCACACCGGACACAGAAGCAACGCCGGAGGGAGAAGCAACGCCCACACCGGACAGTGAGGCAACACCAACGCCGGAAACACCTTCCGAACCTCCGCTCTATGCGGATTTAAACCGCCATTTTGCGGAATATTCAGCAGGGAAATTATATAGTGAAAACATTTGGGTTGGAGAGCGTATCGGAGAAAAACGGTTTATGCATCCGCAGCAGCAGGTGAATCGTATTGAATTTGTCATGCTGATTCTCTCTGCGCTTGGAGAAACCTATCCAGATGGGAATACAGACCCTGTGTTTGCAGATGAAGCAGAGTATCAGCAATGGGTACTGGACGCAGGAAAATATGCTTACAAAAAAGGAATCATCAAGGGCAGTCTGGAAGGAGATAAACTGTATTTGCACGCATTTGATATTATCACGCGTGCGGAAGCGGCACAAATTGTGATGAATACATTGTCTATTGAAGTGCCGGAATACCGTGTAGACCTTGAATTTGCAGACCAGAGCGAAATCCCGCTTTGGGCGGCGGACGCAATCCGTAATCTGAGAGGTTATGGTATTATTAACGGTTATGAAGACAATACCTTCCGTCCGCTGAAACAAATTCCGCGTGCGGATACCATTGAAATCATTTGGCAGTTTAGAAAATTTATCACAGCAGAAGGCAATCAGCGGTATATCGCCTAAAATAAAAAAGAAGGCGTTGCAGTTAAAAGCGGCAGCGCCTTCTTTTTTTGAAAGTTAATGTAAAACGATATGTTCTACAGCGTTTAAAAACGTATCAATTTCCCGCGTGGTTGTAAAATAGCCCGGGCTGACGCGTACCGTGCCGGTTTCCAGCGTATGATAGGACTGGTGGGCAAGGGGGGCGCAGTGCAGCCCAGCGCGGCAGGCAATATCATATTCTTCGTCCAGCCGTTCGCAGATTTCCGAAGTGTCACGCTGCCGTACGGTGAAACTAACGGTCGCTACACGCTGCGGCGCGTCGGGACAAAGAACGGAAACTTGTGGAATATGTTTTAAACCATCTATGATTTGTCCTGCCAAAGCTGCTTCGTGAGCGTAGATGAGATCGCGCCCTTTGCGGCGAATGTAGCGAACGCCCTCTAACAGTCCGGCGATTGCCGGAACATTTTGTGTGCCGCTCTCATAATAGTCCGGCAGGATTTGAGGCTGCTCCAGCGATTCGGAATTGCTGCCGGTTCCGCCACACATGAGAGGAGCAGGAGAGTAGATGGGGGGAATGTAAAGTCCGCCGGTTCCTTGTGGACCCAGCAAGCTTTTGTGACCAGGAAACGCAACAAATGCGCCTAATGTATCGAAGGAAAGCGGTAATATGCCCGCCGTCTGGGCAGCGTCTATCAACAGTGGAATTTGATAGGATTTACATAGAGAAGCGGCGAGAGAAATATCATTTACAACACCGCTGACATTAGAAGCATGATTGATAATGACTAATTTGGTGTCGGGACGGATATGTTCCGGCAAGGCGGCAATGTTACAGCTTCCATCTTCTGAAAGCGGCAAAACAGATATTTCTGCATGGATTTTATAGAGCGGACGCACCGAGGAATTATGTTCCAGACAGGAAACAATAACATGTCCGCCAGGCGGCACCATGCCTAAAACAGCAGTGTTCAAAGCGTGGGTGGTATTGGTTGCAAAAACGATATTTTGTGGATTTTGAACACCAAAAAATTGTGCCAGTTCATCGCGGCAGTCCCAAACGACTTCCATAGCACGGCGCGCCATTTTATGGCTGCTGCGTCCGGCATTTGCACCGCAAGAGGTCATGTATTTATATACGGCAGAACAGACATTGGAGGGCTTGGGAAATGATGTTGCAGCATTATCGAGGTAAATCATAGAATTCACTCCTTTCAAAAAATTGCGGAGAGTCCCGTGGGAGACTCTCCTTTGTTTAGGCATATTCGGCTCTCTTACGCCTTAACTCAATCTGGTATATTCATAACCTTTTTCCGTTTCTGTTTCTTGATAAACGCCTTTGATGCGGACGTCCATACGCCGTGCCTCTTGATATAAGAAATTTAAGCAGTTATAAGAAGTCCGCAGACTGTAGCCGCAGCCGCCGATAGCGAGATGCTTGGGCGTTTGTATCACATAGGAAGAAAAGCCTTTGTCTGCCAGAGATTTTTTTAGCCGCAGAGCGGTTGTTGCTGATGAAAGTAAAACAATAACTTGGAACATCTTTCAAAACCTCTCTTGTTTTCAGGATTCATAGTTGTTAGATCCCCTGTTATTATGATATGTGCTATAGTCGTTTTCGTGTGTATAATTTCCGGTTGGGCAAATAAAAATAAAAGATTGTATGATTTCAAAGGGGTAAAATGAAATTGTATAAAAAAAATATAGAAAAGTAACAAAGTGTAAACAAAATAGAAAAGAAAATAGCACTAAAAAGTAACGTTTAATAGATGATAAAATTATGAAAAATGAATAAGTTAGAAAAAGGGAGATTTATTGAGAATGAGTGAATTTGATGGGTTTAGATTAAAAAAAGAAACTAAATTGGTTGAAAATGAACAATAATCAGTGTTGAAAAAAGAAAATATCTCGTGTATAATAAAACCATAAGATACAGAGAAACAAAATCTGAATCTTAAATTGTAAAAAGGAGGTGTCTCCGTTGGCATAAGATAAACGGGTCGTTTCAAAAATTGAAAAATAGAATTACTGCAAATCTTTCCTATATGGAAAGGTAAAAATGAAATTCATTCCTGAATGAAATAGAAACACAAAGGGGATGGCAGTTATGAAAATAGGCTGCGAACTTTTTCGTCAGAAAAAATAGAAGAAAGAGGAGAGTCCCATGTACAATGTAAGATAAAACATTATTTCAAAGTTGAATGAAGAAAGAGTTTGTTGTAAGAATGAACTGGCAGAAAGGTGATTCCGTTGGGATAGCGTAGTAAAAAATATAACAAATGAAAATACGGTTGCATGACTCATTTATATATATTATAAAAAAGGGTATCAGGAGGCGGCAGAGATGATTGAACCAATCAGGCAGGCCGTTGCAAATACCAAAATAAATTTTTGATGAAAATAATAGTATGAATGAAGAAAAGCAGGGAAGCATTGGTCTTTCCATTGTATTCAAATTGTCCCTTGGAAAATAAAATAATAATTAAAATTTATTGTGGCTATTTGTGATGGCAAACAATGAATATTTGCAGTGAAACTCTATTCAAAAAAATTCAGAGAAACTGCGCGGCAGTTAGACTGAATGATCCTTCCAAAGTGAAACGATATCGTGGACCATCAGAGTGATATCATGGATGCTAAGTCAATAAAGACCACAGCGGAGTGATAGGAACGGAAGATGAAAAGAACAAGTTGAAAAACGGAAAAACATCACAAAGACAGAGCGATTGAAAAAAAGCGGAATATATGCAGAATAAAAGCGCTGGCATATATTTTGCGAATAGAAGCTAAATTTGATGATGAAGAGAAAAGTTTAAACAAACAACAAGGTTCGGGAAAAGAAAGCCTGCAAGAGGGAATTTGGAAAATAGAATTGCAGGACTTAAGGAGGATTTTTAGACGTTGAATGAACTAAACAACGAGGAAAGTATATAAACCGCACTTACTTTTGGAAACAAAGTAAGTGCGGTTTATTTTTTTATAAATGCAGTCCTTTTCTCCGCCAAACCGTCATAAAACAGGAGTTGTCCTAATATAATGTGATACAGAGAAAATTTAGGACAAGGAGGACAAATGACAACATGGATAAATTACAAATGCCAAATCGTCAGGGACTTACTGGGGAGCAGGCAAGACAAGCTTTGCAAAAATATGGCCCGAACCGACTGCAGGAGGGGAAAAAAACATCGTTGCTGGGGCTGTTTTTGTCACAGTTCAGCGATGTTATCACAATGGTGTTGATTGTGGCAACTGTTGTTTCCTATTGTCTCGGAGAAATAGAAGATTCTGTCACGATTTTATTGATTTTGCTGCTCAATGGTATCTTGGGATTTGTGCAGGAATTCAGAACAGAAAAATCCATGCAGGCGCTGAAAAAGATGGCGGCGCCTACTGCAAACGTTGTGCGCGGCGGTGAAGTGGCGCAGATTCCGGCGGAAGAAATCGTACCGGGTGATTTGGTGATGTTGGAAACAGGTGACAGGGTGCCGGCCGACGCGGTGGTTTTGGAGGAAAAGAATCTGCAGCTCAATGAATCCATTTTGACAGGAGAATCCTATCCTGTGCAAAAATCAAAAGGAAGCGCGGAGGATACCGGAGCGGAACACATGGTATATATGGGCACTACGGTTACCAGCGGGCGTGGAAAAGTATGGGTGACAGGGACAGGAATGCGGACACAAATGGGGGAAGTCGCTTTCATGATGCAGGGAGCGGGAGACAGTGAAACGCCGCTGAAGAAGAAATTAAACCGTATCGGAAAAGATTTGGTTATCATTTGTCTGTTTGTTTGCATTTTGATTATTATTGCCGGTATGTGGCATGGGGAAACACTCTATAACATGTTTTTGTCCGGCGTCAGTTTGGCGGTTGCAGCGATTCCGGAAGGACTTCCCGCCATTGTTACCGTAGCGCTTGCCATTGGCGTGCAGCGTATGCTCAAACAAAAAGCGCTGGTGCGCAAACTGCCGGCTGTTGAAACATTGGGAAGCACAACGGTTATTTGTTCCGATAAAACAGGCACATTAACAGAAAATAAGATGACAGTGAAAAAAGTGTTTGCTGATTTTAAATTATCGGACATTGGCGCAGTGACGGGCGCGGGCAAAACACAAAGTTTTTTGTTTGACATTGGATTGTTGTGTAACAATGCGCAGGAAGCCAAAGGGGAACTGCTGGGCGACCCGACAGAAACGGCAATTTTAGCTGCCAGCAGACTGAAAGGACACAAAATATCCGATAAATCCAGACTGGATGAATTACCGTTTGATTCCGACCGAAAATGTATGAGCATTGTGTGTCAAGGGAACGACGGAACCTGCTATTTATATACCAAAGGCGCGCCTGACCGCGTACTACATAATTGTTCGCGTGTGCAAACAGAGGCGGGCGTTAAGACGTTGACATCTGCACAGCGGGAGGAAATCCGGCGTGCGAATGAGTCTATGGCGTCTGATGCCTACCGCGTTTTGGCATTTGCCTATAAAAAATTATCCGGTGCGCCGGCAAAGATGGAAGATTCGCTGGAAACGGATTTGATTTTCGTGGGACTGGAGGGTATGATTGACCCACCGCGGCAGGAGGCAGCAGCAGCGATTGCAAGCTGCTACAAGGCGGGAATACGACCTGTTATGATAACAGGCGACCATAAAATCACAGCGACTGCCGTTGCAAAAGAATTGGGAATGCATGTGCCGGCGGGCAGCGTGATGGTGGGGGAAGAATTAGATGCGCTCAGCGATATGGAATTGGAACGCAAGGTGGGCAGTATCACTGTTTTTGCGCGTGTCAGTCCAAAACATAAACTGCGGATTGTACAGGCATATAAGCGGCAAAACCAAGTAGTCGCCATGACGGGAGACGGCGTAAATGATGCGCCGGCGCTGACAGCTGCGGATATCGGCGTAGCAATGGGACAAAGCGGGACAGATGTGGCAAAGGAAGCGGCGGATATGATTTTGACGGACGACAACTTTGCGACCATTGTTTCGGCTGTCAAAGAAGGGCGCATGATTTTCGACAATATTCGCAAATTTATTAAATATTTGTTGGCATGTAATTTGGGAGAAATACTCATCATGGGTGCGGCGGCATTTGTCGGAATGCCATTGCCATTGATTCCGGTTCAAATTTTGTGGGTGAATTTGGTGACGGACGGGCTTCCGGCGCTGGCGCTGGGTGTAGACCCGCCTGCGGAGGGAATCATGGAACGCAAACCGCGGCGCGCAGATGCTGGCGTGTTTTCCGGCGGGCTAGGCAGTAATATTGTGTTTTCGGGTCTGCTTATCGGCGCAGCAGCGCTGCTTTCTTTTGGGATTGCTATTTATTTTACGCACGGCAATCTGATGGCTGCACGGACAGTATGTTTTGTTACTATGATTATAACGGAACTGTTTTATGCATTTGAATGCCAAAGTGAATATCAAACGGTATTTGAAGTTGGTATTTTTAGAAACATCTTTTTGGCTGTAGCAGTGGCGGCGTCGTTGTTGCTGACGATAGCAGTTCTATATGTGCCATTTTTGTCCGGTGTGTTTAAAACCGCTGCGCTGGGGATGAATGAATGGCTGATTGTCTTGCTTTGCAGCGGCATTGAAATGCTTGTCAGCAGCGTTTTTGCCGCAACAGGCAAAAAGAAATAGAACAAATCCGCATTTCACCATATCAGGTTGGCGCTCATATACTATAGGAGAACCTGATATGAGTGAAAGCGGGTGGTAAACTTGTTTTTGGTTTGCATTTTGTCCATTGCCGTGAGTCTGGACGCATTGGGCGTTGGGCTTGCCTATGGGATGAAAAAAATCAAAATCCCGATGAAATAAAAATGGGTGATGTCATCATTTTCTTGTTTGTATAACGGTATTG
>CAMNSU010000125.1 GCA_946555455.1 uncultured Clostridia bacterium | reverse complement strand
TGGAAAGACATATATCTTTTTGCAGGATGACCCGGCGCTTGATGTCGGGACAGACGGCTGCAAGGAACTGATGCGTCCACACAGAGAATTTAGCGGTACGCCGCAGTTCCATATCTATACATCGGTACAATAAAAATTGGCTGCAAACAAGCGCCTCCTAGGGTGAAATGAAACCATAGGAGGCGCTTGTTATGTGGGGAAGAAATATGGTATTACGACCAGACAATCGTTTGGTATTCCGCAGTCGTGAAATCAAGCGGAAGTTTCAGTACATGGCATATCAGTCAAAGCGTATGCAAAATGTTCCATTCATGAGCGCCGCGCAAAAATTAGTTGTAATTTAGCAAAAGCTATGGTAGAATAAAAATAAATATAGCATGGAGGAAACGCGGCATGAAAAAGTTGCATTTGCCGAAGAAACAACATAGCATACGGTTTCAATGGATGCGGGCATTTTTGTTGATTATGATTATAGCAGTGTTGTTAAACATTGTGGCATATACCCTGTCTATGAACGAATGGGAAGAACAAATGGCGCAGACCAATCGTTCGTTTTATAAACAGGTACAGAGCAAGGTGGATACCATGATTTGCTCTCTGGAGCAGGCAAGCCTTGATTTATATTTAGACGCTTCTGCGCTTGCACTATCCAGACCATCGCAGCAGCAGATGCCGGATAGCGAAATGCTGGAGAGTACGGCGAAAATGTTTGCGGATATGGATACGGCGCTGCGCGATACATACCGGAGTTATTATTTTCTGAATAATGTGACCGGTGTGGTTTCTGTGCAAGGGTTTCAAGGCGCGCAGGACTATTTTCAGGAAAATTTTGCCTCTTTTGATATGTCCTATGACGTGTGGCTGCATTGGATGCAATCGGTGAGCAATGAGGATTACATTTTGGTAAACGGAAAGCAGGAAGGGAAACGGTATATCTTTTTTAAATATATCATTGATTATGCCGCAGTGCAGCCGTCAAGTTTTATTTCGGTCGTGGAGGACAGCGCGATTGGGAAAATGGCAGCAGAAGCCCCCTTTTTTGCAGAAAGCTATTTTTTGGTGCTGAGCGATAACGGACAAATTGTAGCAGCAAATACAGATGCGGCGCCCTATCTGGAAAAATTGGGGCGTCTCACGGAAAATGAGGGGACACTGCACCAGCGTATCGGCGGAAAATCTTATATGGTGACCTATACAACGTCGCCGCTGAACAACTGGAAATATGTCTATGTCACACCGAAAAGCGTATATATGAAAAGTACAAATACCATCAAATATATTTTGTATGGTACGCTTCTGGTCAGTATTATCATAGAACTGCTATTGATTGCACAGTCTGTTAAAAAACAATATATGCCAATCAAAAAAATTATGAATATGGCAAATGTGGACAGTGAAGGAAATGAATATGCCGCGTTAGAACAGATTGTGCGCGAACTGGGTGACGCCAAACGGCAGGTGCATGGCGCAGCATATGCGCAAAAGGAACTGATGCGTTCGCGTTTCATTGGGAATTTACTCAGTGGACTGGTGATGAAAGAAAACATGTCCAAAGAATATATGCAAACGCTGGATATTGCGTTTCCATATCCATATTTTGCAGTTGCTGCCTTTCATCTGAGTGACTATTTATATTTGTTTGAAGAAGATGAATCCATCACGGAATATGAACGCTATGATATGATGAAAACCATCATCATTAATATTTTTACGGAAATTGCAAATGAATATAGTGCAAAAGTATATTTTACAAGCCAAAGCAATACGCTGGCATGTGTTTTGAATCTGCCGCAGGAAGCGGAGGCAGAGACGGCGGCAAGCAGCATTGTACAAAAAACAGCAGAAAATATTTTGAAATATTTTCAGGTGCATTATGCCAGTGCGCTGAGTAATGTGGTAGCTTCGGTGGAAGAACTGAACGCCGCCTATACAGAAGCAATGACGGGCGTGGAATACCTGATGATGATGGACGAGACCTATTTTGTGCAATATAAAAATATTGAGCGGGCGGAATATGACCAATATACCATGCCGCCCGGTGTGCATGGAGAAGTTGTCCGGCTGATGAAACAAAAGAAGGCAGCAGAGGCATATGATAAAATTGCGGTTTTGATTGATGATTGTCATACGCAGCAGGAATTCTCGCCGCGTTTTTTCCGCTATTTGATATATGACATAACAGGACAGATGCTGAGTGAATTTAAACAATATATTGATGAAGACGATGCGGTTGTCAAAGCGTTATTCCGCACCAAAATTGCAACAAGACAAGATGTTGAACAAGTGAAACAATTGCTCCGGCAGCTGGTAGAACAGATTGTGGCAAATTGGGAAGAAAAGAGTGAAACAACGGATCAGGGTAAGACCAGAAGAGAAAAACTGAGTGCGTCAATCAAACAATATATTGAAGAAAATTATCATGATTCCAACTTAAATGTTTCTATGATTGCAGATGTGTTTGAATTTGTGCCGACGTATATCTCCAAATGTTTTAAAGAAAGTGAACAGATTGGCATTTTGGATTACATCAATATGGTGCGAATACATCATGTGAAAAAATTGTTGCTGGAGACGGATTTAACGCTGGAAAAAATTGCGGGTCAAACAGGATTTAACAATATTTCAACGTTTAACAGAACGTTTAAAAAGATGGAGGGTATCACGGCAGGCGAATATAAAAAATATATGTTGAGCCGGTAAGAACAGGCGGAAGGAGGGACTTGCTTGAAAGGGAAAAAAATTCTTTGTGTGACGGCGGCAATTGCAGTGGCAGCGCAGCTTTGTGCCTGCGGCGGCAGCGGCGACGTGCGCCTGAACAGTACAGACGCCTATCCGCAGGAGACAGATGTAGAATTGGTCTATTGGGTAGATAATCCCGCGGGCGTTCGTATGGAATCCTATACCATGAACAGCACGCCGTTTAAAAGAGAATTGGAAAAACAAACGGGAATCCGTGTGAAATATGTCCATCCACCATGGGATCAGGAGAAACAAAATTTCTCACTGATGATTGCATCGAATGACTTACCGGATATTATTGAATATGACTGGAAACAATATGCCGGCGGTGTGGAAAAGGCGATTCAGGATAATGCGATTATTGATTTAAAACCGTTACTGGAGAAGGTATCGCCCAATTTGAAAGCATTTTTGGAAAAGAATCCGGAAATTGAAAAGAATTTAAGGTCAGACACAGGGCAATACGGATTCTATCCGTTTGTGCGTGATGGGGAAATGCTGACAACATTCCGCGGCGCGGTGATACGCAAAGATATTTTAGACCGCGCAGGTGTGGCGATGCCGGAAACAATAGAAGAATGGGAACTTGCCCTGCGAACGCTGAAAAATGCAGGGATAGAAATTCCAATCACCATCATATTTTCAAACGACATGCTGGATACCGTGGGGCCGTTTTTGGGAGCGTTTGATATCTGCGGCGGATTCTATCAGGAAAATGGGAAAGTGAAATTTGGCGCATATGAACGGAATTTCGCGCAGTTTGTGAAAAAAATGAATCAATGGTATGAGGAGGGCTTGCTGGACAGACAGTTTCATAATACGTCGTCGGCAAGATATGAACAGCAGTTGGCAAACGGACAATTAGGCGCGGTATTTGCAACGGCGGGCGGCAATATGGGAAGCTGGATTCCCGTGGTTTCTCAAAGCATTCCGGGTGCGGTGTTAGCGCCCGTAAAATTTCCTGCCGCCGAAAAGGGGCAGCGCGCGAAATATGGGCATAAAACGTTGGAACTGGAAGGAAAAGGCGCGGCAATTTCAACGCAGTGCAAAGATGTGGAAATGGCAGCGCGGCTTTTGGACTATGCATACTCAGATGAAGGCAGTATGCTCTATAATTTTGGCATTGAAGGAGAATCCTACCAGATGGTAGACGGATATCCGACTTATACGCCTTATATCATGGACGAACAAGTGAACGGCGGCAAACCATTGACACAGATGTTGGGGCAGTATACACGCAGCAGCAGTAGTGCGCCTTGTATTCAAGACGTCCGCTATATGGAACAATATTGCAAGTTTGACGAACAAAAAGAAGCGATTCGGCTTTGGGCAGATACAGATGCAGCAAAGTATCAACTGCCGCTTTTGACGCTGACATTGGAAGAAAATACGGAGTTTTCCAATATTATGAACAAAATTAACCCATATCGGCAAGAGCAATTATATCGGTATATCGCAGGTGCGGCGCCGGTGGACGATATGGAAGATTATTTTGAAAAGCTGAAAAATATGGGGATGGAACGGGCAATTGAAATACAGCAGGCGGCATATGATAGATTCCTGAAACGGTAAAACCGGCAAGTTTTGTCAGTATAGCGGCGGGAATTGGTGGCAGACTAAAGTCAGCGCAAAAGAAGAGAAATGATTCTGATATGGAGCATTCTGTTGTTTTGCGCCCGCAAAGAAAAAATGCCGAATAGGAAATGGCGGCAAAGGAGTCTTGCCAAAATGCCAAAACACCTACAAACACCATATGGTAAATATGCCAATATCAATGAAGTCTACCAGACCTATGCATTAGCAAATGTGGGGCAGGTCGATGCGGACAGCAAGGTAACAATCCCGCCGGAAGAGGACGTCAAGGAAGCAAAAGACTGGGTAGACTACAACGAAAAATGATGTAAAAAGAGGGCTCTAAAGCCCTGCGCTCATAAGGAAGTATGAGTGCAGGGCTTTTACCATATATCAAGACTTGTATGAGAACAAGGGGAATTTTAATTTTGAGATGGTATGTGTGTTTGTATTGAACAGGTGTATTTTACAAGTTCTAATTAAAAAATACAAAAGTCAATCGCATACTATTGACTTTTGCTAAATGATATGCTATAATAGAGACAGATTGGAGGGATGGAATTGAAACAAAATGATAACTGCGGTGTTATGATACATCAAATTCATAATACCATAGAAAAAAACGCCAATAATCAATTAAAGAAAAAGGGCTTGACCTTTTCCCAAATGGCTGTTTTACTTGCAATTTGCAGCTCGCCCGAAAAAAGAATTACTTTCAAAGAACTTGAAAAACTGCTTGTGTTAGCGCAATCAACAACAGTAGGACTTATTTCAAGGCTTGAACAAAAACAGCTTGTTACTACTTGGGGCGATAATAATGACAAGAGAATAAAATATGTTGAAATAACATCTCTTGGCAAAGAATATTGTATTGATGCCGAAAAAGAAATGGAATACACTGAAAATCAGCTTTTATCCGCACTCTCAAAATCAGAACAAGAAACTTTTTTAATTTTACTGCGAAAAGTAAATGAAAATCTACAAAAGTAATAAAAATCTGCTGTTCGCGGCAGATTTTTAAATGAATATATTAATAGCAAGCTATCAATAGCAACATATTATTTTTTAATGGAGGAATGAATAATGAACAATCAAAAATCAATGGAAGTTTTCGCAAAAGCGCCTGTCTCGCAGGCAGTTTTGAAAAATGCTCTCCCTGCAATGGCGGCTATGCTTATGGTACTTATTTATAATTTAGCAGATACTTTTTTCATAGGACAGACACACGACACTCTGCAAGTTGCGGCAGTATCATTGGCTACTCCCGTATTTTTAATGTTTATGGCTGTTGGAACAGTATTTGGTATCGGAGGTACTTCAGTTATATCAAGAGCAATGGGCGAAGGTAATACAGAATATGCAAAAAAGGTATGTTCATTCTGTATGTGGGGCTGTGTAGGCGTAGGAATTATTATGTCAGTCTGTATGTTATTATTTATAAATCCCATACTAAAATTGATTGGCGCAAGCTCTGATACTATGGAATATGCAAAAATATATTTAACAATCGTTGTTTGCTGCGGTCCGTTTGTGTTGATTTCTAATTGCTATTCAAATGTAATAAGAGCCGAGGGCGAGTCCGGCAAAGCAATGGTTGGACAACTTTTAGGAAATTTGTTAAATGTAGTTCTCGACCCTATCATGATTTTAGTATTCAAATGGAATATTGCAGGCGCGGCTATTGCAACTGTAATAGGAAATGTATGCGGTGCGGGATATTATATTTTATATTTTCTAAAAGGTAAATCAAATTTGAGCATAAGTGTTAAGGATTTTTCTCTGAAAAATAAAGTGGCAAGCGGCGTTCTGGCAATAGGCGTTCCGGCAGCTTTGGGTTCTGTTTTAATGAGTGTTTCACAAATTATTATTAACAGTCAAATGGCGGAATACGGAGATATGGCGATTGCCGCAATGGGCGTTGCAATGAAAGTTGTTACAATTACGGGTATGGTGTGTATGGGCTTAGGTCAGGGGGTTCAGCCGTTACTCGGATATTGCATTGGTGCAAAAATGTGGAAACGATTTAAGAAATCTTTGCGTTTTTCTCTGATTTTTGCGCTGGGGCTTGGTATAGTATTAACAGGTGTATGCTATTTGTTTGTCAATCAGATAGTCAGTGCGTTTTTAACAGAGCCTACCGCTTTTGACTACGCCGTGCAATTCTCACGAATATTGTTGACAACAGGATTTTTATTTGGGGTTTTCTATGTGCTTACAAACGCATTGCAAGCAATGGGCGCAGCAACAGCGGCATTGATTATCAATATCAGCCGACAAGGAATTATATTTATACCGGCATTGTTTATATTGAAATTTTTAATTGGTATGACGGGATTAGTTTGGGCGCAGCCTGTCGCAGATGTATTGTCTTTGGTTATTGCCTATATACTGTATATTAAAACATCTAAAAAAATGATGTCTGAGATACATTAACAGGAGGGATAAAAATGTTAGATGAAATTTGTATGATAGAAGATGAACAACTCCCTGATGATAGGGTATTTCAAGATTTTATACGGAAGTATCAGCAAATGAGTATGTTATATGAAAGTGCTGTCAAATTTGTTACAACTCGCCTTGATGTTCTGAGAAAAGAAAACAAAGCAAGCGGCAGACCTGTTGCTGTCAGAGAAGTTCAAAGCCGTCTTAAATCTTTGGAGAGTATCAGTGATAAATTGAGAAGAAAAGATGTGCCATTATCTATTCATTCAATATGGAAATACTTAAATGATGTTGCGGGTGTCCGCGTTATTTGTGAATATATTAACGATATTTATTATGTACGAAATGTATTAGTAGAAGAAAATCATATTAAATTATTGAAAGAAAAAGACTATATAAGCAATCCTAAACCAAATGGGTATCGAAGCCTGCATTTAGTTGTAAATGTACCCATACTATTACAAAATGGCGTGCAGCACATTAAATGTGAAATACAGCTTAGAACAACAGCAATGGATTCGTGGGCTGCATTGGAACATAATTTGAGATATAAAAAAGGCAGAAAACATGACACTCAAATTGACAATAGGTTGCGGTTATGTTCCGAAATGCTATATAAAACAGATGTGGAAATGCAAAGTATAGCAACAGATATGGGAATTATTTTTACATAATACTTGTCGTTTCCCTACGGTTGACGGTTTTCG
>CAMNSU010000124.1 GCA_946555455.1 uncultured Clostridia bacterium | reverse complement strand
TTTTCGCCGGAAAAACTCCATAGGATCTGACCGAAAACAGAGGGGTAAAAATGAGCCATTTTTATTTTGGTCAGACGCCTGATAAGAATGTGCGTGCATATGAAGTTCCTTGGCAATTTCTTTTTGGGTTAAGCCCGTTTGCTGACGTAATTGTTTTAGATTTTCTGCCAGCAGCGCATGAATATTTGCCTCCGGCGGCAAGGAAAAGATTTGACGGATATGGCTGCGGCCGCATAAGTAATCCAGAGAAACATTCAAACAATTTGCCAGCGCCAGCAGTTTCGGCAAACTGGGAAAACAATCTCCGTCCTCATAGTGGTGATAGGTATTTTCGTTCACTTCAATAGTCGTAGCAAGAAAACGCTTTGACCACTGCTGTTTCTCACGTTCTTCGCGGAGCCTGAGTGCAAATGAACTTGCCATGATTACCATCTCCTTAAAAAATTGAAAAAATTTTGAAATTTTACTTGACACACACAAACGGTTGATGTATAATGGTGTAGTAAACTAATATAATTCATATTTGAAAATGTGCCAAAAAGCCTTATACGGCGTTGGAAACAGGCAAACAAAATGCACCCTTGGGCAGAGAACGAAAAAATGCCAAGGGAATTTTACCAAAAGGGTATGGCAGACGTATGGCGTCTGCCGGCGGAGAAGCTTCTTGTTTTAAGACGAAGTTAACCCACCCCATGGGCATAGGGGTGAAAGCGCTTTTGGTAAAAAAGCACATATGTCTGGATAAATGTCGTGCAAGACATAGTTGTAGGGAGCGGCTGGGTGCAGCGCCCTACAGAATGATAACGCATATGAGGTTTTGGACTCTCTTCTTGTGAATATGGGATGGAAGAGAGACCTGTTGTAGCGGAATTGGTAGTTCCGCTGCAACGGGGATATATCAGCGAAGATGCACGATTGGCATAGGAGATTTCCTGCCGGGCAACGACATAGAACCGTCCTCGTGCATGATAGCAAATGTTTTTGCTTCATGGCATACTATTTTCCAAGAAGGGATTCTCTTCGGCTTACGCCGTCGATTCATCCCCCCTTGGGAATTCCCCCTGCCACCGTTCTTCACTCGCGTGTCGCGCCGCATGACACGGCACTCCGAACGCTGTAGGGTATGAAATCTTCGGCACGTGTCCAAAGATTTCATGAATCAAAAAGCGTCGCCGAATCGTTTCAATGCTTCGCTCGAAACCTGCACTTTGCGTAGCTGCATCATTGACGGCTTCGCAAAAATATCCTTGCAAGCAAATGTTTTTGCTTCATGGCATAGCAAATACGCCTATACCTATTATACTATGGGACGCGAAAAAGATAAACGAACCAATAGGTATTATTTCCAACCTTTCAGGAACTATAATGGTTCCCCTTAAAAAAGAGCGTGAAAATGTCTCTTTTTGAGGGGATTTTTTTGTACACACATATCTATTGTACCAAATTCCGACTTGCTTGTAAATATGTTCCCACAAAAATATAGGGGAAATTTGTCAAAAAAGTTTGTTCAAATGTCTCTGCCCGTGGTACCCAACAAGGTTTCCGGCGGTATGGCAGCAGATTCTCCTCTTGATTTTCCGGCGGGGATAGTGTAAGATATAAGTAATATGTTTGCAGGAGAAAAAGGAGAAAAAAGAGAATGGACGTAAAACAATTTGATTTTGAGTTGCCGCAGGAACTGATTGCTCAAACGCCTATCAGGGAGCGCGACCAGTCCAGATTGCTCATTATGAACCGGAAAACGGGCAAACTGCGCCACCGCCGTTTTGCCGATATAATAGAAGAATTGGACAGCGGCGATTGCTTGGTGCTCAACAACACCAAGGTCATTCCCGCAAGGCTCTATGGTGCGATAGAAGGCAGCGGCGGCGCTGTGGAATTTTTGTTGCTGCGCCGCATTGACGACACGCATTGGGAAACCATGGTACGGCCCGGACGCAGACTGCGGGAGGGCAAACGGGTGGTATTTGGCGACGGACAACTTAAGGCGGAGATTGAAACGGTGCTGGAAAACGGCAACCGCATTGTACGGTTTGCATTTACAGGCGTGTTTGAAGAAATTCTGGACAGCTTGGGAGAAATGCCGCTGCCGCACTATATCACGCATAAATTAGAGGATAAAGAACGCTATCAAACGGTATATGCGAAACATGACGGCAGCGCCGCCGCACCTACGGCGGGACTGCATTTCACGCCGGAACTGCTGCAAAAATTGGAGCAAAAAGGCGTGGAACTGGCGTATTTGACACTGCATGTCGGCATCGGGACATTCCGCCCTGTGAAGGTGGAAAAGGTGGAAGACCATGAAATGCACAGCGAATTTTATGTGGTAGACCAAGCATGTGCGGATAAAATCAACCGCTGCCGCAAAAACGGCGGACGTATCATTGCGGTGGGGACGACGAGCTGCCGCACGCTGGAGAGCATTGCAAAAGAAGACGGCACTGTGGAAGCGTGCAGTGGGTATACCAACATTTTTATCTACCCTGGCTATCAAATGAAAGCGGTGGACTGCCTGATTACCAATTTTCATCTGCCGCAGTCCACGCTGATTATGCTGGTCAGCACCATCGGCGGATATGAACATACGATGAATGCCTACAAGGAAGCAATTCGCGAGCGTTACCGATTCTATAGTTTTGGCGACAGCATGTTTGTCAACAATCGGGAGTAGAAAAGGAGAAAAACCATGTTTAAACTACTGACAAAGGAAAAAAAGGCGCGCCGCGGCACGTTTGAAACCGTGCATGGGACAGTGCAAACGCCGGTTTTCATGAACGTGGGAACCAGCGCAGCGATTAAAGGTGCGGTTTCGGCGCTGGATTTAAAAGAAGTCGGCTGTCAGGTGGAACTGTCCAATACCTATCATTTGCATATCCGACCCGGTGATGAAATTATCCGCGATTTGGGCGGTCTGCACAAGTTTATGAACTGGGATCGCCCCATTTTAACGGACAGCGGCGGGTTTCAGGTATTTTCGCTGGCGCAGCTTCGTAAAATAAAAGAAGCGGGTGTGACTTTCCAGTCGCATGTAGACGGCAGGAAAATATTCATGGGGCCGGAGGAAAGTATGAGGATTCAGTCCAATTTGGCGTCCACTATTGCCATGGCGTTTGATGAATGTATTGAAAATCCGGCGCCGCGGGAATATGTGGAGCAATCGGCAGCGCGAACTGCGCGCTGGCTGGAACGCTGCAAGGCGGAACTGGCGCGGCTGAACGCACAGGAAGGGACGATTAACCCGCAGCAATTGCTGTTTGGCATTAACCAAGGCGGCACCTATGACGACATTCGTGTGCAGCATATGCAGGAAATCGCAAAACTGGATTTGCCCGGCTATGCTATCGGCGGATTGGCAGTGGGCGAAAGCGCAGAGACCATGTATCACATCATTGAAACGGTGGAGCCGCATATGCCGGAAGACCGTCCGCGCTATCTCATGGGGGTGGGAACGCCTGCCAACATTTTGGAAGCCGTTTGGCGCGGCGTGGACTTTTTTGACTGCGTCATCACCTCGCGTAACGCGCGGCATGGGTCGCTGTTCACTTCCAAAGGCTATATGCACATTCTGAATCAAAAATTTGAACGGGATCCGCTGCCCATTGACCCGGACTGCGGCTGTCCTGCCTGCCGGCATTTTTCACGTGCCTACATCCGCCATTTGCTCAAAGCGGGAGAAATGCTGGGACTGCGCTTGTGCGTGCTGCATAACCTCTATTTTTATAACCATATGATGGAAGAAATCCGTACAGCGATTGAACAGCAGCGGTATGAAGCCTATAAAAATCAGGCAGTGGAACAGTATATGCGAAAAATATAAAAAAAGATAGCATAAAAGACTTGATTATTTGGAAAAAATATGTATAATTAATAATATGGATAAGTGTTAGCTAAAGACTGATAAAAGTGAACTTATTTATGAACCATATCAGGACAAACAAGGAAAGATACAGAAAGAAGGTAAACTATGGAACAGTTATTAGGTATGACCGTTTTTGCAGAAGGTGAAGCGGCGGCGGACGCAGCAGCGGCCGGTGCAGCAGGTATGGGAATGGGCGGCAGTATTTGGGGCATGTTGATTCCAATGGTGCTGATTTTTGTGGTATTCTATTTTATGATTATCCGTCCGCAGCGCAAAAAAGATAAACAGGCGCGGGATATGATCAATGCCATTCAAGTGGGCGATGATGTGCTGACAATCGGCGGTATTTACGGCACAGTGACCCGCATTAAAGACGATACGTTTATCATTGAATCCACACCGGACAAAACGCCGATTCATGTTGCAAAATGGGGCATTAAAGACGTTTTAAAATATGTAGAGGATAAATAAAAAATATCCAGGAAGAGAGGAGAGGACCGAATGGAACCATACAGCAGAAAATCATCCGTATTTGGTCCGCAGACTGCCAGACGTTCGGCGTCAGGTATGCCGTTGATTGTGTTTGAGTTTGTTGTCACCTTCCTTGCCGTGTTGGTGCTGGCGGTGATCTATAAACTGGCGCCGCTGCCTTTGGGAGCGGTTCGTTCCACCATGTTTGTAGTCAGCATTGCCGTAATGTTTGCAGCCTCGTTTCTTGCAGGGCGCAAAGCGCATTCCGGCGGTTGGCTGGCAGGAGCGGTTGTCACAGGTATCTATGGACTGGTGATGGTCGTTTTGGGGTGGCTGACCGGCGCGTCTCCGATTCTCTCGGTAAAATGGATTTTAACATTGATAACAGCGCTGCTCATTGGCGCAATGGGCGGAATTGTCGGTCTGAACACCAAACCGAAACGCCGCCGCCGTTACTAAAAAAAATCGGGCGGGTGCGCACGTTTTTGCACATTCGTTCATATAATAAGGAGGAAACAGACAATGAAACAGGTTAAAACATTAAATGGAAAAGTGCTGACAAAAAGCGTAGCGGGAGGCGGATGCGGCGAATGCCAAACATCTTGCCAGTCTGCTTGCAAAACATCCTGTACGGTAGCAAACCAGAAATGTGAAAACATCAAATAAATAGCAGGATATCAAAAAAGGCATCGCCCCAAAAGGGCGGATGCCTTTTTAAACATAGTGAGTTGCCGTTTTTGTGACAGAATGTTCGCAGAGCGGTTTGCGTTTTTTGCGACATGATGCAAAAATGCATCATATAAGGAATAGATTTGTGTGATTTTAAGGAGAATAGATAGATGGTACATTGTTTTACGTGGGAAGGAACCCATATCGTTGTTGATGTGTACAGTGGTGCAGTACATATCATGGAACCGGCGGCTTATGCGCTGACAGAATATTATGCAGCGCACGGCTGGGAGGATACGCCGCCGCAGGAAACGGTTTTGGCGGAACTGAATGCTTTTGCACCGCAGGATCTTGCGCAGGCATATGAAGAACTGAAAGAATTGGTGGAACAGGGATTGCTGTTCACGCCGGACGCCTATGCGGAAATTGCGAAAAATTATCACAACCAGCCGGTTGTCAAAGCGCTGTGCATACACATTGCGCATGACTGTAACCTGCGCTGCGCCTACTGTTTTGCGGACGAAGGCGCATTTGGCGGCACACGGGAACTGATGCCGGAGGAAGTGGGCAAAGCGGCGATTGATTTCGTTATTGCACGCAGCGGCAACCGCCGTAACATTGAAATCGATTTTTTCGGCGGAGAACCGCTGATGAATTTTGACGTGGTGAAATCCACTGTGGCATATGCGCGCAGCCGTGAGCAGGAAACGGGCAAACGGTTCCGGTTCACCATAACCACCAATGGTATGCTGCTGACAGACGACATCATGGAATATATCAACGAAAACATGGTAAACGTTGTGCTGAGCATTGACGGACGCAAAGAGGTAAACGACCGCGTGCGCTGCCGCGTGGACGGTTCGGGCAGCTATGATAAAATCGTGCCGAAATTTCAAAAGCTGGCGGAATCGCGTGGTCAAGATAACTACTATGTGCGCGGGACATTCACGCGCCACAATCTCGACTTTGCCCAAGACGTGCTGCATTTGGCAGATTTGGGATTCAAACAGACTTCTGTGGAACCGGTGGTTGCACCGTTTGATGTGGACTATGCCCTGCAATATGAGGATATTCCCAAAATCTATGAGCAATATGATATTTTGGCAAAGGAATATATCCGCCGCCGCAAAGAAGGAAAAGGGTTTAACTTCTTCCATTTCATGGTGGATTTAGACCAAGGTCCCTGCGTCTATAAACGTCTCAGCGGCTGCGGCAGCGGCAGCGAATATCTTGCGGTTGCGCCAAACGGCGACATCTATCCGTGTCATCAGTTTGTGGGCAACGAAGAGTTTCGCATGGGTAATGTCTTGAAACAGGAGGAACCGTTCCGCCGCGACATCAGCGAAACCTTTGCAAGCTGCAATGTCTATAGCAAACCTGCTTGTCGGGACTGCTGGGCGAAATTCTATTGCAGTGGCGGCTGTCCTGCCAATGCGCAGCAGTTTAACGGAGATTTGAACAAACCCTATGATTTAGGCTGTGAATTGCAGCGCAAACGTATTGAATGCGCCATTGCCATTAAAGCGGCGTTGGCGGAGGAGGAAGAATAGGCATAAGAGGGGACTGCTATCTGCCAAAAGGAAGTGAAGTTTATGCAAATCACATACAACGACATTCGGGAAAATGAACTTGTGATTCACATGATCGATTGTGCAGAAGAAACCATGAAAGTAATGGGATATACAGAACATTCGCATGTTCATGCGGGACGGGTGTCCGCCGCCGCTGCGCGGCTCATGCGCGACATGGGCTACAGCGAACGGGAGCAGGAACTTGCGCGCATTACCGGATATTTACATGATATCGGCAATGCGATTAACCGCCAGATGCACGCGCAGACGGGCGCGGCAATGGCGTTTTCACTGCTGAAAGATTTGGGTATGCCGCCGGAGGAAATCATGACGATAGTGTCGGCAATCGGCAACCACAACGAGGGAGAAGGATATGCGGTCAATCCGGTCTCGGCTGCTATTATTCTGGCGGACAAAGCGGACGTGCGCACCAGTCGGGTGCGTAACACCGATATAGAACATTTTGATATTCATGACCGCGTGAACTATGCGGTGCATGAAAGTAAAATTGAAGTGCTGGAAGAAAAGAAAGTCATCCAGTTGTCGCTGGTGATTGACGACGCCATTTCTTCTGCCATGGATTATCTGGAAATTTTTATGACCAGAATGAACATGTGCAAACGCGCCGCCGCATTTTTGGGATACCGGTTTAAACTGATTATCAACGGCGCAGCGATTCTGTAAAGGGCGAAAACAAAAATATCTGCCGTGCAGGCAATAAGAAGATAGAGAAGCAGGGAACGCCCTGCTTCCTTTATTTTTTGGTGAAATCGAGCAGAAATGAATTGTTGAAGTATCATTTGCCTAGATGTTTGAACAGGAAATAGCGCTAAATAGGAAAACGGAGTAGGCATAAGAGAGTCGAATCTCATGCGGTCCCTAGGGCAGATTTTCCTGTATGC
>CAMNSU010000123.1 GCA_946555455.1 uncultured Clostridia bacterium | reverse complement strand
TTTTGCTCACGGTTTTGCAATCCACCATAGTGTTGTTTTCGTCATAGTACGCGAGAACCAGCGTCGCTGTTTTTGCCGCCGAAGTCCCATTGCTTACCCGCGCCGCCGCTTTGACGGTTTCCCCATTCTCCGGCATGGCAGTAAGCGGATTGCCTGCACTGTCTGTCAGCGTTGGTGGCGTGGCGTTCAGTCCCTGCTGCATTGTGGTGAAACTGTAGGTAATCGGCTCTGTATTACTTTGTCCGAAAATATCCGTCACTGCGCCGGTTAGTACCGTCAGCGTATAAGCCGTTCCATACTCCAGCGTCCCCTGTGCTGCCAGCGTCATGGTACTGCCTTCCGCCGTGCAGAAAATGGATTCACTGTTTGTTTCTCCCTGCTTGGTGAGCGTCAATTTTGTTTCGTCAATTCTCCGAAGTGGATTGCTGAACTGGAACGATACTTCCGCGCCGGCTGCCGACATTTCGGTGCTTCCCGTCTCTGCAATCGTTTCCTTCAGTTTTAGATTCGGTTCTTCTTTGGAAAACCAAATCAAATCAAAATTTAGTTCGGTACCAATCTCTACCGGCTTTACACTGCCGGACCATCCGCCTGAATTAATTCGAATAGATTTTACTTGATTCCACCGACTTGAGTTAAACTGTGAAAGCGGAATGGACACCACCTTCCATCCCGTCCAATTTACAGGAATGTTTTTTCTCACATAAGAATTGGATCCGGCATAGTCAAAAACGCAGATATTGATTCCTGTTCCGGCTGTTGTTGTCGCCTTGTTGGAATGCACCAGCAGATTCAAATATTGATATTGCTGTGAATCTACTACCAAATGGCGGTTTGGCGTAGTTAGGCTTATGTCACCGGTTTTGTCAATCACCATTTTGCCGGAAACATCATGCATATTCGTGACCGTACTGTCGGAAGTAAACGGCGTGCAATTCTCTGTGGTACCGGCTTCCCACGCTATCAGTCCGTCCTCCAGCTTCACTTCGTTATGAGGATTGGAAAGATAGATTTCGGAAACAGCCAACTCTGTCTCAGCATTTCCGGTCTTGCCAGTCCCCCAACCACCAAAATTGAAATAAATGGTTCCTATGCGCTTCTCGCTGATTCCTGCCTTTGTTGGCGACATATCCCCAAAATGATATGAGAATGTCTTCCAACCGATCCAGTCAAGTGTAATCGTTTGCTTAAAGTACCCATCGCTTCCGTTCTTTGTCTGCTGGAGGACGATATTTACTTGTTCATTCGTCGCTGCCTTGGAGTATAACCGGAAATTAATGGTACGGTATCCGGACATATCCGTATCAATCCCATAGTCTGCAAGCAAATATCTGGGGTTTGGATAATCCTTAGTTGCTCGCTGTCCGTCTGCATTCAACGCGCCCGGCGCCATTTTTGCCGCCGTTATCTGCCTGCCGTCCTCCTCTGTATAGGTTCCTGCTTCCATGCCCTTCCAAGCAGCAATCATTGCATCGTTAAATTTCACAATCACCTTTTTGTCCGGCAACTGCTCCTGCTCCAGAGGAAGCTCCAGCGCGGATACGGCTGCCGGAAAGCCCATTGCCCCCAACACCATGAAAACCGATAGCAATAACGTAAAATAACGTTTCAAGTTTTTCACACCCTTTCACTCTTTACGCCGTTTTTTCCAAAAGCCCGACAATAATTTTTGCCGCCTGCGCCCTGCCGGCAGTCTCTGTCGGTTCAAAGTTTCCGTTCTCCATACCGGAAATCACGCCGGAACGCTGCAATGCTTCTACCGCTTGTGCCGCGTAGCCGTCAATTTCATCGCCGTCGCGGAACGCCGCTGTCTCCACCGTCTCCGCAAGCTGTTTTCCGGTCAGACCGACAGCCCGATATGCCATCACTGCCATATCCTGCCGCGTAATCTGTTCTCCCACGCCAAATCGTCCATCGTCATAGCCGTTCACCAATCCCATTTGCCGCGCCGCCGCCAGATAAGGCGTATACCATGCCCCCTCCGCTTCATCGGCAAATGGCTGTGCTTCGTCCGCCACCTTGATTTCAAACGTTTCCATCAGCAGCTTCACAAATTCTTCCCGCGTCACACTGTCGTTGGGACGAAACCGCCTGTCCGCCGCCGGAGATACCACGCCGCGTTCATAGAGCCGCATGACAGCTTCCGCCGCCCATGCCGCTTCTCCAAGGTCGCTGAACACCGCATCTGTATTGGTCGTCGCCGTATCACCACTCATCTTGCTGCCGTTCGGGTCGCCCAGCTTTGCTTCAAAACTTTTTCCGTAGGTATTGGTAAAGTCAACCGCAATGGCAGTCTGCTCCCCGCCGGTGACAGTAACGCCCTCGTCTGCGGACACCTTTGTCAATGCGCGGTTCATTGTAACCGTACCGCTTGTCAGCTTCTGTGTTGGGTCACACGCCGAAACCTCCACCACGCCGCCATTGTCTTTCACCATCACAATCATCGGCGCTGATACGGTGATACCGTCATACGTACCTACTTTCCAGAACACATATCCCGTTACGCCCTGCTGTTTTGCACGCACCGCCTGAATTTCCGGTGTGTTCACAAGCACCTCAATATTCGGATTCTGCGCATAGGCTGCCGTTTCATCCGCCGATTTGTTGGGCAGCAGCACATAGGAATATGTGCCGCCCTGTGGGTCAACGCCGTGGTCAATCCACAGTTCAAAGAAGCTGGTTGCTTTGTTCGTTTTGCGCGCTTTAATGTTTTGCTCTTCCGGAAAATAATAGCCGCCGGTGCCTTCCAGCTGCACCCAGCTCACGCCTTCCAGCGCGGTATCCTCTTCGCCGAGGGAAAGCGTCTCTCCGTCCGCTGTCACTTTCTCTGCACCGACGAAATTTGTTTCGGGAAGCACAAGTCTGCCGTCCGCATTTGGCGGATAGAAAGCAGCTTCCAAAATGCTGTTCCAAGCGCTTGCCGTGTTGCCATGTCCGCAGTAGCGCACGTAACGTGCCGTTTTGCCGCCCAACGTATAGGCGCAAGGCGCTTCCGATTTTCCGGCGGAACGACCGGAGAATACCTGTTCCCAGTTTGCGCCGTCTATTGAAACTTCCAAATCGAATATTGTCTGCCGTTTTCCGTCCTGCCAAAACGCCAGTCCTGCATAACCAAGTTCGCGCGGTTCGCCCAAATCCCATGTAATGGTTGCTTCATTTTCTGCCGCCCAGCGTGTGGCTAAATCGCCGTCAATCGTGTTTCCAGGCACATTTGCAGGTTCCGGTACGTCGCTTGCCTGGACAGCGGCGACTGCATATGGCGTTATGTTTGTTTCCGTTAAACTTTCCGTCTGATTGGATTTTCGGTTTTCCACCACCGTCAGTACGGGCAATCCGTCCTGCGCGTGTACGTTTGCGCCAAGTGCAACGACCTCGTCTTCAAACAGGAACCACGCCTTTTGCGCCTCTAATGAGCAATCGCGCGGCGGATTTGAACCGCCGTAGCCGTTATCGCTGCCCGTGCCAATACCATCGCCATGGTATGACTCCAAATACATTGCCGCTGTACCATACGCCCCGCCAAGCGACGCGCCGCCGACAAAATCCTGACTGCTGAGATACTCATTTTTTTGCGCAACACTTGTGACCTCACGCTTGCCCGTGTTGACTGTTGTACCCGGCAACCGATACGGGTCAACGCCCGTCCAGTAGATACTGTTGTACTGCGTTAAGTCGTTTTCCGAATAGAGATAGGTCATACCGTCCGACACATACCAGCCCGTCATATTTTCACTGTTAATACATTCATAGTTATAAATGCGGGAGGACGACATAGAAACGCCCGCCGCCCATGTCTCGTGCTGGTGCGCCATCTTATCCATGTTGTAATACATCTTATTTAATATGTAATTCTCACGCGGCGCCACGGAATCGTCCGCCATAATCTCATTCAGAAGCCGGATGGATTCAAACGTAAGGCTCTGATAGTAAGACTTTGACGTATCCTCTGTGACCATATATTTAATAATGGATTTCAGCCGCGCCGCCAAGTCTGCCGGAATAGTATCCAGTGCCAGCAAGTTCAGATATACTTCCACAACCCCACGCCCCATATCGGCTCCACCGCTCGGATGGCGTCCCAACACAAAGCGGAACATATCTCCTTTATATATCAGCGGCTCATATGCATTGATTGCCCACTCATAAATGTTGTATTTCATCGGATTGCAGTATTCAAACTTTGTTCCCTCCAGCAAATACATGAGAGCTGCAAAATTTTTGAACTGTTCAAAGCCGTAGGTTCCGTTCATCGGATGGAGGCTGTGGTAAATATAGGAGCCGTCCGTATAAAATCCCTGCTTATCGTTGCGACCGCCATCAACATACATCATTGTTTCATCTGCGCCGTCGCGACCAACAATCACCCTGTCCGCATTTTCCTGTAACAAACCGGAACCGATGATTTCTTTTGCGAAATTAAGTTTATTTGCGCCGTAGTCTGTGGCAGTCGGCACCAGCTTATCAAACAGTGACAGATATTGGGTGATGGTTTCGCGGTCAAGCTCGCTCTCCATCAGCATGAGCGTATCAATCAGATTCGTTGGTACACCAATTTGCCAATCCCACCAGTTGAACAGGCTGGTTGACCGCCATCCGCTGTTCGTTTTTTCTGCCTCGCCATAGCGGTTTTCATACATCCATTGCAGCGCAAACAGAATATCATCGCGCAGCACTTCGTCATGATAGAGCGCGGAACCATATGTTGCCCATGCCTTTGCCATCTGCGCAATTTGCTTGTATTCCCGCGTCATTTGACCGGAGGTGACAATTTTATCACCCCACAATTCTTCTATGTCAGTTCCCTTATTCATCTTCATCTGTGCGCTTTTTCCCGCGTTTTCAATCGCTTTTACGTTTGCGGCGATTCGCTCGTCGTTCAAGTCCAGTGTTTCATCGCCAACCAGTTCCAAACGCCATCTGTCTTTCAACACTTTATAATCTTCCGATGTAATGCTCTTTGCGTCCGGCTTCTGATAGCTCGCCATATATATCACAGCCTCTTTTAGAATGGCGTCGTTTGTAATGATCGAAAGCTTGTCGCTTTTACTAACCAGCGTCAGTCCGCCGGATTCCGCCGTTTCAAACCCCAACGCCTTCGCCGCTTCTGCAAGCGGGAAATAGACCGTCCCGTCCATCTCTTGACCCGCGCCGGAATATGTATTGTTTCCCACCGTCAGCGTATAAACGCCGCCGGCTTGCGCGACCTTCGCGCCAAGATATGTTTCAAAGAATACACGCGGTACAGCCGTTGCGCCGTCAATTTCAGCCGCAGCCGCGCCAAGCGGAATCAGCCCTTCCTCCGGTGAATAGGCATTTTGACCGCCCCGATAAACCGCATATCCATCGCCGAGCGCCTCAACAATCGTATTGTATGTATCCATATCATACATGCTTCCGGTACTCCCTATCAATTCGCCGGCAGCGGATAGCTTGATTTCGCCGAAATACAGTTCGCATTCCGGATTAATTACCATACTCCACCCGTTGATAACAAGCCGCACATTGTTTACTTCTTTTGGGTCTGCATTGCGGCTGATTGACATACTGGAAACAGGAATGGAAAATTGCTTCCAACCTTCCCAGTCCACCGTAATTGTTTTAGACAAATATGACGCCGCTCCTGCCTCCTTCGGGTCGCAGTCCACCACAATCATAAATTTGTTGCCATATGCTTTTTCGCTGTAAATCCATAAATCCAACGATGTAAACTGCGACCAATCGCGCGGTATATTCTTTTTCGGCAGATAAACATCTGCTTTTGAAGCGCCGTGATTCCAATACATGGAATATTTGTGCCCCTTCCGCACGGAGCCGGACGCCGCTAAGCCTGTACTGGTCACAGAACCGCGCCGGTTCATATCCACCAGATGTACGCTCCCGCTTTTCGTTTCTTCATAGCCATCCCACGCCGCATTTGTCGGCAGAGAAATCAGAAAAAGAACCACCGAAAGCAACAAACCAACAAATCTTCGCAGTAATTGCATCATATTATCTCCCATCCCACGTCACCCTTTCCTAAAAAACAAAATGTAATTTCTTTTCGGATAAATGTTTATATATCCTCCCGAAAACGCGTTCGTTATACCGATTTTACCCTAACTGAATCATCTCCGTTATGTTCTTCTCCTCAATATCAACAATACAAGCGCGCTCCAAAGTATGCGTATTTGGCTTATGAAAAACCAATTTCAAATTGCCTTCCCGCGTATTAAAAAGCATACCATGTCCGCATCCTTCATATATTGGCTGACTTAAATGCAGCCAATTACCGTCTATTTTGCCGTTATCTGAATATGCAACTGCCTGACAATAGCCTTTTTTACCAAAGCTTGACCACATACATATCAATCTGCCATTCAGTGAATACAAAAAAGGTCCGTCAGTCACATACTCATCATTACCTTTTACGCTAAAAACCCACTTTGCATCTGCTGCCCTCCAAAGCAGCTTAGGCTCGGATACCGCTCTCTTTAAATCGTCGGATAGCCTAACCATACATATCTCACCGTTTTTAACTTGCGTCCATTCATGACAAAAAATCATATACGGTGTTTTATCTTCGATGTATAGCGTTCCGTCAAGACAAGACCATTTTTTCGGCGTTACAGCGCCTTCTGAATGCTCTTTAAATTTACCATCAGGTGTTTTTGATGTAAGGATTGCCGTTCCTCTATGATTTTCATTATCCCGAAACGATGCAAACATATAAAATGTGTTATGATACAAATGCACCTCCGGCGCCCAGAACTGATTTGTTCCCCAAAATCCGTCATAATACTCAAATATGGATACAGGATTGCTCCAATCTGTCAAATCATCGCTTATATATACATCAAATCCTCTTTGCTCACCCACTCGTGACCCATACATATAATACTTGTCCTCATAGAACAAAATAAAAGGGTCTCTGATGTTAATTTCCGAAAGTTTCATTATTGTAACCTCTCTTTTCCGATTTATTTTTCATTTTTATGTTCTCTGTTTGTACTCGTTCGTTTTGAATCAGCGGCAAGACCACGTTATTTCTCTCCGCCATAACCGGTGGAGGAGAATCTTTTTTTATACTATCTCCTCCATTTTGCAAAAACGTTACTTTCTATACTTTCATTCTACCGCCGGTACAATAAAAAGTAAATCAACGATTTTTCCATTCTATAGACTTTTTCTGTAGTACGCCTGTTATATAGCGATTTTTAGCCATTTCTAAGACAAAACCAAGTGCACCGGTGCATCAGATAAAGATATACCCAAACTAAAATTCCCTCACCGGAAAGGGTGCGGGAATTTTAGCAATGAACGACATAACTTACCAATTTGACGGAACATCACTCGATTCACAGCAGTGCAACAGTTCGTGAAATATATGCCGGCTACGCTTTTATAAAAACGTCTGATTTCACTCTTACAACACTCCCTTTTGCTGCATAGCTTCATTTGGTTTTAGGGAAGTCCCGTTCACTTCACCAAAATTTGCAGCATTTTCTATCCGTTATTTCAAATGTATATCCGAAAAATCCAGAAACAAATTCCAGTCCTGCTTTGTCAAACCGTGTTCGCCGGTCTTGCAGTGATATGCAATCATGCCACCATGATAAGGAATAT
>CAMNSU010000122.1 GCA_946555455.1 uncultured Clostridia bacterium | reverse complement strand
AAGCCTTATCATTTTGAATTGTGACAATCCGCTCTATGACACCTATCCATATTGGATGGACAGCGATGCAAAACGGCAGGCATATGCTAATTACTGCAAATGGGCGGTGAAAGAAATGTCGCCGTATACCAATTATTTTGCCACTACCAACGAGTATAATTTGGAACCGGGCGGCATACACACGCCGGAAAAAGCAGAGCCGTTTGCGAAATTGGTAAAAGCGATGGTGCCGGCTGTTCGGGCGGCGAATCCGAACGCGGTGATTGTCGTGGGAGAAACCGGCAGATATGAACCGGAGTGGGACGCCGCTTGCTATAAAAACGGTATCTTTGATTTAGGGAACGTATATAGCTTTCATGCGTATGATTATATGGCAGAACCGGAGTATGCACCGACTTTGGTGAATCTGATGCAGAATTTTACGAATTTTGTGAAAGGAAAAGATTCTGGGAAAGAAGCGTGGATGACGGAAACAGGCTGGCCGGCGGAGGACATGAGTCCGGCGGCGGCAGGCAGCATGGGTCAAGCAAATCTGGAGGAGCAGGCGCGGCGGTATGCGAGGTCGTTTGCATACTATAGCAATCCGACATTGATTGACAAGGTATTTCATTATGGATTTGCCGACAATCATGCAGGCTGGTTCTATCAGGAAAATAAATTCGGCATTGTGCAATCCCATGAGGACAAAACACCTTTTGCGGCAAAACCTGCCTATATCGCCGCAGCGGCATTTAATGATATTGTAGGCGGCGCGACATTCCAAAAAAACAGGTCAGACACAGCGAATGTATATGCCTATCAATTTGTGAGCGCTGATGGGGAAGAAATCATGTGTTTCTGGAAATATACGGAATATGGTTCGTCGGGCGCGCCGTCGGGAGCGCAATACACTTATCAAAGCGACAGGCCGTATTTTGAAGTCAGCGATATGTATGGAAATACGCAATATATCAAAAATGAGTCGGGTTCTTATACCGGAACCTACCAAACCGAACCTGTTTATGTCAAAGGCGTTGATTTCATAAAACAAGACTGCACCATTTCCTTTTCGGCGGACAACATGCGCTTTATGCCGGAGGGAACGGATACGGTTGACGTTGACATTCGGACGAACGGCGTGACAGAAGCCACACAAATGAATGTGATTATGGCGGCATATGACGGAAGCGGCAAGCTGATTCAGAGCGACGTCAGCACAGAAACGGTAGGCAGCGGCGGTATGCTGAAGCAGTATTCCATTGCCGACATTCCGAACATGGAACGTTTTAAAATCATGGCGGTGGAAAGCATGGCGACGCTCAGACCGCTCACTGCCGCGGCAACGCTGAACTATTGGGGGGGCGACGCCGGAATCAAATGTATGAAGAGCGGAGATCTGATTACCGTCAGCGGGACGGTGCCCCAAAGCAGTGCGGGAGGGGATTGCGTGATAACTGTGCTGAGTTCTGACATGAAAACAACGGTTTATGACAGGACAGCATATTTGAATAATTTGCTATGGTCAGACGTAGCCGAGACAAATAACCGCGGGGCATATCGTTTTCGTTTTGCGCTGCCGAAAGAATATGACAAAGACCAAATATATATACAGATTTCGGCAAAAGATTATGTGGGGCGGTATACATTTGAGGTTCAATAAAAAAAGAAATAGAAAAGATGAGGTTGGAGAATGAAATATGATGTGATAGCAGTCGGCGGCGGACTCACAGGCGCCGCGGCGGCAGTTTGTGCCGCAAGGCAGGGTATGAAGACGCTCTTGATAGAAAAAAGCGGTTTTTTGGGCGGCGCGGCGTGCAACTGTCTTGTTAATCCGTTTATGGTGTACACCGGCGAAATAGACGGAAAAACGGAACTGATTTCAGATGGAATCTTTCGGGAAATACTGGACAGATTGCAGACGCTCGGCGGACTGCACCGAAATAAAGTGACGTTTAACGAAGAACTATTAAAAGTGGTTCTTGACAATATGTGTATGGAAGCGGGAGTGGATATTCTGTTCCATTCCTATCTTTCCGGCGCTGTGTGCAAGGACGGGCAATTGGAGTCGGTCAGCGTTGTGAACAAGAGCGGCACGCAAAATTATCATGCAAAGTTTTTTGTTGACGCCACGGGTGACGCAGACCTTGCGGCAATGGCGGGCTGCGCCTGCAGGATAGGCAGAGAGAGCGACAACCTTTGCCAGCCAATGACGCTTTGTTTCAGGTTGTCGGACGTTGACGTTGACACGGTGTTTCAAAACCATGATAAAATCAATGCGCTGTATGCGCAGTTCCAAAAAGAAGGCAAAATCATAAACCCAAGAGAGAATGTGCTGAAATTTGTGCATATGTCAGACGGCGTTTTGCATTTAAATTCCACAAGAATCATCAAAAAATCGGCGGTCAACGCGCAGGATTTAAGCGACAGCGAAATCGAGGGCAGACGGCAGATGATGGAGTTGTTTTTGTTTTTGAAAGAGAACTGCGCAGGATTTGAACAGGCACAAATTCTTTCCTCGGCAGCGGATATCGGTGTGCGCGAAAGCCGCATGATAAAAGGAAAATATACGATAACCGAGCAGGATTTGCTGAATCTCACGGTGTTTGACGACGCCATTGCGGCGTGCCGGTATTCCATAGATATTCACAGTCCGGACGGGTCGGGAACGTATCTGCATGAATTTAAAGAGGACGAGTATTATACGATTCCATACCGCTGTCTGGTTCCGGAAGATGGCGCGGAAAATCTTTTGGCGGCGGGCAGATGTATTTCAGCGACGCACGAGGCGCAGTCATCGCTTAGAACAATGCCGACGTGTGCATGTATGGGGCAGGCGGCGGGAACCGCGGCAGCTTTGGCAGTGCAAGACGGCGTATCCGCGGCAGAAGTGGATACAAAGAAGCTCAGAAAAATATTGCAGGAGCATAACGCATTTGTTGGGAAAACGCGGGAGCAATGACGAAAAAGGAGACGTATCAATGAAAAAAGATGTATCCTATTTAACGAACCATTATGACGCAAAAATTGAGAAAATCAAGAAAATAAACGCGCCGCTGAATTTTATTTTTTATACAGACCCCCACAACGGTTTGTCCGAGTGGGATTGCCCCAAACATGCGGATTATGCGCCGGACGATTTTGAATCGGCTTTAGACGCTGTGGTGTCTATGCAATATATCATAGACCGGCTGCCCAATTTGCAGTGTCTTGTTTGCGGCGGCGATTTGGGCTGTGACTACCATGACGACCCACAAAAAGCGCATGAATCAATTGAGGAAATGATGGAAGCGTTGTATCGGCTCACCATTCCCGTTCACTGCTGTATCGGGAATCATGACGATTGCTGTACAACATCGGTGCTTGAACCGCTGAAAAGTTTCCCAAAAGTTGCGGGTGAAAAGAAGCCGGAGGTGTCTGAGTACGTTTTGTATCCCGAAGATTTACATAGAATTTGCATGAAAAATAATCCGACGGCGGAAAATTATTATTACACAGATTTTGAGGATTTGGGATATCGTTTCGTTTTTCTCAACACATCGGATTTGTGCTACGGCACCGATAACAAAGGACAAAAGATATATCCGGTCAATGAAGTGGGCGTCTCAATGAAACAACTGCAGTGGGTGAAAGAAACCGTTCAAACAGATAAAAAAGTGATTGTTTTTTCGCATGTGCCGATTCGTGCCAAAGGACATTTTCCGGATTGTGTCGGTGAAACAGAATATCTGATGCACGGCGACCAGCTATGGAAGACAATGCAGCGGGCGGACAACGTGATTGCGGCGATAGCAGGACATTTGCATTATGACAACCTTGTCTATGACGGCAAAATTGTTTCGATTGATACCCAGAGCGGGACAGGAGTAGATAAGGGCAAATGGGATCCTGCCAGCCCCGAAAGAGAATTCGGCACCATCACGGAAACAGCGTTTGACGTGATTTCCGTTACAGATAAAGTCATCTATTGTACACGTTTTGGCGTGGGTGAGGACAGAACAGCAAGGATTATCAGAAACGGATTTTAAAATCTTGATTCGGTAAGTCTATCAAAAACGGCGGCATATATCATGCCGCCGTTTTTGTGCTTCAATGGACCGCGAATTGGTAAAACCGCGTTTGTTTTTGGCAAATTTTTTACATTATTTTAGGGCGGCTGACATAAATTATATGGAACAAGAGGGAGATTAGCGGCTTGGCATGAGACGGCAGCGTATTACTCGAAGCAGAAGCGGAAATGATGATTTGGCAGAATTGATTTTATTCCAAAAATGAGGTATACTATATAGCAGTGTAAAGAATGGACAGATTTCATATCGGCAGACAAGACACCGGAGCAGTAAATCTGAAATAGAGAAAGAACACTTTGCAGAAAACGCGGCAGAAGGAGCAGAACGTGATATGGACTATAAAATCAAGGGATATGAACCGACAGCAGTATTTCACTATTTTGAGGAAATCAGCGCAATTCCACGCGGGTCAGGTAACGAAAAAGCAATCAGCGACTACTTGGCGGCATTTGCAAAAGAACATGGTTTAGCATATGAAGTTGATGAAATTTATAACGTTGTGATTCGTAAAACAGGCAGCAGCGGCAGCGAAGCATTGGAGCCGGTGATGCTGCAGGGGCACACGGACATGGTGTGCGAAAAAAATCATGATGTGGCGCACGACTTTGAAACAGAGGGAATTGATATTATCCAACAAGAGGGATTTGTGCGGGCGAACGGAACAACGCTTGGCGCGGACAATGGTATTGCCGTCGCTTACATGCTGGCAATTTTAGCGGACGACACTTTGACACACCCGCCGCTGGAATGCGTTTTTACGGTGCAGGAAGAAACAGGACTGACCGGCGCGACGCAGCTGGACAAAACAAAGCTGCGCGCAAAAACAATGATTAATTTGGATTCCGAAGAAGAAGGCGTTGCGACAGTGAGCTGTGCAGGCGGGCTGCGTGCGGAATTATTCTGTGACGCCGCGGAAGAAGCCTGCGGAACCGCCGCGCTGCATATTGCGCTGCGCGGACTATTGGGCGGACATTCCGGCGCGGAAATCCATTTGCAGCGCGGAAACGCCAACAAAATTATGGCGCGGATATTATATCTGTTGTCAAAAGAAGTACCCTATCAATTGATATCGTTGCATGGCGGCAATAAAGACAACGCTATCCCGCGGGAGTGTGATGCGCGGATTGCATTGCAAGATGATGCTGCATTGGCGCGGGCAAAAGAATGGCTGGTGGAAAAAGCAAAGCAGCTTCGGGAAGAATTTTGTCCCACGGAAGCGGATTTTGATGTAACTGTCATTTCCGAGGAAGCGCCTGCGGCGGCGGTGAAAAAGGAGCAAACAAAAAAGATTGTAAATATGCTGTTTTTGGCGCCGGATGGCGTACAGAAAAAAGATATGCTGCATGACGAGTTTGTAGTCAGTTCTCTTAATCTGGGCGTTGTGCGGCTGGAAAATGGGACGTTTCGGGCAGTATTTGCGCCGCGCAGCAGCGTGCAGCCATTGCAGGAGGAAATGAAAGAGCAGCTTGCATTGCTGGGAGAAACATTCGGCTGTACTGTCCGGTATCGGGCGGAATATCCAGGCTGGCAATATGCGGCGTATTCCAAAATCCGCGATGTATTTTGCGACATGTACCGGAAGTTGTTTCATGGAGAGTTGAAGGTGGAAGCGATACACGCGGGACTGGAATGCGGACTTTTTGCAGGTGCGATGGAGGGCTTGGACGCCATTGCGGTAGGACCTACGCTGCGGGGCTGTCACACGCCGGATGAGACAATGGATTTGCAGTCCTGCGTCAATGTTTGGAATCTGCTTCTTGCAGTGCTGGAGGAATTAACAAAGCCAAACCGGCGCATTATTTATACGATTGTAGAAAATGAATGAGAACAGGGGCGCAGTTTGCGCCCTTTTGTAATCAGGAGAGGGGAACAGGTATGGTTTTGGAAACAGAACGGCTCATTTTAAGAAAATTAACAGAACAAGATTATTCAGATTTATGCAAAATTTTACAGGATGAAGAGGTTATGTATGCCTATGAACACGCTTTTCTAGGCGAGGAGGTGTGGGCATGGCTGGACAAGCAGTTGAACCGTTATGCGCAATATGGGTTTGGGCTGTGGGCAGCCATTTTGAAAGATACCGGTGAACTCATTGGACAAGCCGGACTGACAATGCAGGATTGTGACGGCAGAGAGGTTTTAGAAATCGGATATCTGTTTCAAAAGGCGTTTTGGCACAAAGGATATGCTACGGAAGCAGCGGTGGCGTGCCGCGACTATGCATTTGAAACGCTTTTGGCAGAAGAGGTTTATTCTATTATCCGCGACAATAATATCGCTTCGCAAAATGTGGCGAAACGAGTTGGCATGGAGAAAGTCGGTTCTTTTGTGAAACACTACTACGGTATGGATATGCCGCATGATATTTATTGTATCAAGAAAAAATAGAGGACGGATTCACTTTTTCTGTATGAAAATCAATGAATTGGGATATCTGCGCGAAAGAAAGGGTATACTAAAAACAATTGATTGGACAGAAAGGGTGACGTTCTGTGAAGAACACGGCGGACGAATTCAAGCCTTTTATATCTTCTGAAAAAATTGTGCCGGAATTTACGGTGACATCAGTGTTGATTGGTATACTGTTGGCAGTGGTATTCGGTGCGGCAAATGCCTATTTGGGGCTGCGCGTTGGTATGACGGTGTCAGCCTCCATTCCGGCAGCAGTTATTTCCATGGGAATTATCCGTATTGCGCTGCGGCGGGACTCTATTTTAGAAAACAATATGGTGCAAACCATTGGTTCGGCGGGAGAATCTGTTGCGGCGGGCGCTATTTTCACGTTGCCCGCCTTGTTTCTTTGGGCGAAGGAATGGGGGACGGCAGCGCCTTCTCTCTTGACCATTTTTCTCATTGCGTTGGTGGGTGGTTTGCTGGGCGTGCTCTTTATGGTGCCGCTGCGCAAAGCGCTGATAGTGGAGGAACATGGAACGCTGCCCTATCCGGAGGGAACCGCCTGTGCGGAAGTGCTTTTGGCGGGAGAAGAAGGCGGCGCGAAAGCCTCCACTGTTTTTGCCGGACTTGGGATAGCTGCAGTTTATAAATTTGTGGCAGATGGACTGGGCATATTCCCCAGCAGTGTGCAGTATGATTTAAAGTCCTATCGAGGAGCGGCGATAGGCGTGGACATTTTACCTGCCCTTGTAGGCGTCGGATATATTTGCGGGCCGAAGATTTCCAGCTATATGCTGGGCGGCGGTGTGGTGAGCTGGCTGGTGTTGATGCCGCTGATTAGCCTGTTTGGTGCGGATAATGTGGTGTTTCCCGGTACAGATCCTATCAGTGGATTATCGCCGGATCAGCTATGGTCAACCTATATCAAATATATTGGTGCGGGCGCAGTAGCGGCGGGCGGTATCATCAGTCTGGTGAAAACGTTTCCGCTGATTGTGAAAACCTTTGTGAATGCTATGGGAAGTCTGCGCGGAAAAAATGGCGGAAATATACAGGAATTGCGTACAGGTCGAGACCTTCCAATATCGTTTATTCTGGTTGCCGTTTTGGTGATTGCGCTGGCAATTTGGCAGATCGGAAGAGCACACGTCTGAACTCCAGTCACTTATGTATATCTC
>CAMNSU010000121.1 GCA_946555455.1 uncultured Clostridia bacterium | reverse complement strand
TTCAGCCTGCCGATTCTGTGCGAAACAGCAGCGCCGTTGCCTTTGAAGTATTGCCTGTTGCAGATTATAACACCATGAGCGCCGATTCCGTCACGCTGCGTCCGGAAGAAATTTTGTTGTTTTCCGAAAGTGAAACCTACGGTCAGCCCTCTTTCACCTTGGGAGACAAAACGTTTCAGGTAAAAGAAGAACTAACGTCTTTCCCCATTGCAGAAAAAACCGCTGCAATTTCCTTTGACAGTTATTATCTTGTTGTAGACAGCATGGAAACGTTGGAACAAATCGCGGCTACGCTGGTGAATGCACAAGACATGACGCCGCAGTATACCACTTTTTTCAATTTTACGCAGCAAAGCGGCGAAGACCATACCGCCTTTTATGATGCGCTAAATGCGGATATCAAGCAAGTGCTTCCGGAATTTTCTATGCGCGGCATTGATATCGCACGGCAGGAATGGTTCTCCATGTTTGGCGGATTTCTGTTCCTTGGCGTTTTTCTCGGATTTCTGTTTTTGATGGCAACCGTTTTGATTATTTATTACAAACAAATCTCGGAGGGCTATGACGACCACGACCGCTTCGCCATTATGCAGAAAGTCGGTATGAGTCAAAAAGAAGTGCGTCAAACGATTAACAAACAGATTTTAACGGTCTTTTTCCTGCCGCTTGTCGGTGCAGTGGTGCACATTCTGTTTGCCTTCGGCGTAATCCGAAATCTCTTATTGGCGTTCCATTTAACGGATACGTTGTTGTTTTTCCTGTGTACTGCCGGAACAGCGGCGTTCTTTGCAGGCATTTATGTGGTGGTCTATCTGCTGACCGCCCGCACCTATTACAAAATCGTGGAAGCAGCTTAATGCTTTTCATTTTATATATTCTCCCTACCAAAAAGAGCCTGACAAAAACATCGTCAGGCTCTTTTTATCATGCTCTGTCGCTTTCCTCCATGTCGTAAAACTGTCTGTCCTGCAATTTCACAAACGGCAGATAAATTGCAATGGAAATCGCCAAAATCACCAATTGGAGCAACGCCCCCTGCCAGCCGGAAAGCAAAAATCCCGAAATAAGCGGCGGCGTTGTCCACGGAATCTGTGTAGAAACAAACGGCGCAATAAATCCGATTTTAATGGAAAGATACGTTAAAATCGCTGCAATGACAGGAATCACAATAAACGGTATTGCCAAAAATGGGTTCATTACAATGGGAAGCCCAAATATAACAGGTTCATTGATGTTAAAAAGTCCCGGCACCAGCGACATTTTGGAAAGCGTCCGCAGTTGTTTAGACCGTCCGGCAATAAACACGGCAATTAATAGTCCCAGCGTCAAACCTGCGCCGCCGAATTTACAATAGATGTCCACCATCTGCGGCCCGACAATCGCCGCATTTGCATTCGCACCGCTGGCAACGAGCGTTCCGCCTGCGTCCACAATTTTTTGGTTCGCCAGCACATTCGCCGTCAGAATCGGCGCCATCACGCCCATCACGATGTTTGGCCCATGCAACCCAAACAGCCAAAACAGCGAAATCAACGCCATAATCGCGATAATGCCGCCCAGTGAATCGCTCAAGTTCTGCATAGGAATCTGCAAAATCTGATAAATGATAGCGGTCAGCGTTTTTCCTGCCAACAAGTCGCAAAGGATATATAACAGCAAAAACAGCGTCACAATCACAACGCCCGGAATGAGTGCGGAAAATGCGTTTGATACGCCTTCCGGTACGCTTTCCGGCATTTTAATTGTAATTTTGCGGCGGATAAACCAAGAATAAATCGCACCCACCAAAAAACCGACCAAAATCGCCGTCACCATACCCTGACCGCCCGTCCAGCTTTTGGGTATCACTCCGGAAACTGTTTGCAGCGCCACACCTTCATTGCCGATTGCATTCATGATTTCCTCCGGCAGCGCAACAAACGAATCGGTGATAATCAAAAAGGAAACCAGCGCAAGCAATCCTGCCGGCACCGCGTCCACATGGCTGTGTTTCGCCCAATAATAAGCAATACCGAACACCGCAACCAACGCAATAATATCAAATGTCGCGCCCGTCACCTGATTGAGCGGCTGCTGCCATCCTGCGCCGAAAATCCGCGCCATGAAATTTTCCCAGCCCGGTACCGGAAAATTGCCAATCAACATAAAAATAGAACCAATGAGTGTGATGGGCATGGTCAGCACAAAACCATCTTTCAGCGACAAAATCGCTTTGGTGTTCGCAAACCGGTTGACCCATTCCATCATTTTATCGGAAAACCTTCCTGATGTATTATTTTTCATAAATCTCACTTCACTTTCCTAACCCTTCGCCACGCGTGGCAATGATATGCTGATACCAATAAAACGAGAGTTTTTTCTTGCGTTTCAGCCCATCTGCGTGGTCTACATAAATAAATCCATATTGTTTTTTAAACCCATTCAGCCAACTCAGCAAATCTATGACAGACCATGCAAAATAGCCTTTTAAGTTGATTCCTTCTTTGATTGCCTGTTTCACCGCATTCAAATGCGTTTCAATATAGCGGATACGCGGCACGTCACAAATAACCCCATCTATGATAGGGTCTTCATCTCCCAAACCGTTTTCCGTGATATATAATTTCACCGTGCCATACCGCTGCCGCAGCATTCGCATTCCCTCTAAAAAGGCGTCCGGTGCAATCTCCCACCCCCATTTGGTATAGGTCTTGTCCTCCATTTTGACTGTTTTTGCCACGCCGTCAAACGACGGACTGCCCGGCGCGCCTGTCACCGTCTCATGAGAAAGATTTAAAGTTGCTGTAGTATCGTTTTTCATGACGCGCTGCGGCTGATAATAGTTCAGTCCCAAAAAGTCGTTCATGGGCGCCGCTTTGCGAATATCCTCCAGTTCTGTTTCATTCCAGTCCGGCGTCAGATTTTCCCGTCTCAGATAATCTGTCACCGCCTCCGGATATTCCCCTTTTAAAACAGGGTCATAGAACCAATGGGTATCCATCAAATTCACATGGTCTGCCGCAGCAATGTTTTCCGGCGAACTGTCTGCGGAAAATGCCGGACTGAACACATGCGTAATACCGATTTCTCCAAATTGTTTTCGCGCTTTATACGCCATCACTGCCCGCGCATGGGCGGTGATGACATTGTGCGTTGCTTCAAAATATGCTTTTTTATCGTCTACCAACCCTGGCGGATGTGCGCCCGCCAGATACCCATGCCGGCAAAAAACAATCATTTCATTAAAAGTAATCCAATGCTTCACGCGGTCGCCAAACGCGTCAAAACAAACCTCCGCATAGCGCACAAACGCCTCTGCCGTTTGTTTATTGCGCCAACCGCCCGCTGCCTCAAGCGCCTGCGGCAAATCCCAATGATAGAGCGTCACAAACGGTACAATACCATAGCGCAGGCATTCGTCAATGATTTGATTATAAAATGCGATTCCTTGCGGATTCGCCTCACCGGTTCCTTCCGGTAAAATTCTTGTCCATGCAATGGAAAAACGATAGGATTCCAGTCCCATTTCCGCCATTAAAGCAATGTCCTCTTTCCAGCGGTGATAGTGGTCTACCGCCACATCACCATTGGTGTTTTCAAAAGTTTTGCCCGGAATTTTAGAAAATACGTCCCAATTGGAAACGCCTTTTCCGCCTTCGTTCCACCCGCCCTCTACCTGATAGGCGGCAGAAGCCGCGCCAAACAAAAAATCATGCGCAAATTTCACTCTTTCCCGCCGCCTTCCGCCTCAATCATTGCAAGCGCCGCTTCCAGCACTTTACCGCCATTTACCATTCCATAGTCCATGGAGTTAATCACGTCCACCGGAATACCTTTGGGGTCACAAATTTTTTTTGCATTCGACAGCATAAATTTCACCTGCGGTCCCAGCAGTGCCGCATCAATTCCCTCCGTCCGCTGATCCATTTCACTTGCCGGATAGGCTTCAATTTCAACGTCAATCCCCTGCTCCTGTGCGCTGGCGCGCATTTTCTTCACCAGCATACTGGTGGACATTCCCGCATTACAAAACAACGCTATTTTTTTCATCATTTCTTCCGTCCTTTCTCATATAAATGCAAGTTCATCATCTTGTTTCAAACTGTTAATGCTTTTTTGCATAGACATTAGCGTATCCAGCAGTTCCCGCACCAAAATGGCATTCATCAAATGATCCTGCGCGTGAACCATGAAAAGCCCGACCGGCACTTTATTACCGTTTGTTTCTTCCGCAATAAGGTCGGTCTGCGCGTCATGTGCCTTCGACATGATATTGTCTCCTTGTTTCACCAGCGCGTCCGCTTCCTCGTAGTTTCCTTCTTTCAGTTTCGCAAACGCTTCATAGAAACTGGATTTTGCATCGCCTGCCATGGTGATAATCATAAATATTTTTTCTTCCAATTGTTCTTCTGTTATCTGTGCCATATTTTCACGCTCCATATTGTTTTTTCGTTTTCTTTTTATTCTTTCCCTATTTTGTATATTTTATTTGAACGAACAAAAAAAGTCCGGAAAGCGAAACCGCTTTCCGGACTTTTTTTCTTTTCTACTTAAATGCTTGCAATAACTTCCACTTCCACCAAAACATCTTTGGGAAGCTGTTTTGCCGCCACGCAGGAGCGCGCCGGTTTTTCTGTGAAATAGTTTCCATAAATTTCATTAAATGCCGCAAAATCGCTCATATGCTTTAAAAAGCAAGTCGTTTTCACTGCCTTTTCAAAACTGCTGCCCGCTTCCTCCAGCACCGCTTTCAAATTCTGCATCACCTGCTCCGTCTGCGTTTCAATGGTATCCGCTTCTACTTCACCTGACGCGGGATTGATGGCAATTTGTCCCGAAGTAAATACCAGATTCCCCAAAATCACCGCCTGTGAATATGGTCCGATTGCCGCCGGCGCTTTTTCTGTGTACACTTTTTTTAACATTGTTTCTCTCTCCTTTTTTATTCAATATGATATCCTGCTTCTGTCAACGCTTTGCGGATTTGCTCAATATGTTCATAGTTGCGCGTCTCCATGACAATGCGCAAATAGCAGCCGTTGATATCGGAACTTTCGCTTGCGCGTTCATGATGAATGGACACAACGTTTCCGCCGAGGTCTGCTAAAATTTTAGATACGCCTTTGAGTTGTCCCGGCTTGTCTATCAGTTCAATTGTCACCGCATACGACCGTCCGGATTTAAGCAAACCGCGTTTAATCACGCGCGACAAAATCGTCACGTCAATGTTTCCGCCCGACACCAAACAAATTACTTTTTTTCCTCTTACAGGCACCTTGTCAAACAGCGCCGCCGCAACCGAAACCGCCCCCGCGCCCTCCGCAATCAGTTTTTGCTGTTCGATTAGCATTAAAATTGCCGTGGAAATTTCATCATCCGTCACCGTCACGATTTCGTCAACATATTTCCGGCACAAATCAAACGTATGCTCGCCCGGTTCTTTTACAGCGATTCCATCTGCAATGGTTGAAACGCCGTCCAGCGTCTCGATCTGTCCGTGTGCCAGCGATTGCTGCATACTGGGCGCGCCGCCCGCCTGTACGCCATATACTTTCACGTTCGGATTCAGCATTTTAATAGCATATGCCACGCCGGAAATCAATCCGCCGCCGCCCACCGGCACAATCACCGCGTCCACATCAGGCAGTTGCTCCAGCAGTTCCAGTCCAATTGTTCCCTGACCTGCAATCACATTTTCGTCGTCGAACGGGTGAATAAACGTATAGCCCTTTTCCTCTTTTAATTCCAACGCTTTTTGGTAGGCGTCGTCATAGACTCCTTCCACCAGACAAATCTCCGCGCCATAGTTTTTTGTGGCTTCCACTTTGGAAATGGGCGCGCCGTCAGGCAGGCAAATCAGCGACGGAATCCCGTTTTTCGCCGCCGCCAGCGCAACACCCTGCGCATGATTTCCGGCGGAACATGCGATAACCCCGCGCCGTTTTTCTTCGTCACTAAGCTGCGATATTTTGTAGTAAGCACCTCGCACCTTAAACGAACCTGTCACCTGCAAATTTTCTGTTTTTAAATAAATCTGACTGTCCTCCCGCAGCTTAGGCGCTTCAATCAAATCGGTTTTGCGCACCACATCTTTCAAGGTAAACGCCGCATGATAAATTTTGTCCAATGTCAGCATGGCAAACTCCCTCCTGTTCTCATAAAAAAAGCCTCCGTCCCTGTTTAGAGACGAAGGCATATTGCTTCCGCGGTTCCACTCTAATTGCCGCCGCATTTCTCCTCGGCGACCACTCCTGCTGCATCTATCAATGCATGTTCCTATAACGGGGACTACCGTACGCGCTTAAGTTACTTGTTTTCGGCGCGTCTGCTCAGGGGTGATTTGAATCCGCTTGGTTTCCGCTGCCTTGCACCCTCCGGCAGTTCTCTGAAGGAAATCTATTTGCCGATTCCGTCCCCGTCATTGCATTTCAAACTATGGTTTCATTATACTCCGCGCATTTTTCGTTGTCAAGTCTCTTTGCACACATAGCAAAAAACAGGAAACACTTTTTTCTATCAAGACAAAAATCAATCATTTTGCGAGCGCTGCATCATACGGTAGTTTTACTGCTTTCCAGCTTCACAAATCCATGCCGCAACAAAATTTGAAGAAATGCGATAAATCTATCGTAAAGCGGCTCCGCTTGTTTCCCGAATTGTTCTTTGAGGCAGTTTGCAATCTCGTACAAATTATGACTGCCGTCAATCTGTTTCCAGATATAACTTCCCAATTCGTCCAAATGGATTTTGCTCACGCGCGGACGATGAAAACAATATTGGGCAATTGCCGCATAAAATCCACGGTGTTCCAGCTCCAGCACTACTTTTCCGCCTTCCTGCTCCGTCCAGACAATCTGCTCTTTTCGATTCGGTACCATATCCAGCAAGTTTCTGCGGGCTTTCCGTTTTTTCATGCTATTCCTCCCATTTTATCTGTCCGCTTGTTTATTTCTTTTCAGCGCCGCATAAACCAGCGTTGCCAACAGTCCTAAAAACAAAACCAGTCCGCCAATGCCGCCGAGTGAAAATTTATCACCCAAATAGAGATAGGACGCGATATCTTTGCCGCCCACTTTCACTACGGCAAACACCGCCAGCAAAATACCTGCCAATCCTTCTCCCGCAATCAGACCGGAGGTATACAGCGTACCATGTTCCTTCGCCAAATCCTTTGCTTCTTTGGATTCATATTTCCGTTTCGTCAGCCACAGCCGCACCAGTCCGCCCGCCATGATACCTGCGCTGAGACGCAGCGGTAAATAAAGACCAACTGCAAACGGCAATACAGGAATGCCTAAAATTTCAACCATAACGGCAATTCCTGCGCCGGCAAACACAAATGTCCACGGCAAATTTGCCTCCATCACGCCTTGCACCACGAGCTGCATCATGGTCGCCTGCGGCGCCGGCAACTGGTCAGAGCCGAATCCCCACGCCGCGCTGAGCAGATACAGCACGCCGCCGATTGCCGCTGCGGAAACCGCCGTTCCGATAAATTCGCCGTATTGCTGCAATTTGGGTGTAGCGCCCAGAATATATCCGGTTTTCAGGTCTTGTGACGTGTCACCCGCAATTGCCGCTACAATACAAATAATGGAGCCGATTGCAATTGCTCCCGTCATTCCTGCACGTCCGCTTGTTCCTGTCACTTTCAGCAGCATGGTAGACAAAAGCAATGTTGC
>CAMNSU010000120.1 GCA_946555455.1 uncultured Clostridia bacterium | reverse complement strand
ACCATTGACAAATTTCAATCGATTGCTTTCAACGCTATATTGATTTTGAACCACCGGCGAATCAATCTTTTTCTGAAGTTCATCCACAAATTGCGTAATCATCACTTCATCCGCCTTATATTCCAGCGCAATATTCACTTTCCCAACTGCTGTGCCAATTGCTTTCATGGCATTCGTAAACCAATTTCCTTTTCTGCCGACTTGGAACGCTTTTTCGGCTGCCGCTGCATAATCATAGCCTTCAATCAATTCATTGACTGTAATCGTATCTGTCTGGTCATTGCTTTTCACTTCTAATTGTTTATCGCCCAGGTCAAACACAACGCTGTCTTTTAGCAGCGCCACTGCTTCATCCTTGGTTTTTCCGCCAACATCAATCTGTTCAATAGACACGCCATGCAAAATAGTATCATCTGACCGCTGTGCCAAAATCACAATAGCTGATGTAATCATGAACAAAATAATAACAGCAACAGAAATCACTGCAATTTTAATTGCTAAAATCTGTTTTTCAGAAGCCTTATGCTCCTGTTGTATACTTGTCTCTGCCATATAAATCCCCCATCATTTTAATTTCCATAAGATTGCCATAAATATTTATGAATTCTTGCCATCATAACTGCCATTTCCGCACGCGTCACCGTATCAAGTGGACATAATCTTCCATCCGGCTTTCCTGTCATAATTCCCTTTTCAATCAGATAAGCAACCGCCTCCCGTGCATACTGCTCTATCTGCCAACTATCACTATAAGCGCTCAATACCGTATCCGCATGGGACTGCGCCGTGTACCCCACCTTATTCATCAGCCGCCACAGAAGCACTGCCATATCCTGACGAAGCATATGTTCCTCCGGACTGTAATGATTCCAATCTGTTCCCGAAACAATTTGATACAGTTTTAAAATACCAATCGGCCGGTAATAGTACATATCCGGCGCCACATCATCAAAATTTTCCGGAATTCTGTCTGCCTCCAGTCCGAATATCCGCACTGTTAAAACAGAAAAATCTCCTCGTATAACCGCTTCTGACGGAGAAAAAATCCCCTCCGATGTGCCGCGGAGCAATCCCTTTTCATTTAAATATGTAACTTCACTTTCGCACCACTCATATCCGCCTAAATCGGAAAATGCAGCGGCAGGTAATGCTTGCAGCAACATCGCTATCAGCAAAACTGCTAAAATCCCTTTTTTTCTCATGGTATATGATACCTTTCTAAAAACTCTAATTATTCTATATGTCATTTTTTCTTTAAATATATTCATAAACACAGCTCTCAAGTATTTCCTGCAATTCTCTGTCCATAAAGTCATAATCATCGCTAACATTAAGGCATATAATTTTCTTATCAGCAACTATATCAAAATATTTCCCTTGTATTCTTCTTAAATGCTTTTTTTCCATACAAAAAATAATATCAGCCCACCCAAGCAACCCCGGTGTAACTTTCACTCTGGCATTTGATTCTGTTCCCGCTGAATATACTTTATGTCCATGATATCCATCAAAAATTTTTTCGGCTGTTAAACTTCGTCTCTTATTTTGACTACATAAAAAAAGTAAATTCATTTTCTCTCCACCAGCAGACCTTTTTAGTCACTTTGTGATTATTATACCATAAACGCGAAGCGTTTTTGTCCTTACGCAGGAGGACAGTTCCGAGTCGTATCCCGACGAGGAACCTCCTATATTGTTCGTGCATCTCCGCCGGTTGCCACGTTTTATGCGTGGCGAGACGGAGGCACTTTTCAAATCCGTATAATATACGCTTAGCGTATATTATACCATATTTTTTGTAATGATTCAACAACAATTTTCACGATTCTTTTTCCAATATCAGCCGCTGTATTAGGCGAATCGCTGCTGCTTCGTCCCAAAACAAAGTTTCCTTTAATTTTTTAAGCGTTTCAAACCATTTATTTCCCTGGAAATTTGTTCCATCTTGAATCGTAAAAATATGGGAATATCTACTGCTGCATAGCTGTTCTTCCGGCGCGCACAGTGTCTCTGTCAATTTTTCTCCTTCGCGCTTGCCTGTACTGACAATCGGAATATCTTCCCGCCCCACTATCTTCAGCAGCCGCCTTGCCAAAGTTGCAATTCCTACAGGCTTTCCCATATCTAACATATACATATGCGCTTTTTCCCCTAGAAATGCCGCTGAAATCACCAACTGCGCCGCTTCTTTTGCAGTCATAAAAAAGCGGGTCATACCAGTATCCGTCAACAGAACAGGTCCGCCACAGGCAATCTGCTGCGCAAATACCTGTAAAACGCTGCCGCTGCTGCCAATCACGTTACCAAACCGCACCGAACAAAATGCTGTCCGCGCTTCTTCATCTAACAGACGCATCATAATTTCGCAAATCCGTTTTGCTTTTCCCATCACACTTACAGGCTGCGCCGCTTTGTCGCTGGAAATCAGCACAAACGTCTCTGCGCCAACTTCGGCTGCCGCCGCCGCGCAACAATAAGTACCAAACACATTATTCTCCATGCATTGCGACAGATTGGATTCCATTAACGGTACATGTTTGTGCGCCGCCGCATGAAACACAATATGCGGACGGTGTATCTCAAACACACGTCGCACCAGTTTTTCATTCGTGACAGACCCAATGATTAGCGCCGCATTTTTTACCGCTGGCGCAACCTCCTGCATGATACGCAGACTGTCATGTTCCGCAATGTCCATCAATATGAGTTTTGCCGGACGATACTGCGCCAACACCCGACAGAGCTGCGACCCAATCGTCCCGCCTGCGCCTGTCACTAAAATGGTTTTCTCTTGCACTAAATTTCCGATATCCACCTGCAGATTCACTAACTTCCTGCCCAATAACGTCTCCATGTGGTCTTGTGCCATCTGCAATATATGCGCTTTGCGGCTTTCCGTTTCATAAAAAGACGGCTCTATGATTAGTTCACACTGCTGCGCCTCACACCAATGCATGAGTTGTTCTTTTTTCTCATTCTCTATTTCCGGCGCCGCCAAATAAACCTGCTCAACTCTATTTTCTTCCATATGACGCGGAATATCCGCCCATTGTCCCTGCACCGTCAAGCCTTCCCACGTAATTCCTTCTCCCACAACTCCGACAATTTCACACGCTCCGGCTGCCTTTAACCGGTGTAACAGGCGCATACCTGCCGTCCCTGCTCCAACTATCATTACACGCTTCATTTCAAACCTGCTTTCCTCATGGAGTTCGTCCGTTCCAGCAACAATATCTTTTGATTATCGTTCGGATGTTCCGTCACCCATTCCAACAATGCACGGAGCACTTCTCCAATTTCCTTTCCGCTGATTCCCACATTTTTTAAATCTTCTCCCGAAAGCGCCAAATCCTGCAAAAAAATTGCTTCCCCATACTGTTTGATAGTTTGATATTGCCGCATGGTGTCTTCCACCCATTGCCGCGCCTGCTGTCTGTCATAGCTGTTTATCGCATTCAGCCATAAAACCGTCTCCAGCAATTCTTCGCCGACAGCGCGCGCCAAGCGTTTGAGCGCTGCATCTGCTGCCGGAAAGGAGACTGTCTGCTGCATTAAAACAGCCGTGACATTAGAAATTGTATGGTTATCCAATTTAAGCGATTTCAATACTTTTTTCGCCGCTGCCGCACACTGTGCCGGCGTCTCTCCCGTTTCTTGAAACAACGCCGACAATCGGAGTGTTTTTTCTGCCGGCAGCCGCTGCAAACGTTCTATCGCATTTTTCCAGTCCGCCTCATTCCATGAAGCAAATTCCGGTAAACAATATGCCGCAAGTCCCGTCTGCGGCAGCAGCAGCAAATGCTGCGGCGCGGCGGTGCATAGCGCAGCGGTTAATTCCGCTGCGATACGTTCTTTGCTGATATATTGTAATAGCGGCGCTTTTTCCTGCATTGCCGCCGCTGTCTGCTGTTCGATTGCAAAGTCCAATTTGCAGGCAAACCGCACTGCACGCAGCATTCTGAGCGCATCTTCCTCAAACCGCTCCCGCGCGTCTCCGACAGCGCGAATCACGCCGCGCTCTAAATCCGCTTGCCCGCCGAACAGGTCTACCACCTCTCCCGACATTCGGTACGCCATTGCATTGATGGTAAAATCCCGCCGTTTTAAATCTTCCTCAAGGTTTGATACAAATGCAACCGATGTGGGTTTCCTGTAATTTTGGTATGCTGCTTCCTGACGGTAAGTTGTCACTTCCAGCGGCATGTTCCCCAGCAGCACCGTCACCGTACCGTGCCGTATGCCGGTAGGAACCGTTTTGGGAAACCATTCCATCACTTGTTCCGGTCTAGCGCTCGTCGCAATATCCCAATCGTGCGGCGTCTGCGCGCGCAGTAAATCCCGCACCGGCCCTCCCACAACGACCGCTTCAAACCCAGCTTGCTCTATGGTATGTATCACTTGTTGTACTTCCTGCGGTATTTGAAACATACAATCTGCTCCTATTTTCCCCACTGCGCCACAATAAAATCACCCACTGTTTTTGCCGCATATGGTTTTGCAATACGCTCAATCGCGTTTTTAATTTCTTCCCGCCGGCAGGTATCTTCCAGCAATTGATTCACCGCTTCGCTGACAGGATAGGTTTTGGAGGAAATCATGGCTACGCCGTTATTCACTAAAAATTCCACATTCCGGTCTTCCTGTCCAGGAATGGGGTCCACTAAAATCATGGGCAGCCCCTTTGCTAAACTTTCCGATACGCTCAGCCCCCCCGGTTTGGTTACAATACATTCCGCTGCGTCCATCAGTAAATCAACGTTTTTCACAAACCCCAGATTGTGTATGGGATGGCGAAACTGCATTTGGTCAATCGCTTCTTTGGCTTCTTCATTATTGCCGCATACCACAGCAATATCATAGGGCTTGTCTACGCTGTCCACTTCCTCCAAAATACTGGTCATATTTCCATATCCCATGCTGCCCATCATCACAAGAATCAAATCGTTTTGCGAAAATCCCAGTTGCTCTTTTGCCTGTTGTTTGGACACTTTTTCTGCAAACTTTAAATGAATCGGAATGCCGAACGGTTTGATTTTTTCCGGCGTGATTCCACGCAGCGCCGCCTGTCTCGTCAGTCCTTTATCGGCGGTGATATAATAATCCAGATTGGTTTCTTCCCAATGCGGATGTATGGTATAGTCCGTCACAACGCCCATGCTCGGAACATCCAATTTTCCCGTTTCTTTCAGTCTCGTGATAAGTTCGCCCGCGAACAAATGACTGCAAATAATCACGTCAATGTGATGTTCTTCAATGAATTTAAACAACTTGTTGGCAAACGCACGGTTCAGTGTTTTCATCGTGCCTACCACTTTGCCTTTCCCGCCTTCTTCAATATCATAAAATTTCCCATAAATTTTGGGGACTTTGCTTGATGCAAAAGAGTATACATCGGAAACCGTTTTTCCAATCAACGGATGTACATATTCATAGACATCCAAAACAAAAGTCATGATACCCTGTTGTTTTAAATAGTCCTCCATCGCTTTTGCGCAGCTATTGTGTCCGTGTCCTGTTGATACAGTCAAAAACAATACTCTCATTATGTACCCCTCTTCTCTTATCTTGTGTTTGCTTATGTAAAGAGCGGTCTCCCGCTCCTATATTCAAATCCGTTCCATTTTTCCGCCCAACGCCGCCACCTTTTTTTCCATCTGGTAATACCCGCGATCAATATGGCGAATATCTTCAATCACTGTGTCACCGTCTGCGCACATACCCGCCATCACAAGCGCTGCGCCCGCACGCAAATCCGTAGCTTTCACTGTCGCTGCGCTGAGCGCGTCAACGCCCTCAATCACAGCCGTACAGCCTTCTACTTTGATGTTCGCGCCCATTCTGCGCAGTTCTCCCACATGCATAAACCGGTTTTCAAACACAGTCTCCACAATGATGCTGGTTCCGCTGACCAAACTCATCAGCGTCGTAAACTGGGACTGCATATCCGTCGGAAAGCCTGGAAACGGCAGCGTTTTGATATCCGACGCATGTAGTTCTTTTTTTCGCGACACACAAATCTCATCTTCGCTTTCCTGCACGTCAGCGCCAATTTCCTTCAGTTTTGCCGTAATGGGTTTCACATGCTCACAGACCACGTTTTGAATCGTGACGCTGCCGCCAATCAATGCCGCCATTGCCATAAACGTCCCTGCTTCAATGCGGTCGGGAATCACTGTGTGCGTAGCGCCGCCTAACTCCCGCACGCCGTTGATACGAATCGTATCAGTCCCAGCGCCCTTGATATCTGCACCCATACACATTAAAAATGTGGCAAGGTCGGTGATCTCCGGCTCTGTTGCAGCGTTTTCAATGATGGTCTGTCCCTCTGCCAAACAGGCTGCCATCATAATATTTTCCGTTGCACCAACAGACGGAAAATCCAAATATAGCTTTGTGCCTCTCAAACGTTTGGCACTCAGTTCCACATATCCATTTTCATGACTGATTTCCGCCCCCATCGCCGCAAACCCTTTTAAATGCAAATCAATGGGTCTGGAACCAATCGGGCAGCCGCCCGGCAAGCTGACTTTTGCTTTGTGATATTTTGCCAAAAGCGGTCCCGCAACCAGAAAAGAACCGCGGAATTTTCCCACCATTTCATATGGCGCAACAAAATTGTTCACCGCGCCGCTGTCCACGGAAACAGACTTCCCACGCCGCATATTCTGTGCGCCGAGGTGTTCCAGCAACTTGCACATTTCCTTGACATCGCTTAAATTGGGGACATCATGAATTTTGCAAGGTTCATTTGACAAAACCGTTGCCGCCAAGATAGGCAGCGCAGCATTTTTAGCGCCGTCAATTTCCACAGTTCCATGCAGTTCATCTGTTTTTTTCACTAAAAATTTTGACATTTCGTATCGCACCTTCTCAAACAAATTCTATTCATAACTTTATTGTTTGTTTTGTGTGCGATTACTATTCTATAAAATGCAATCCATTATCTTGTATCGCGCATTTTTGTTTCATTTCATGAAAAAACAAATGAAATCATAAAGCGTATGCGACGAAATGATTCGGCGGCGCTTTTCAATTCATGCAATCTTTGGACACGTGCCGAAGATTGCATACCTTACAGCGTTCGGAGTGCCGCGTCACGCGGCGCGACGTGCGAGCGCAGAACGCTGCAAAGGGGGATTCCGACAAGGGGGACGGTATGACGGCGAGTAAAACAAACCGGAATTAGTCCCCCTTTCGAAAGCGCTCCGCGTATATTATACCATAATTGTCGGTATTTGAAAATAGATTCTGCCAAAATTTCATAAATTTTCAAGAATTGTTTAATAATTTTGTTGTTTGATTTCAAAATAAGAGCGCGGTTTACGGCAGACCGGACACATTTGCGGTGCTTCCTCCGCGACATGAATATGTCCGCAGTTGCGGCAAATCCAAATCACAATGTTATCGCGTTTGAACACCAGTCCTTTTTTCAGGTTTTCCACAAGCGTATTATACCGTTCTTCATGGTCTTTTTCAACAGCTCCCACCATTTCAAACAGCGTCGCCAGCTGGTCAAAGCCTTCTTCTTTCGCTTCTTTGGCGAACTGTTTATACATTTCGCTCCATTCATATTTTTCCCCACCGGCGGCAGCGACTAAATTTTCTTCCGTTGTACCGATTCCGTCAAGTTGGTCCAGCCATAATTTCGCATGTGCTTTTTCATTTGACGCTGTGATATCAAAAACATCGCCAATTTGTTCATAGCCCTCCTGCCGCGCTTTTTCCGCATAATAATTATAGCGGTTGCGCGCCATGGATTCGCCGCTAAATGCTGACCATAAGTTTTGTTCTGTTTTGGTTCCTTTCAGTTCCTTCATTTTCTTTTCCTCCTGTTTGTATT